>DATJUM010000194.1:0-90800 GCA_035502355.1 Rhizomicrobium sp. | reverse complement strand
TCACCGGAAGATATCGCGGCCGGGCTCGATGCTTTCATCTCCGGTCGCCGATCGCAGCGTCGCTGATTCAAACGCGGGGCGCCGCGCCTCCATGGCTCCCGATCCACGCGCGGGCCATGCGCGGTGCTTTCTGTTGACGGCGGATTCGGCAGCGTTAAACCATTTTGCGCGTGATTCGCGTTTGTGGGGACAGGGCGGGATAATGAATTGGGATGGCTGTTCACGCCTTTTCCGCATTAAGGCATTATATGACCAACGTAACCCCTCGTTAAATCTTGTCGGTCAGGGTACGTGTGCGTTTTGTGGGGCTGCGTTTCCATGAACATGCAGGTCGGCGAGGCTCCTGTGGGCTATTTCCAAACTCGCTCGGCACCACACGCGCAACGTGTCTCGCTGGCACACCAACGGATCATGGATTGCGTTATCTGTCTGCTCTGTGCGCCCTTTGCTGTTGCTGTAGGGTTTGTGATCGCCCTTCTCATCAAGGTTGACGGCGGCTCCGCCTTCTATTCGCAGCGCCGGATCGGTTTGGGCGGCCGGACTTTCCACTGCTTCAAATTCCGTTCCATGGTTCCCGGCGCCGACGAGCGACTTCAGGAGGTCCTCGCGCAAGATCCGGTTGCACGCGCGGAATGGGACAACTACCAGAAACTCGCCCGCGATCCCCGGATCACACCGATCGGAAAGCTGATCCGCGCCACAAGTCTCGATGAACTGCCCCAACTCATCAATGTCTGGCGCGGCGAAATGAGCATAGTCGGACCGCGACCGATCATGACGGAGCAGATTGCCCTTTACGGCGAGAATTTCGGCGATTACTGCGCGTTGCGGCCGGGTATCACCGGTCTCTGGCAGATCGCAGGGCGCAACAACTGCACCTTTGCCGAGCGTGTCCGCCTCGACATGGAATATGCGCAGACATGGTCCGTACTGCGCGACCTTCAGATCATCGTTCTGACCATTCCCGCCGTTCTCGCCGGGCGCGGCGCGAGATAACCCATTTTCGGGGGCTCGCTTTCTCGGCCGGATGGGATGGGTGCGACCAGCCCTGGCCTCGATGGCCCGGGCAGGCCGCATTTAGGTCTTGCCACAGGCGCGGAAACCGGCTGAATCGGGCGCCCGGCCTTGAGGCTGGTTGCGTGGAGCTGTGGCCGAGAGGCTGAAGGCGGCGGTTTGCTAAACCGTTATACGGGCTCAAACCCGTATCGAGGGTTCGAATCCCTCCGGCTCCGCCACCTATCACCGACTTCCGACAGAACTTCCAGGCCAAACAGTCGCCGCGCCTTGTTCAAGGGCAGCAGGAGGCGTCATCGTTTGTGGGTGACGGTACTGGGTCCGGGAGCGACCGGCGTCACGACTAACGAAATCGTCCCGAAGCGTCGGCTGCCGCAAACGACACACGTTGTTGAATGGGTCCGACTCTGGCAGACTTTGCGGGGCGATCGGGGAAATGGGACGATGGCGGGGGATGCCGTCGGCGCAGAGCCGCATTATTGGGCTTTTATCAGCTATAGCCACAGGGATGCCGCGTTCGGGCGACGGCTCCATCGCCGGCTGGAAAGCTATTTTCTGCCACGTCGTCTCGTCGGACGGAGTACGGCGCAGGGCGTGGTGTCGCGACGGCTGGTTCCGATCTTCCGCGACCGTGAGGAACTGCCCGCCGCGGCCGATCTGAGTGCCGAGGTGCGCTCGGCGCTGGCGCATTCGCGGAGTCTTATCGTGGTCTGCTCGCCCGGTGCCGCCGCGTCGAAATGGGTTTCACGCGAGGTGGAGCTGTTTCGGGCGCTGCATCCTGATCGCCCGGTATTCGCGGCGATCCGCGAGGGCGATCCGGCACAATGTTTCCCCGCGGCGCTATTCGGCACCGCAGGGGAACGTATCGAGCCCCTCGCCGCCGATTTCCGTACGGGCCGCGACGGATCGCATCTTGGGCTTTTGAAGCTCGTCGCCGGCATTGCAGGCGTTGGTCTGGACGAACTCGTTCAACGCGACGCCCAAAGATATCGCCAACGCGTGACGGCCGTCACGATGGTGGCGCTCGCGACCGTATTAGTGATGGGAGCATTGACCGCTGTCGCGCTCAAGGCCCGCAAGGAGGCCGAGCGCCAGCGCAGCGAAGCGGAAGGGCTGGTCGAATTCATGCTGACCAATCTGCGCGACAGGCTGAGGGGCGTAGGCCGGCTCGATGTGATGACCGCTGTCAACGAGCGGGCGCTAAATTATTACGAAGACCAGGACATCGCCTCGCTGCCGGTCGATTCCCTCGAACGCCGTGCCCGCATCCTCCATGCGATGGGAGAAGATGACGAAGTCCGGGGAAATCTCGACGCCGCACTGAAAAAATTCATCGAGGCGAAGCGGACAACGGCTGCGTTGCTTGCCGACGCGCCCAATGATCCCGCACGCATCTACGACCATGCGCAAAGCGAATACTGGATTGCCTATATCGACTGGCGCCAGGATCGCTTCGAGGCCGCCCGCGCAGGATTCGAGCGTTATGCCGCGCTGGCATCACAACTTGTCGCAATGGACCCCGCCAATCCCGATTGGCAGACGGAGGCAGGCGACGCGGAAAGCAATCTCGGCACGCTCGCGATGCATGAGGGAAATGCGCCAGCCGAAGCGCTGGCACATTTCTCAAGCGCATTGGCGCATTTCCAGGCTGCTCTGAAAAAAAAACCGGACGACGCGGATATTCTGACCAATATCGCCGATCTCCACGCATGGCTTGCCGACGATGAATTCGCGCTCGGTCAGGATGAACGAGCGCGCGCGGATCGCCTGTCGCAGAAGCAGGTCCTGGAGTCACTCCTGAAGCGGGACGCGAAGAACGCAGAATACGCGCGCGATCTCCTCGGAAATGAAATCGGTGTCGCACGAATTGATCTTGTCGAGGGCCGGGCGAACGACGCGGACCGCAGGCTGACGACAACGCTAGCTGACGCACGGCGCTATTCAGCCTCCGATCCTGAGGACAAATGGCTCGTTAAAGAAAAGATCATGGTCGAGCTTTTCCTCGCAAAAGCGAAGCTTCATGAAAAACCGCCCGATCTCGCGCGTGCCCGCTCGTTCCTCGTCGATTGCGGCAGCAGCACCGCCACAGACGATCACGAAATCGGGGATTTTTGCGCCATCCTCTTGGCGCGCGTTGCCGCGGCCGCAGGATTGAAAGACGCCGGTGCGCTCGAATATCTGCGGATCAATCGAAGCCGCATGATGACGCTGCGCCACTCCCGAGAGTGGGGGAAGGAATTTGAGGATTGAACGAAGATCCGAAGCATGAATGCTTTTCCAAGGGGAGGACGCGATGGCGGATATTCATAATCCAATAACTGGCCGGACGAGCCTGGCAACAATAAGCTCGACCGTTTACGTCAAACTCGACGTAACGCAATGGGATACGGACGAGACCCTCTCCTATGCTGTCATCACACAGGCCAGTGCGCCGAGCAGCATCGGGCAGATCTACACATTGGCCACCGAGCTGGGCAGTCAGACGACGAATTCGGATGACCTTGAAATTGACCTTGGCGACCAGCCGGCCGGCCTCGCAGCCATCGCACTCTGTTTGGATCCGACCGATGACGGTACATATACTTACGCGTTCAACGGCGTTTCCAACGGAACATTTGACCCGACCTCGGCCATAGACGACGGGGAGGATCTTTCCGAAAATGCGGAGTCTCTCACGTTTGTCACGGATGATACGTTCGACAGCAGCGGTCAAACGGTCCTTGTCGTTTGCCCCGTCGAGGAGGGCAATACAGTACCCTTCACGCTGTACGTAGTAAGAACAGACCGGCAGGGTACTTCAACGGAACTGGCGCCGATCGATCCGCACATCCAAAACGGCGGATACGGTTGAGGACAGGCTGCCATCGTCATTGGTTGTAATGCCCGTCAACAGTTCCAGCCTGCTCTCCATCATCGCCCACGCCCGCTCGGGCGCGCTCGCACGGGCAAAGGCGATGTTTGCGGAGGCGGGGTTTGAGCGGATCGATGACGACGCGGCCGTGCTGAGCGTCAAAGGGCGTCTGCTCAAGGATGAAGCACTGGCCGCCAGGGGACGCGAGCGCAAGCGTCTCTACCGGGAATCCGCGCGCGCCTATGCGAGGGCGGGCGAGATCGGCGGTGCCAGCTATCCGCTGATCAATGCGGCCACACTTTCCCTGCTTGCCGGCGAGCGGCGCGAATCCGAGCAACTCGCGCGCCGCATTCTCGCGAGGGGCGATGAGGAAGCAGAAACGCCGTATTGGCGGGCTGCCACGCGTGCGGAAGCCCGGCTGCTGCTCGGCGAGACGGAAGCTGCCAAGGCGAGCCTGAAGGAAGCGGTCGCATGTGCACCTCTGGCCCACGAGGATCACGCTTCCACACTTCGGCAATTCGGTCTCATTCTTGATGAGCTCCGCGGGAGTAAAGTCTGGCTTGACGCCTTCCGTCCGCCCCGCAGCCTGCACTTCGCCGGCCACATGTCGCTCGCCACGACGCGCAGCGCGCTTGACCGTGAGATCCGCAAACGTATCGCGGAGGAACGCATCGGTTTTGGTTATGGTGCACTGGCCGCCGGCGCCGATATTGTCATCGCGGAGGCGCTTCTGGAGACAGGAGCCGAACTGCACCTCGTTCTGCCGGCCGCGGTGAACGTCTTCCGGGCCGGATCGGTCGCGCGGTGCGGCGCCTCTTGGGCGAAGCGCTTCGACATCGTGGCAGAGCGCGCATGCAGCATCCGGACGATCGGCAGTAGCGAAGAATCGCTGTCGCCGCTTGCGATTCGGCTTGCGGCCGAAGTCGCAATGGGCAGCGCCATTATGCAGGCCGAAACGCTGATGACCGAAGCCGTGCAGCTTCTGATTCTTGATCGGAAGGCAGAACCGCAATCCATGCGGAGCGCGAGCGGCGCCATCGCGCGTGCGTGGCGATACGGCGGCCGACGTCAGCACATTCTCACTGCGCCGCGCCTTCGCGAGCCGGCCCTCGCCCCTTTACGCAGGCGCCTCGACAGATCCGAGCGGCTTGTCGCCGTGCTTCGGATCGATCCCTCGCATACTCCGGCCGACCAGGTTTTCAAGCACATACTGCCGCGAACGGCAAAAATTGTGACTTCGAACGGGGAACGTCCCATCGCCCCGTACTGGACCGGCGAGGCCGTGATCGCTGCGTTCGATACACCGGCCGTCGCCGCAGATGCCGCTCTGGAGATTTCGGTCGCGCTCGGAAATTCGGCACGCTTGCGCATTTGCGGCGACTACGGCGTGGTGCGCATCGTACCAAATCCGTTTGGCGGTACGCCATTTCTAGCCGGTGCTCCCGCAGCGACGCCCGGACAGATCGCCCCTTCAACCCCAGACGGCGCCATTCACATAACCGAAGATTTTGCCGCCGCTCTTTGCGCGGGCGCGGCCGGAGGCCGGCCGCGGGTCGAATTCATCGGCGAGTTGCCTGCGCGTATGGAAACGCCGATTCGCCTTTTCTCCCTCAGGCGCTGAGCGATTCATACGACCATCTCTTCCAGCCGGTGCGGAGCGACAATGACAAGCGCGCCACCTTCCCGTCGTATTATGCCGCGGCGCTCGAGCGTGCTGATGGTACGGGAGACTGTCTCGCGCGTGGTATGAACGCGGACGGCCAGCGCCGAGAGAACCGGAGCGGGCGCTATCGCGCGTCCGTCGGCGAGGCGGGCGAGGCGTAGCAATTCTGCATGCACACGGCCGGCTGCGGATAGCGTCATACGTTCCGTGACGCGGCGTGAAACGGCGCGCAACTGGCGTAGCAATGCCCTGGAGACGAGTATGGCCACGCAGCCATGTGTCTCAAGCAGGGCAATGAAATCCGACGCGGGAAACGCGGCGGCGCGGACCTCCTCCACCGCCACGACATCGGCCTCCTCTGCAGCAGTTTCCTCTGCCGCGACGCCGAAGACGTCACCTGGCTGATACTCGTTCAGCAGGGCAAATTGGCCTTCGAACCCATATGTCAGCGCCTGCGCCCGCCCGGCGAGGAGAAGGAAAGTCGCCACCGTTCGGTCGCCCTGTTTGACGATCACCGACTTGACCGGATAGCGCCTGTCGGTCGCGTGGCGCGCAATAGAATGCGCCACCTCCGCGGAGCAGACAAACATGCGCCGCAGGCAGATGTACAACTCTCCGTCGGTGTTCGCTGCCGCCACCCCTCACCCCGCAGCTGTGCGACCCGTGCAACACTATATTGCGATGGCGTCGATATGGAAGTGTCAAGGCCGCGGTCCGTGACGGCCGTCACGGACGAGCTGGCAGTAAGCTCGGGATGCTCTCTGCGAAACATCGGGGCAAATGCTCCGGGCCGGTTCGAATGCGGACGGTGTGAAATGTTCAACAGCCTGCCGGCGGAATAAACGTATTCAAATCCGGTCTTGCGCGGGGGCCAAACAGGAACCGTGGCGCTTTCCGCTTGAACAGGCTGGAAGCCCGCGGTTCCAGCGCATTTTTGCGAAGGATTGCGGGCGCCCGTTGCTGTCTGCCATGCCGTCCGGCGCGGCTTTGCGTCACAAAAGTCGCGCAACTATTTTCGAAGCATGACACTGACAACGGCATGCGGACCACTTCTCAATCGTCGGCAACCGTGACCTGTGAGGTCAGCGGGTCGCATGCGCATGGCCGGCACGGCGGGCAATAATCGCGAAGGGCACGGCGAGGAGCCACAACAGGACAGCATAGAGACCACCCATCCGATTTGCGTCGAGGAACAGGATGAGGAGGGCCAAATCAATTCCGAGCACGAGCAGGGGCGCCCAGGGATAGGCGATGGCCCGGAACGGTCGCGCGAGCTCGGGCTCGCGCCGACGCAGTACGAAGAGCGCAGCGATTACAAGAACCAGAGCGGCGGACTGCAGTGTCGCGATCAATCCGAATGCCAGCGTGAAGGAGCCCGTCAAGGCCACGCAAATGGCGGCCACGGCCGTGAACAGCATCGCCGCGACTGGACTTCCGCCCCTATTTACCCGCTGAAAGAAATGGGGCAGCAGGCGGTCGCGCGACAATGCCAGAAGTACGCGTGGCGCGCTCATAATGCCTGCATTCGCGCAGCTCGCTGCACTCAGCATGGCGAAGAGCGCGATGGCGACGGCAGCGAACGCGCCACCCGCGCCGGCGAGCGCGGCGGCGAAAGGAAGCGGATAGCGCGCCATCTCGGCCGGCCCCAGCGCGTGCAAGAGCGCTGCGTTGATGCCGATGTACAAGAGCGCGGTGAGCAAGAGCCCAATGCCGATCGCGCGCGGAAGGCATCGCGCTGCGTTCGGCGTTTCCTCCGAAAAGAAGGCAGGCTCGTACCAGCCGGAATAGGCGCCCACAATGAGCTGATAGGCGGCTATGATCGCGGCCCAGCCCGCGACAGGCATGAGGCGTGGTGTTTTGGCCGCAATATGTGGATGGGCGATCAGAATGACGGTGACACAAAATGCAAGCAGCGCAAGTGCCTTCAGGAAACTCGTGATCTCTTGGACCGTGCGGCCCTCGCGAACCCCCGCCAGATTCATTCCGAACATCGCCAGCTGCATTATGACGGCGATTGCGGGAATTGCTGCCGCGATCTGCGGCCACAGCTGGGCCGCAAATTCGGCGAAGGCGATGGAGAGTGCCGCGGTAGATGAGACGCGTTGTGCCCACAGCGTCCAGCCGACGACAAGCCCGCCGATGTCGCCGAAGGCGCGGTGAACGTAGACATAAGGGCCGCCTGCGCGCGGCATGGCGGTGGCGAGTTCAAGAATGACGTTTGCTTCAAGGATGGCATGAACGAGCGCAGTCACCCAGAGCGCAAGGATAAGCTCCGGTTGCGGAACATCGCGGGCGATGAGAGAAGGTGCGCGCAGAATTCCCACTCCGATCATCGCGCCGATCGCCACGGCAATACCGAATGTCACACCGAGAACCTGCAGAAGCTCGCCGCGCCCGGGAGAGGTCGATCCCGGGTTCGTCGCGGCTGGTGCGGACAAGTTCATTCCGGCGCGTCCGCTTCAGGGTCCCGCAGCACCCAGCCGCCGCGCGCGCGCAGAAAGAAGAGGTAATAAAGAAGCGCCGCGGCGATTGCGACAATATTGGCGATGAGACTCGGACGCCCGGTGTCGAGGTCGAACCAGCTCGCAATGAGAACACCGGCGCACATTGCAAGGCCCAGGACGGGCATCCAGGGAAAGAGCCACATGCGGAAACTCGCATGCGTCGTCGAACTGTTCCGGCGACCGGCGAGCGCGGCCGCACACACGCCGGCATAGGTCAAGACGATTCCAGTGCCGGTTAGCACGAGCACCAGCTTGAGGCCGAGAAAACAGGTGAGAATCGACGACCCGCCGGCCGCCAGGGTGGCAATCCACGGCGACCGGAAGCGCGCATGGGTGAGCGTGAGCCCGTCATTGATGTGACGGTGCCAGACGAGATCTCGCCCAGTTGAAAAAAGGAATCGGGCATTCTGCAGGAGGGTTGCAAGCGCGGCGTTGATGATGGCGAAGGCGATGGCGATGCTTATCGCGCCATGCAGCAACTGGCCACCACGGACGCGCACGAACTCGCCGAACGGATTAGCGGAAGCGATGAGCCATCTAAGATCTGGCGCACCGATGAGCACAGCGGCAACGGGAACAAGTTCGGTCAGAACGGTAATTATCACAGCCCAGAGGATCGTGCGTCCGATGAGCCGCGGTGCTTCGTGCATTTCCTCGGTAAAATAGACGGCAGAACTGAACCCGTAATAGGCCGACACCGACACCGTCGTGGCGAGCCCGATCAGCACGAGCGGAGTTTGTACAAGGCTTCCGCCGAGGAGCGTCACCGGATGCAGTACGAGATCGCTCACCGGCCGCATGACATGGAACAGACCCAACGCGGCCAGCACGGCAAGCGCCAGAATCTCAAGCAACAGGAAAATGCCCGTGACCCAGGCATTCGTGCGCACATGCAATACTGCAAGCAGCGTCATTGAAACAATGATTACGATGGCGACCGTCGTGGCGTTCAGATTAGGCCAGATCACATCGAGGTAGGGCGCGGCGCCGAGTGCAAGAGCGGTAACCGTCAGCATGTTGCCGAACAGGACCAGCCCAAGCATCGCAAAGCCCCAGCCTGGCCCCAGAGTGCGGCCCAGCATGCAGTATTCGCCGCCGGCAATCGGAAACGCCGATGCCAGTTCGGCGTAGACGAAGGCAATCGGAAACGAGAGCATGCCCGCCACGATCATGCTCAGGAAGGCGCCGCTGCCGGCTTCCTGGATGACTGTTGGCACGAATACGAACACCGAGGAGGCAGGCGTCACCGAGGAGAGCGTCAGCAAAAGCGTACCTGTCACCCGCATGCTGCGCTGAAGAACCCGTGGTGCGCGTGATGCTGCCGCGGCGGTTCCGTCACCGCTTTCCTGGCGGCTGGCGAGAGGTGAATCACAAGACACGAAACGTTAGCCAGCCCAAAAGCGCAAATACGATAACGAAGGTAACCCAGCCGGCCAGCTTGGTGGAATCCTCGTTGCGGAAGCGGCGTTCGACCCACTCGCTCATCCCCGCCGTCGCGGCAGCGGCGAGAACCACGGTCGCGGCAATCATCAGAAGCACGCCGAGAATGTGAATCCCGAAAGTGCCGCCGTGCCGCAACCCGCCGTGACCGATCCCCGAAAGCAGCCGTCCATGCATCAGGCGATCTTATACCGCCGGCGCGGACGCAATCACGCCGAAGCCGCTATTGGTTCTGGGCCAGCGGAAACTGAAGCCCGACGCGTTTTTGCCCGGAGGAGGGCGCGGTAAAAGTGGCGCTGGCCGATCCCCCGCCCGGTTGGGCCAAGAGCGTTGCCGAAACCCGATAGGTTCCGGGCGCGACACCGAGAAGCACCCAGGGACCGTCGCAATCGAGGCTCCCCAGCGGCTTGCCGCTTGCTGTCGAAAGATCGACATGCACGCCCGACAGGTACTGCGCGCCCTTGTTCGAAAACTCAAGGCGAATTGGAAAGGAAAGCCAGCGGGGATCGTTTTCGGCCCTCTGCCCCACTCCGGTGCAGACCGCCTGGACAGAACCCACCGAGACCGGCGTGTCCATTGGCATGTGCTGTTGGGGCATTGCCTGCTGAGTCATCTTTTGAGCGGGCATGGGCATTTGGGCCCGGGCAGGCCAAAACCAGCCCGCCGTGCCTCCAACAAGAACGGCCACTGCCGCAGCATAGGCGAACCGCATAATCCGCTCCTATACAATCCCAACCTATGCTAACGCGAATGGCGGCCAGCCGTTTCGCGCGAATTGACTCACCCGTCGAAATTGGGCCGTAGGCGGCCTGCTCCCGGCGGCCTTGGTCCTTCGCAGACGGAATTGCGGATACCCGCAGGGAACGAGAGGGAGACTGATCATGCCGGTCCTCCACCAGATGCCGATGTCCGGCAATTGCTACAAGGTCCGCCTGACCGCGAGGCAAACAGGCGTTGAGCTCGCTCTGCGCGACTATCCGCTCCACGGCGGAGAGACCCGCAAACCGGAGTTTCTGGCCAGGAATGCGAATGGGCGTGTCCCGCTGCTGGAGTGGGAGGACGGCCGCACACTGCCGGAATCCAATGCCATTATCTGGCATCTCGCGGAGGGGACGAAGCTTGAGCCCGATGGTGCATGGTCGCGGGCCGAAGCCCTGTCATGGATGTTCTTCGAACAATACAGCCATGAACCCTATGTTGCTGTCGCGCGCTACTGGCTCGCCTATGCGCCGAAAGACCAGATGGAGACCAGGAAACATCTCGTTCCCGAATGGCGCGCGAAGGGCAATCACGCGCTGTTTGTCATGAATGGACATCTTGCACGACGCGACTGGTTTGCGGGCGATCGGTATTCGGTCGCCGACATAGCGCTCTACGCTTATACCCATTGCGCGGGCGAAGGCGGCTTTGATCTTTCCGCTTTTCCGGCTCTCGGCGGATGGATGGACCGCGTGCGCGAACAACCTGCCCACATAGCCCTCCAAGACCCGTGGTGAACCCTTGCTTGCCAAAAGGCGCCCGAAATCCTATATGGGGCGCCGGTTGAGGCCGCGCGGGACAGAGAAGAGTTTCATGCGCGCCGGCCGGTGCATCAGCGCGTGGAGAAGAACCTCTCGCAAATATGCAGACGGCCTGGAGTGACGACGACGCTTTCCCTGACAATGAGACGCGACTTTGACGGCGTGGCGGACATGGTGTCCGCTGCGGAAAAGCCTGTGTTCAGGAGAAAGCTGTAATGACGACCGGACAGGTCAAATTTTTCAATACTACAAAGGGCTTTGGCTTCATCGCACCGGAAGGCGGCGGAAAGGACGTGTTCGTGCACGTCACCGCCGTTCAGGCTGCCGGGCTTCGTGGTCTTAACGAAGGCCAGCGTGTCAGCTTCGATGTCGAACCTGACAAGAAGGGCCCCAAGGCGGTCAATCTGAAGCTCGTCTGAGACCTGATCGACTGATCGACGCAAACGGCGCGGAACGCAAATTCCGCGCCGTTTCATTTCCGTCCCTGAAAACAAACAGGATCATGCAATGTCCCCTCGTGCCGGCGACGCGGAGGGGCGAATGTGCGCGCATCTGAATAATATTCCGCCGCCCCCCCGTGACACGCGCCATTTGCCCCGCCATCATTGCCATTCCTCATCCGCCTGCGGGGACGGAATGCCAGCTGCCGAAAAATCCGAGTTCGTCCTCGTCTATTCTGTTTTTCCCAATCGCGCCGTGGCGGAGAAGATCGCCCGGGTTCTTCTTGATGCAGGGCTGGCCGCCTGCGTGAACATATTTCCACCCATGGTTTCTCTGTATGAATGGCAAGGCAAGCTTGAAACGAGCCGCGAGACTGCGGCGATCATAAAGACCCGGCGTGCACTCGCCAATCAGCTCATCGAAACCGCGCGCCCTCTTCATCCCTACACTGTCCCTTGCTTCCTTGTCCTTCCGGTCGAGGGGGGTAACGCCGCGTTCTTGGACTGGGTGCGCGCTCAGACGGCCGTTTAGCTTGAAGCGGCCCCGCCCCGCGGCTATGATACGACTTAACATTCATTAGTCGCAGGGGGCTGCGCAATGGCTATCGCTCGCAAGCTCGCGGCAGAATTCATCGGCACGGGCTGGCTCGTTCTTGGCGGTTGTGGCAGTGCGGTTCTGGCCGCCGCCGTCCCCAATCTTGGCATCGGCTATGCGGGCGTGGCGCTCGCTTTCGGACTGACCGTGCTCACGGGTGCCTATGCCTTCGGCCATATTTCAGGCGCCCATTTCAATCCGGCGGTGACACTCGGCCTGTGGACAGGCGGACGGTTTTCGGCCCGCAACGTCCTGCCTTACTGGATCGCGCAGGTCGCAGGCTCATTGGTGGCAGCCGCCATTCTCTATGCCATTGCGAGCGGCACCGCGAATTTCGATGCCGCGAACGGCTTTGCCAGCGACGGCTATGGCGAGCATTCGCCTCAGGGCTATTCGCTGCTCTCCTGCCTCATCTGCGAGGTGGTGATGACCTTCATGTTCCTGATGGTCATCCTCGGCGCGACCTCTCCCAGGGCGCCGCTGGGTTTTGCGCCGCTGGCAATCGGGCTCGCGCTGACGCTCATCCATCTCATTTCGATCCCCGTCACCAATACCTCGGTCAATCCGGCCAGATCCACCGGCGTTGCCATTTTCCAGGGAAGCTGGGCCGTGGGGCAGTTATGGTTGTTCTGGGTTGCGCCGCTTGTGGGCGGGGCGCTGGCCGGTTTCGTCCATCGCTGGCTCGCTCCGGACGACACACCAACGATCATTCCCGAAATGTAGCGCCTTGCCTTCACGCACCCGGCGCCGTCTTATCGCGCGAAATCTCTCGCGGATGCGGCGTTGGGCTACGAGCGTTGCAAGGATCTTCTGGATGGCGACGCCCTTCGGCACAACCTTGCAGCCGTTGCCGGGCGCGGAAACAACGTCGAAAACTGCCGCAGGGCCGCGCTCGTCTATCTCAAGCCGCTTGTCCGCGATGCGCACGCCAAAATCCACGGGCGAATAACGAACAGAACGCTCCCAGGATTCGAAGCGGCGCAGACGCTCTGCGCATTGCATGATCAACTGACGCGAATTCTCTATGAGTTCGCGGCCGCCCATCTCTGCCAGGTCCAAAATCCTACCGACTCCGAACACCTGGCGATCGTGGCGACGGGTGGCTACGGACGCGGGCTCCTCGCACCCTATTCCGATCTCGATCTGCTTTTCCTCCGCCCCTTCAAGCGTACCGCGTGGGGCGAAAGCATCATCGAGCTCGTCCTCCTCATGCTCTGGGATCTGGGGCTCAGGATCGGGCATGCGGCGCGTTCGCTGGATGAGTGCATGCGGGTCGCGCGGGAGGACATGACCGTCCGGACCACGTTGCTCGATGCACGTTTTGTTTGCGGCGATGCTGTTCTCGCCGAACAGTTCAGCTCACACTTCCGCAAGGAGCTCGCAAAAGGAAACGGGCGGGATTTCATCGCGGCCAAGCTCGCCGAAAGGGACGCGCGCCATCACAAGCAGGGTGAAAGCCGCTATCTGGTCGAACCCAACATCAAGGAGAGCAAGGGCGGCCTGCGCGATCTCCAGGCCCTATGCTGGATCGGAAACTATCTCTATGGCGCAGATGATCCTGCCGGACTTGTCCGGAGAGGGGTCTTCACGCCCGGGGAGCAAGCGACGTTTCGCGCAGCGGAGGCCTTTCTCTGGGATGTCCGCTGTCAGCTGCACTGCCTTGCAGGTCGGGCCGAAGAGCGGCTTTCCTTCGACGTGCAGCCGGAAATCGCTGGCCGCCTGGGATATCGGGAAGAAACTCCGCGCCGCTCCGTCGAGCGCTTCATGAAGGATTACTTCCTTACGGCCAAGAATGTGGGCGATCTGACGCGCATCTTCTGCGCCGCCCTGGAAGAGCAAAACAGGAAACCGATGCCCGGCGCCGCGCCTTGGCCGCCTGGCGTTCCGGGGCTGCGCGCCGAACAGGATGAAATCTTTCTCGAGAACGGAAGAGTGAACGCGCGCGGCGACGCGCTCCAGCGCGATCCGGTGAATCTCATCCGCATCTTCCACGTCGCCGATGCGAGACACGCGGACATCCATCCGCATGCCCTGCGCATGATCACGCGTTCGCTTGACCTGATTACGGAGTCCCTGCGCAGCGATCGCATTGCCAATCGCCTGTTCCTCGAAATCGTCAGCTCCCGCCAGCATCCGGAGCGATCGCTGCGGCGAATGAACGACGCGGGGGTGCTGGCGGCATTCGTGCCGCCCTTCGCCCATGCGGTCGCGCGGATGCAATTCAACATGTACCATCACTACACGGTCGACGAGCACTTGATCCGCACAGTGGGAAATCTGGCCGCGATCGAGCGAGGCGAGCTGGTGGACGACCATCCGCTCGCAAGCGCGCTGATGCACCGTATCAGGCCGCGCGAGGCGCTCTACTGCGCAGCCTTTCTGCACGATATCGGCAAAGGCCTACCGGGCAATCATTCCGAAATCGGGGCCGATCTTGCCCGGTCGCTTTGCAGCCTCTGGGGATTGTCGGTATCCGACACCGCGATGGCGACATGGCTCGTGCGCCATCACCTGCTGATGAGCGATATCGCGCAGCGCCGCGATATTTCCGATCCCGCGACGGTCCGGAAATTCGTAAGCGAAGTACAGTCGCCGGAATTGCTGCGCATGCTGCTGGTACTGACAGCGGCGGATATCCGTGCCGTTGGTCCGGGCACTTGGAACGGCTGGAAGGGCCAGTTGCTGCGCGAGCTCTATTACGAAGCGGACGCGCTGATGTCCGGCACGCCGGTCCCGGCACGCGGCGAGCGCGTGAATGAAGCGAAAAAACGTCTCCTTGCAGATCTCAATGATTGGACGAAAGCCGAGCGCGACGATGCCGTCGCGCATTTTGGCGAAAATTACTGGCTGACCTTTGAGCCGCAGGAACTCGAACGCAATGCCCGCCTGAGGGCCCGGGTCGCGAATGCGGAAGAACGTTTCGCGCTCGGCTGCGACGTCAGCCACCACCGTTCGGTCTCCGAGATCGCCATCTGCGCGCCGGATCAGCCGGGGCTCTTTTTCAAGCTCGCGGGCGCCATTGCCGCTTGCGGAGGGTCGATCGTCGAGGCCAAGGCTTTCACCGGTGATGACGAGCTCGCGCTCGATGTCTTCGCCGTCCAGGACTCCCAGGGCGCACCCTTGGGCGATCCGGCACAAATCCAGCGCCTGCGCCGAACGATTGCCCAGGCGCTTGTGAGCGAAACCCTGCCACGACCAGCGGCCGTGAGGCGTCCCGGCGCGAGGCGGGCAGCGGCATTCCAGGTGCTGCCGCGGGTCAATTTCGACAACGAAACTTCCGCTCTCGCCACGATCCTCGAATTGGAGGGGGCCGACCGGCCAGGGCTCCTTTTCGACATCGCGCGAGCGCTCTTCGAGCTTGGCCTGGCCATTTCCTCTGCGATCGTGGCTACCTATGGCGAACGCGCCGTGGACGTCTTCTATGTCCGGGATTGTTTCGGGAACAAGCTGCCCCCCGGCGAGCACCGCGCACGCATCGAAGTACGGCTAATTCAAGTGTTATCGGGCGCCCCTTGATGCATCGGCCGCGTCCGGCCATAACCCCCCTCCCGACCGGATTCCGTCATGACCACCTCCGCGCACAGACCGCTCGTATTTTCCGGCATGCAGCCTACCAACACGCTGCATCTGGGAAACTACCTGGGCGCGCTCAAGAACTGGGTAAGGCTGCAAGAGACGATGGACTGCCTCTATTGCGTCGTCGACCTGCATGCGATCACAGTCGAGCAGGATCCGAAGGCATTGACTGCTGCCACCCGCGAAGTCACCGCCGCCTATGTGGCGAGCGGCGTTGATCCCTCACGCGCCATCCTTTTCAACCAAAGCCAGGTGCACGAACACGCCGAACTCGCCTGGATTTTCAACTGCGTTGCCCGCATGGGCTGGCTCGGCCGCATGACGCAGTTCAAGGAGAAAGCCGGCAAACACCGCGAGAATGCGAGCGTCGGGTTGTTTATTTATCCTAACCTGATGGCCGCCGACATCCTCGCCTATAAGGCAACGCATGTGCCGGTCGGCGAGGACCAAAAGCAGCATCTGGAGCTCGCGCGTGACATTGCGCAGAAGTTCAACAACGATTTTGGAGTGCCGGAATTCTTCCCGCTGCCGGAGCCGGTGATCACCGGCCCCGCGACGCGCGTCATGTCGCTGCGCGACGGCACGAAGAAGATGTCGAAATCCGACGAGTCGGATTATTCGCGCATCAACCTCACCGATGACGCCGATACGATCGCACAGAAGATCCGCAAGGCACGCACCGATTCCGAACCGCTGCCCGATTCAGAGAAAGGCTTCGAAGGCCGGCCCGAAGCGGAAAACCTCGTCAACATTTTTGCGGCAATTGCCGACGAGTCGCGCGAAGCCGTCATCGCGCGCTTTGCCGGACAGCAATTCTCAACATTCAAGAACGAGTTGGCAGAGCTTGCCGTGGCGAAGATCGTGCCGATTGCCGCCGAGATGCGTCGCCTTCTTGCCGACCCGGTGGAGATCGATCATCTTCTCAACCATGGCGCCGAAAAAGCTCGCGCGCGCGCTGCTCCGATCATGACTGAAGTGAAGCGCATCGTGGGTTTTGTTTCGTGAAGATGCCGCGCATCTGCCTCTATTCGGGTAAGGCAGGGGAAGTTGCTTAGCCCATGCTCGAGCGAAAGGCCGTTCTTATAACAGGCGCCGCGAAACGGCTCGGCCGGGCGATTGCCATCGACCTTGCCCGGCACGGCTGGGATATCGCGCTGCATTACAACCATTCCGAGGCCGATGCAGGCGAGACCGCGATGCGGATCCGCGACATGGGCCGCACTGCCACGCTGTTGGAAGCCGATCTCGAAAAGGAGGGCGATGTCGCTGGGCTGATCGGCCGCGCAACGAAGGAACTGGGACCTC
The DNA here is from genome assembly GCA_035502355.1 of Rhizomicrobium sp. GTDB lineage: Bacteria > Pseudomonadota > Alphaproteobacteria > Micropepsales > Micropepsaceae > Rhizomicrobium. Next base: position 73,892 of record DATJUM010000194.1, on the reverse strand, counting down.
TTTCCGCTCTCGTCAACAACGCCTCTATCTTCGAGCGCGATGAATGGGCGAGCGCAACGCACGAATCCTGGGAGCGGCACATGGCCGTGAATATGCGTGCACCTTTCGTGCTGGTGCAGGAATTTGCACGCGCGCTTTCCACGGACGCACGCGGCGCCATTGTCAACATCATCGATCAGCGCGTGCTCAAGCCCACGCCGCAATTCCTCTCCTACAGCCTCAGCAAGGCAGGTCTGTTCTGGTTGAACACAACGCTGGCGCAGGCGCTGGCGCCGCGCATCCGGGTGAACGCCGTGGCGCCCGGTCCCACCATCATCAATGCGCGTCAGAGCGAGGAACAATTTCGCCGCCAGCGCGAGGCCACCATTCTCGGTGCCGGCGCCGAACCGCAGGATGTCTGCGATGCCGTGCGCTATCTGCTTACCGCCCCGGCTGTTACCGGACAGTTGATTGCGGTGGACGGCGGGCAGCATCTGATCTGGCGAACAGCCGACGTGGGCGTCGTCGAATGAAGAGTGCCGGATGACCACGGAAACGCCACGCTACGCCGATGCCAAGAATGCCTTGCGCCACGTCTTCATCCGCAATCTCGAGCTCCTCGCGCATATCGGCATTCATGGACACGAGATCACCAAGCAGCAGCCGGTGCGCATCAATGTCGACCTCGCCGTGGAGGACAGGGTCCCGCTCGAGGACCGACTCGAAAGAGTCGTCGATTACGAGGCGATCACGTTGCGCATTCGCGCGCTGGTCGCCAGGGGGCATATCAAACTCGCGGAAACGCTTGCCGAGCAGATCGCCGAAAGCTGTCTCGAAGACCAGCGCGTGCGCCTGGTACGGGTGCGGGTGGAAAAGCTCCATGCCGTTCCCGGCGCCGAAGCCGCCGGAGTCGAAATCGAGCGATGCCCTGCCCGCCGCTGAACGCGGTATTATAATCGCCTTATGAGCGACGTTCCGTCTACGGATGAAGATGCGCCCATGTCCCCCCTTACCGGGCCGGCGTGCATCCAGGCCTATCTGAAGACATTGCCCGATACGCCCGGCGTCTATCGCATGATGGATGCGAAGGGAAATGTCCTCTATGTCGGCAAGGCCAAGAGCCTCAAGAAACGTGTTGCGTCTTATGTGAAGACGGGCGGACATCTCGATCGCATCGCGCGGATGATTGCCGATACCGCCGAGATGCTGTTCGTCACCACGGCTTCCGAAACCGAAGCGCTGCTTCTCGAATCCAATCTCATCAAGCGGCTCAGGCCGCGCTATAATGTTTCCTTTCGCGACGACAAATCCTTCCCGAACATCCTGCTGCGTGAAGACCACGCGTTCCCGCAGATTCTGAAGCATCGCGGCGCGAAATCGGTAAAGGGCATCTATTTTGGCCCCTTCGCCTCGGCCGGCGCTGTGAACCGGACGCTCAGCGCATTGCAAAGGTCTTTTCTTCTTCGCTCCTGTTCCGACAGCGTATTCGAGTCGCGCACGCGGCCCTGTCTGCTGTTCCAGATCAAGCGCTGCAGCGCGCCGTGCACGGCGCGGATAAGCGCGGAGGATTACCGCAAGCTCGTGGACGAAGCGGAAGCCTTTCTCACCGGCAAGAGCCGTACGGTGCAGGCGCAGCTCGTGGAGGAAATGAACGGAGCTTCGGAGGCGCTCGATTTCGAGCGCGCCGCGCGGCTGCGAGATCGTCTGCGCGCCATGAGCCATGTCCAATCCCATCAGGGCATCAATCCGGCGACGTTTACGGACGGCGATTTGTTCGCCGCCTATGCTCAGGGTGGCCACATCTGCGTACAGGTGTTCTTCTTCCGCTCCGGACAGAACTGGGGGAACAAGCCGTATTTCCCGCGAGCCGAACGCGACCTCTCGACGGCGGAGGTGCTGGAGTCGTTCATCGGGCAGTTCTACGATGGGCGCACGGCGCCGGCGCTGATCCTCGCTTCCGAAATGATGCCGCAGAAGGGTCTGCTGGCCGAGGCGCTGTCGCTCCAGGCAGGACGCAAGGTCGAAATTCTTGTGCCGCAACGCGGAGAGAAACGCGACATTCTCGACATGGCGCTGCAGAATGCGCGCGAACAACTGGCAAGGCGGCTTGCCGAGAACAGCGCTCAGCGCGAACTGCTCGATGGCGTCGCCGAGACTTTCGGGCTGGAAGGACCGCCACGCCGGATCGAGGTCTATGACAATTCGCACATCCAGGGCGCAAATGCGGTGGGCGCGATGATCGTGGCCGGCCCTGATGGATTCGAGAAAGGCGAATATCGCAAGTTCAACATCAAATCCGCCGACCTCGCGCCCGGTGACGACTACGGCATGATGCGCGAAGTGCTGACGCGCCGCTTCTCGCGGCTGGTGCGCGAAGCCGAAGATGCGAGGGCCAAATGGCCGGACTTGGCGCTGATCGATGGCGGACCTGGACAGCTTGCAGTCGCGCAGAGCGTGCTGGAAGACCTTGGCGTCGAGGATGTGTTGCTCGCGGGAGTCGCAAAGGGGCCGGAACGAGACGCCGGCCGCGAACACTTCTACGTGAAGAACCGAGAGCCATTCCGACTCGATCCTAAGAGCCCCGTCCTTTACTATCTCCAGCGGCTGCGCGACGAGGCTCACCGCTTCGCCATTGGCAGCCACCGCAAGAAGCGGGCGAAAGCGCTCGGCGCCAACCCGCTCGACGAGATCGCCGGCGTGGGCGCCTCCCGCAAGCGCGCGCTATTGCAACATTTCGGGTCGGCGCGGGCTGTAGCCGGCGCGAGCCTTTCGGACCTCGAAGAGGTGGCGGGGGTGAGCGCGGCGCTGGCACGACGGATTTACGATTTCTTTCATCCGGGTGCTGCGGGAAGTTAGCAAGACGGGGGTCGCGCCCGGCGCGAAATTGTCTAGACTGTGGGCATGTTACGGCTGCCCAACGCCCTGACGGTCCTGCGCATTCTGCTTGTGCCGGTGTTTGCACTGGCCTTGATGGTGCCCGGCGAAACGGGGCGGCTTTCGGCTTTCGTCATTTTCTGCGTCGCCGGTATCAGCGATGTGCTGGACGGCTTTGCCGCCAGGAAATTGCAGGCAAGCTCGGAATTCGGCCGCATGCTCGATCCGATCGCCGATAAAATACTTGTCGGGATCGCGCTGATGATGCTCGTCGCCCGGCATGTCCTTGCGGGACTGGAACTCATTCCCGCGCTCGTCATCCTTGCCCGCGAAATTCTCGTGTCGGGCCTGCGCGAGTTTCTGGCCACCGTTTCGGTCAGCGTGCCGGTGACGCGCATCGCCAAATTCAAGACCGTGCTGCAAATGATTTCGATCGGCGCAATGATCCTCGGGCCTTCTGCGGAAAAGGTCTGGCCGCGGGCGATCGATTTTGCCTATGCGCTGCTTTGGACCGCGGCCGCGCTCACCGTCTATACCGGCCTCGCCTATTTCCGCGCGGGTCTTGAGCATCTGCGCAGCGTGCAGGCGGCGCCGCAGTCCCGGCGCGGAGAAATGGCTTGACCATTCTCTATTTCGCGTGGGTCCGGCAAAAAATCGGGACGGGCGAGGAATGTGTATCCCTGCCCGCCCATGTGATGACGATCGCTCAGCTGATCGAATATCTTCGCGCGCGAGGCGGCGGCTATGCAGACGTGTTCGGCGATCCAGACCGGTTGCGTGCCGCGGTCAACCAGGAATACGCGCCCTTCGAAACAATAATCGCCGACTCGGACGAGATCGCCTTCTTTCCTCCGGTGACAGGCGGATGAGGACCATTCGGGTGCAGACGGACGATTTTGACGTGAGCGCAGAATGCGACGCGCTCGTCGGCGCTCGCACGGATGTCGGCGCGGTGGTGACATTTACCGGGTGCGTACGCGCCGATGATGGTCTGACTGCACTGACGCTTGAGCACTATCCGGGCATGACCGAACGGGAAATTGCAAAACACGTCGCAGAAGCGGAATCGCGCTGGCCAATTCTGGCCACGACCGTCATCCATCGCGTCGGCCGCCTTGTTCCCAGCGCACGGATCGTGCTTGTCGCGGTTGCGAGCGCCCATCGCGAAGCCGCATTCCGGGCGGGCGAATTCCTGATGGATTATCTGAAAACACGCGCACCTTTGTGGAAACAGGAAGAGCGCGGATCAGGCGGCACTTGGGTTGAGGTACGGAAGAGTGACGCGAATGCCGCGCTCAGGTGGCGTCAATCATAACCGTCGCTCGCACGTCTTTGGCATAATCTTCCGTCATCGCTTCCGTCAGCTGGCCAGGCGAGAAATGATACGGCCCGACCTGTGAAACCGGCGTCACTTCGGCCGCAGTTCCGGTAAGAAAGCATTCGCTGAAGCCCGCCATCTCGGCAGGCTCGATATGACGTTCGAAGACGGGAATCTGCCGCGCGCGGGCGAGCGCAATGATCGATTTGCGCGTGATGCCGTCAAGGAAACAATCGGGAATCGGCGTGTGCAGCGCGCCGTCCTTGACGAAAAACACATTGGCGCCGGTCGCTTCGGCAACAAAGCCGCGATAATCGTACATCAGTGCGTCGGCGAAGCCCTGATCTTCGGCCGCATGTTTGGAGATGGTGCAGATCATGTAGAGGCCCGCCGCCTTGGCTTTGGTCGGCGCCGTGTCAGGGGCCGGCCGTCGCCATTCCGACACGGTGAGCCGGATTCCCTTGCGCTTCTCCTCGGGCGAAAAATAGGAGGGCCAGGGCCATACCGCGATGGCCACGTGGATCTTGGAGTTCGGCGCGGCCACCGACATCATCTCGCTGCCGCGAAAAACCACGGGCCGCATATAGGCGTTGTCGAGTCCCTGTGCCTTCGCCACTTCGTTGCAGGCATGGTTGATTTCTTCTTCCGTGTACGGAATTTTCATGCCCATGATCCGGGCGGATTCGAACAGGCGCTCTGTGTGTTCGGCGAGCCTGTAGACCCGACCGCCATAGAGACGCTGGCCCTCGAAGATCGACGACGCATAATGGAGGCCATGCGTCAGCACATGGGTCTTTGCCTCGCGCCATGGCACGAGGCGTCCATCGTACCAGATCCAGCCGTCGCGATCGTCGAAGGGAACAATGGCCATGAAAGCACCTCGCGGGCCGGCCAACCCTGCGGCCGGTCGGAGAACGGAATGGACGTCCGAAGAGGACCTTAGCGGGAAACGGATGGACCCCTTCGGGGGTTCGTCTATATCTTCGGCTGCCCGAAGTGAAGCGGCCATCGTGAGCGGCGCAATCCAGGATGCCCATCTGCTCGTTGTCGACGACGACGAGCGCTTGCGTGCGTTGTTGCAACGCTATCTGACCTCGAACGGCTATCGCGTTACCGCGGCGGCAAGCGCCGCTGAAGCCCGCGCGCTGATGAAGGGAATGGCCTTCGACCTTCTGATCGTCGATGTGATGATGCCCGGCGAATCCGGCCTGGAGCTCACCAAAGCCATCCGCGGCCAGACCCAGATGCCCGTCTTGATGCTGACAGCCCGCGGCGAGCCGGCACACCGTATTGCAGGCCTGGAGAGCGGCGCAGACGACTATCTGGCCAAACCCTTCGAGCCCCGCGAACTCCTCCTGCGTTGCGCAGGCCTGCTGCGGCGCACCACGCCGCCGTTACGTTCGCCCCATCGGGAGGTGCGGATGGGCCGGACCGTGTTCGATCCCCAACGCGGTGAATTGCGGCGCGATGGCCGGCCGGTCCGCCTCACGACCTCGGAAAGCGCACTCCTCAGACTTTTCGCGACCAATGCCGGCCGTCCCTTTTCACGCATGGATTTGTGCGCGCGGCTTGGCATCGCGCTCGAGCGCACGATCGATGTCCAGGTGACGCGGCTCCGTCGCAAGATTGAGGAGGATTCGAAACTGCCGCTTTACATCCAGACTGTTCGTGGCGTGGGCTATGTGCTCGTGCCCGACCGAGTGGATTGATCCACGATGCCGCAAACGACGCCGCTGCGCCTGCTCAAGCAGGTTTCCCCTCGCGGGCTCTTCGGCCGCTCGCTGATCATCATTGTGGCGCCGATGGTCGTCCTTCAGGGTATCGTCACATACGCTTTTTTCGTTCGCCATTACGACATCGTCACGCGCCATATGGCGCACAGTGTGGCGGGTGACGTCGCGTTTCTGACCAATATCGAGGAAAGCTACCCCGCCGGACCCGCACGGACCCGATTGCTGGACATGGCGGCCCATTCGCTGGGCTTCGCCATATCGCTTGACGCCGGGGCCAAGCTCGCCAGGCCTTACGGGCACTCCAGCATTGATCTCAAGCACGCGATGGACGCGGTGTTTGCAAACCGACTCGGCGCTGCGCACCCATTCACCTCCGGTGCGATCGACAACAGCTTCGACTTCCGGATCCAAGTAAGGGACGGCGTGCTGAAGGTCGTCATTCCCCGCGATCAGGTGGTGGCGTCGAATGCGGATATCTTCATTTTATGGATGGTGGGTTCTTCGCTCGTGCTGATCGCGGTGGCGATTCTCTTCCTGCGCAATCAGGTGAAGCCGATCGAGCGGCTCGCCGCGGTGGCGGATGCGTTCGGCAAGGGCCGTGCCGTGCCGGACTTCAAGCCTTATGGCGCCATGGAAGTGCGCAAGGCCGCGCAAGCCTTCATTACCATGCGCGCGCGCATCGAGCGCTATGTCCAGCAGCGCACCGAGATGCTCGCGGGCGTCAGCCACGACCTGAAAACACCGCTCACGCGGCTGCGACTGCAGCTCGCCATGATGGGTGCCGGCGCAGAGCCCGCATCCGCGCTCGATGACGTGCGCGAAATGGAGCACATGCTCGATGAATATCTTGATTTCGCGAGCGGGGACTCCGGCGAGGATGCACAGGCTGCCGATCTCGGCGAAGTGGTGACGGAAGCCGCCTTCGCCGCCGCGCATGCCCGTGCGGCGGGAGCCGAACGGATCCGCGTCGACGCACCGTCCGGCGTCTGGCTCGCCGTAAAGCGCAACGCGCTCAAACGCTGCGCCACCAATCTCATCGACAACGCGCTGAAGCATGGCAAACATGTCGATGTGGCGCTCGCGCAGCACAGCCGGTTCGTCGAGATATTGGTGGACGACGACGGACCGGGAATTCCGGAAGCCCGTCGCGAAGAGGCGTTCCGGCCATTCCATCGCCTTGATGAGGGGCGCAATTTACAGGTCGGCGGCGTCGGGCTTGGGCTCGCGATCGCTCGCGACATCGCCCGCGCCCATGGCGGCGAAATCACGCTTGGAGCAAGCCGCCTCGGCGGATTGCGGGCTGCAATCCGCCTGCCGGTATGACCGTCAGATGCTGGGCTGCCTTCACTGGCAATCTTGACAGCATTGTCGGCTTCCTATCCCACGCTGGGTGCATCAGCGGCGCTGACGCGGACGCGATTTGCGGCGTTTTTGGTGCTGCGATTTTTCCGGCGGCCAAAGAAAATGTTCAACGCGTCGAAGATCACGATCGAGCTGCGCCATGGTCTTCCCCATATGTGCGTCGTCGGTGAACCAGACCGGCATCGCATGTGCGACGATGCCACCAATGCAGGCGGCGCGAACGGATGAAGCGGCGCCGGCGTCAGCCTCAGCGAGCGCAAGCAGCCATTCCGCAGCGGCCACGATATCGCCGCGTAGCGCAAGAAGGGTGAGCGGCTCCTGCTTTAGCCCGCCATAAAGAGCACGCACGGCCTCTTTGCGAGCATTTTGGGCTTCGAACCAGCTCATGATCGCATCGAAGACGCGTTCGCGCGCACTCGGCGCGGCACGATCCGGCCTGTAGCGTTTGGCGGTGTCCACCGCAGCGCGGCGCAACAGCACACTGATGAGGGCCGCGCGCGACGGCGCCGTGCGTAACATGTCGCCCCACGACACTTTTGCCGCCCTTGCGACCGAAGCGAGTGTCATCCGGTTCCAGGACTCGGTTGCGAGAAGTCGGAACGCCGCAGCCGCAATGCGGGCCTCGGCATCGGATCCAGGCATCGCACTCCACCTTCTTAGAGTTCCGACTGGCGGCCCAGCTCCATCGCCCGCGCACGCGCAGCCGCAGCGGCCTCGGTCATCAGTTTTCCAAGGACATCGTCTTTCATCAACACCCCAAGTGCGGCTTCGGTGGTGCCGCCGGGACTCGTCACGTCCTGACGCAGCGCTGCAGGTTTGCGCGGATCAGCGTCAAGCAGGGCTCCGGCTCCGGAAACCGTTGCCCGCGCAAGCCGGTCAGCAATCTCCGCAGAGAAGCCTTGCGCGCGCGCGGCACGCGCAAGGCATTCGGCCAACAAAAATACATAGGCCGGCCCGGAACCCGAGATGGCCGTGACCGCGTCGATCAAACCTTCGCGGCCAACCCAGATCGTCTCGCCGAATCCCGCAACAAGGGCTTCCGCACGCGCGCGAAGTGCTGCCGATACGGCCGGTGGCGCGTAGAGCGCGGTGATGCCGCGGCCGATGGCTCCCGGCATATTCGGCATGGCCCGCATGATCAGCACTTGCCGGCCCCATGCCCTGCGAAGCGCCGCGATACTCGTTCCGGCCGCGATGGAGAGCATAAGAGCGCCGGAGGCGGCGACAGGTTTAAGGCGCCATGCTTCTACCCGCAAAACCTGAGGTTTCAACGCGATCACACAGGCTGCGATATCCAGGCCAGCGGCGTCTTCAATGCGATTGAGAAAGCGAATATTGTCCGAGCGCCGCGCGAGACTTCGAATTTGAGGATCTGGCGCGGGCTCGATAACGGCGACGGAGCCAAGGCCCCGCGCAGCCCAGACTTTCAGCAGGGCGCCGCCCATCCGGCCGGCGCCCACCAGCAGAGTGACGTGGCGGGCCGCTCTACGCCTGTCCGACACACTCGAGCACGGCAGCCGCCACCGCCTCCTCGGCCGTCTTCCCGCCCCATAGAACGAACTGGAACGCCGGGTAGTAGTGCTCGCAGGCTTCGACGGCGAGATTGAGGAGCGCCTCGCATTGCGACGCGCTGGCGCGCGCGTCCGGGAAGATCATTGCGTGGCGGAAGACCAGGGCACCTTCCTCGCGGAAAAGGTCGAAATGCCCGATCCAGAGCTTGGCGTTGATGTAGGTCAGGAGGGAGGCCATTTCGGCCCGCCGGGCAGTCTCCACTCGCATGTCGAAGGCGGAGGAAAGGTGCAGCGACTGCAGATCCTCCCGCCAAGTGAAGCAAAAATGATGATCGCACCAGCGGCCGGCCACCGAGAGATTGAGTTCGTCGCGCCCGCTGCGCTCGAAAGGCCAGCCATGGTCTTCGACCGACTGCTCCAGCAGGTCGAGCGGATGGAATTCCGGGACCGTTCCTTCCTGGTGAGCAAGACTCATCCGCAAACTCCATGATGGACAGCAAAACGAAGCAGGTAAGTGTCAGCCTGACACAAGATTTTGTGGTTCGACAAGAGTCCTACACGGAAGCTCTGTGAGTATTCCACCAGTTCACAATTTCGTCACGACGAGCCCGTTAAGCCGGATTCATCGCGCGCCTTGAGTCGGGCCTCCAATGCAGAGATACGGGCATCGAGGCGCTCATTCTCGCTTCGCGCTTTGGACGCCATTTCCTTGACCGCTTCGAACTCTTCGCGCGGCACGAAATCCATATCCGCAACCAACCGCTCGAGCCGCTGCCGCATGAACGTATCCAGTTCGGAGCGAACGCTCTGTGCGGCCCCGGCCGCGTCCGTAAAAAGGCGCGCCAGACCATCAAGCAGGGGATTCTCGGTCTGCATCGGGCGCCCTTATGGACGGAACACCGTATCCGGGCAAGCCGGCAGACTCATGCCTTGACAGGCCCATGCGAAGCGGAGCGAGTGAGCCGCCACTTCGCCCGCGAATCCTGATGATCGAAGCCGTTCTTCCCTATCCGCATATCGATCCTGTGCTTGTGCATCTCGGACCACTGGCCATCCGGTGGTACGCGCTGTCCTATATCGCCGGATTGCTGCTGGGCTGGTGGTATCTGGTGCGGCTTATTCGGACGCCATCGCTCTGGGCCGGCGCGACATTTGGCGGTCGGCCACCGGCCACCGCGGACGACATCGGCGACCTCGTGGTATGGGCTACCCTCGGCGTCATCATTGGCGGGCGCCTCGGCTATGTTCTGATTTATGGCACATTCTTCTGCGGCATCTGGGGAACTTCGCCGGCCTGTGCCGGCCTGCCGCTCGGCTATCTGACCAATCCCGTTAAAATCATCGCCGCGTGGGAAGGCGGTATGTCATTTCATGGCGGCCTGGTCGGCGTCGCCATCGCGATCTGGCTCTTCACGCGCAGCCGCAAGCTCGACATGCTGAAGATCGGCGATCTGGTAGCGAGCGTCACGCCGATCGGGTTGTTCTTCGGGCGCATCGCCAATTTCGTCAACGGCGAATTGTGGGGAAAGGTGAGTGATGTGCCCTGGGCGATGGTGTTTCCGCGCGCGCCCGATCAACTACCCCGTCATCCAAGTCAGCTCTACGAAGCCGCAATGGAAGGGCTTCTTCTCTTTGCAATCATGCAGATTGGACTGCGGGTGTTTCGTTTGCACAACCGGCCCGGCCTGCTCGCGGCGCTGTTTTTCACCTTCTATGGAATCTTCCGCTACATCGCCGAGATTTTTCGCGACTCCGACACGGTGTTTCCTCACTGGCTCAGTGTCGGTCAGGCGCTCAGCATTCCGATGTGGATTGTCGCTGCGCTGTTGTTCTGGCTCGCGTTTCGTCGTCCGCTCGCGCAGGCTCACGCGTGAATCCGCTTGCCCGGCGTATTGCGCGCACAATCGGAATGAGCGGACCGCTGCCCGTCTCGGCTTTCATGACACTTGCGCTGCATGATCCGCAATCCGGCTTCTATGCGTCACGTGAACCGATCGGCGCCGAGGGTGCCTTCATCACCGCGCCCGAGATCAGCCAGATATTCGGAGAGCTTCTGGGCCTGTGGTGTGCGCAGGTCTGGCAGGACCAGGGCTGTCCCGAAAACCCGCGCCTTGTCGAGCTCGGCCCCGGGCGCGGCACCCTGATGCGCGATGCCCTGCGCGCGCTCCGCAGCGCGCCGGCATTTCTCAATTCGCTCGAAGTCGTGCTCGTCGAGGCCAGTAAGCCATTGGAGGCCATCCAGCGCGCGAGTTTGCATGACGCCGATGTTCCCGTGCATTGGGCGCGGCAGTGGGGTGAAATCGCGCAAAATCGCCCTCTTTTTCTGCTTGCCAATGAATTTCTCGATGCGCTTCCCGTTCGCCAGTTTGTGATGACCGAGCGCGGCTGGTGCGAAAGGGTTGTAGTCGAATCCAGAGGCGAACTCGCATTTGCGCTTGCGCCTCTACCGGTCCCGCTCGCCATCTCCGCGGACCGCGGCGCACCAGATCCCGGCGCCGTGCTGGAGATATCGCCCGCAGGCGAAACTCTGGTCGAAGACGTAAGCAGGGTCATCGCAGCGCAGGGCGGTGGCGCGCTCCTCGTCGATTATGGCCATACCGGCCGAGGATTTGGCGAAACATTGCAGGCCGTGGCCCGACATCTGCCCGTCGACGTTCTCGCCCGCCCGGGCGAGGCGGATATTTCTGCGCATGTGGATTTTGCAGCCATGGCAGAGAGTGCGCGCCGCGGCGGCGGCCAAACTGCGGGACCGGTTGCACAGGGCGATTTCCTGCGCGCGCTTGGCATTGATATCCGGGCAGAAAGGCTCGGCGCGGCCGATCCCGTCCGAGCTCCGGATATCCGTTCCGGAATTGCGCGATTGACGAATCCGAATGAAATGGGGGCGCTCTTCAAAGTCTTGGCTGTCGTGCCACCCCACGCGCTCCAACCGCCGGGATTTTGATCCATGTGGAAGCTCGCTGCGCCCAATCTTTCTGAACTACCGGGCATTGCGCATGGGTTTTTCGGACGGCGTGGCGGGTCATCGTCCGGAATTTACGCCTCTCTCAATTGTGGCCCCGGTTCGGGAGATGTGCGCAGCCGCGTCGAAGAGAACCGCCGCCGCGCGATGGCGGCACTCACGGCACCAGAATGCCGGCTCGTCACGCTCTATCAGATTCACGGCGCGGAGGGCGTGCTGGTGCATGAACCGTGGGAGGTCGGCAACGCGCCGCGGGCCGATGCGATGGCGACTTCCGAGCCCGGAATTGCGCTTGGAATACTGACGGCGGACTGTGCGCCGATCCTGCTGGCCGATGCGGAGGCTCATGTAATCGGCGCGGCACATTCAGGATGGAAAGGCGCAGTCGCCGGGGTGATCGAGCAAGCGGTCCTCCGCATGGAACAGCTGGGCGCGAAACGCGAGCGGATTGCTGCCGCGATAGGCCCTTGCATCTCCCAATCCGCCTATGAGGTCCGCGATGAGTTTCGCGCCGCCTTCGCGCAGCAGGACGCTGCAAACACGCGCTTCTTCGCGCCGGCCGCACGCCCGGGCCATTGGCAGTTCGACCTGCCGGGTTATGCGAGTGTGCGCCTGCAAGCGGCAGGCGTTCGCAATACGGCGTCCCTCGCGCATTGTACCTATGGTGAGGCCGAAGACTTCTACAGTTATCGCCGCGCCACGCATTGCGGCGAAACCGATTACGGCCGTCAGCTTTCCGCGATTCTACTGGTCTGAGACGATTGAGTAAGGTTCCGGCACAACCCGACAAACATTTGTCGACACCTGACCCTAACATCCAATCCGACTGGCCATTTGCACTTCGTCGCGAATCGCCTATTGCATAAGGGTCTGGAGTTGAGAATGCAGCGCTTGCAATCTGTTGCTCGGTTGGGGCGTACTGTCGAATCGGTGATCGCTGCCCCGGTTGTTCTGGCGCCCTATGAGATCGTTCTCGGCGATGCATTCGAATGGATGCGGAAGCAACCTGCCAATTCAGTTCAGGCCATCGTTACCGACCCGCCCTATGGCTTGAAGGAATTCACGGAAACAGAGAAACAGAAGCTCCGTTCTGGGCGCGGCGGCGTTTGGCGTATTCCGCCGTCCTTCGACGGATGCAGGCGCAGTCCGCTGCCCCGCTTCACTGTCCTGGGCGACCACGACCATGCAGCGTTGCGTGGATTTTTCGGAACGCTGGCGCAAGAAGCAATGCGGATTCTTGTTCCGGGAGCGCATGTAATTATCGCAACCAATCCCCTGCTTTCACATCATGTTTACTTGCCCATGATCGGGGCGGGTTTCGAAAAGCGTGGCGAGATCATCCGACTGGTGCAGACATTGCGCGGCGGAGATCGCCCGAAGAATGCACACGAAGAATTTGTCGAAGTTTCTGTCATGCCGCGTTCAGCATGGGAGCCGTGGGGCCTGTTCCGGAAACCCTGCGAGGGACGCGTACAGGACAATTTGCGGAAATGGGGAACAGGTGGACTGCGCCGTATCTCGGGGGAAGAACCATTTGTCGATGTCATCAAATCGGGGCCGACTCGAAGCGAAGAGCGCGCGATAGCGCCGCACCCATCTTTGAAACCCCAGAGTTTCATGCGGCAGATCGTGCGCAGCGCCCTGCCCCTAGGCCGCGGGGTCGTGGCTGATCCATTCATGGGCGGCGGCTCCACGATCGCGGCGGCAAGCGCGGTCGGGTACACCAGCATCGGGATCGAACATGACGCTACCTACTTTTCCATCGCGAAGAAGGCGATTCCGGCGCTGGCGCGCCTGACGCCGCTTGCGCAGCTCGGGGGAAAGTTTGCCGCTACCAAAGGATCTAAAACCGTTTCATATCGCTAAAGCCGTTGACTACGTCGAGAATGAAACGGCCGAACTGATCGATCTGTATTTCGAGCAGGCGAATGTCTTCAGCGCCATCGTCGGCATATTCGGTGTGAAAGCGCTCCATGCCGTCAGCCCATACAAGAAACACAAGCACCCGGACGTGGCGCAGCAGCGGTTTCCAGACCTCTCCCTCAATGGCAAATTGGATCCGCCTCCCACCCAGGCATTGGAATCGAAGGGGAGCACCCGCGCGTGGGCCATCCAATCCCATTACAATCACCCCGGCTGGTACGTGGTCTGGCGCTATCTGACTGATCCAACCCAAACGCTCAAACCGGGGCGCCCAGTTGTGATCTGGCGTGTCGATGTCGTTTTTTGACGAAAACGGACTGGAAATACGAGGGAAGCCGTGCGGGCGAAGGCAAGGGCGGCCGCACCCATACATTTGGAGTCCGCAACCCTGCGACGAAACTGCTGGGGGCCGCGGCGTACACGCTGCCCGGGATCGCACTCAGGAACGGAAAGCCGATGCTCGGCGGGTAGCCGGTCAGAAATTCGGCGCCCGCAGACAATCCGCGTGAGGCACCGGGCCAACGCGCTAAGGGCTGCAGCGGCAGCGAACCGGTTTACCGGCGCGAAATCGCTTGCTAGAAGCCCTTGGCGCGGGGTTCATCAAAGTTTCACAGGCTGGGTGGAGCGCATTCATGAGCGAAGTGAACGGTACGCGGGGAATGAAGCTGCTGGCGGGGAATTCCAACCGTCCGCTGGCTGAAGCGATCGCGCAGCATCTCAAACTTCCATTTACCAAGGCCGTGGTGCGCCGCTTCGCGGACATGGAAGTTTTTGTCGAGGTGCAGGAAAACGTTCGCGGCGAGGATATGTTTGTCGTGCAATCGACCAGCTATCCCGCGAACGACAATCTAATGGAACTGCTCGTCATCATCGACGCGCTGAGAAGGGCGAGTGCGCGGCGCATTACTGCCGTGATTCCTTATTTCGGATATGCGCGGCAGGACCGCAAAGTCGGGCCGCGCACCCCCATCTCGGCCAAGCTCGTCGCCAATCTGATCACCGGGGCCGGCGCGAACCGGGTCCTCACCGCCGATCTGCATGCGGGACAGATACAAGGCTTCTTCGATATCCCGACCGACAATCTCTACGCCCAGCCCGTGATCGCGAAGGACATCGAGGATTATCTCGGTGGCCGGGATTTGATGGTGGTGTCGCCCGACGTAGGCGGCGTGGTCCGCGCCCGCGCGCTCGCCAAACGGCTTGGTGCCGATCTCGCCATCGTCGACAAAAGGCGCGAACGGGCTGGCGAATCGGAAGTGATGAACATCATCGGTGATGTCCGAGGGCGCGTCTGCCTGCTCGTGGACGATATTGTCGATTCCGGTGGCACGATGTGCAATGCGGCCGACGCGCTTATCGAACAGGGTGCCGAGGAAGTCTACGCCTATGCCACGCATGGCGTGTTCTCGGGCGGGGCGGCCGCGCGCATCCATGCCTCAAGGCTCAAATCCGTCGTTGTGACCGACTCCATTGCCGCGACCGAAGAAGTGCGCAGATGCCCCAACATACGGCGTATTTCCATTGCGCCCTTGCTCGCGGAGGCACTGCGCCGGATCAACAACGAAGAGAGCGTCTCGAGTCTTTTCAATTAGCACATGCCTGCGTTCGCAACATTTGCTTGCGACCCGTGGCTTTTCCCTGCCTTTTGTTGGATACGATGCTGCGCGTCCGGAACGCGGGTTTTCGCGATGCGTTGCTTGCCTCCGCGCAGGTGCAGGATTCAAACGGTCAGCCGGCCGGACAGGTGGCCGTGGTTCATACGTCGCACGCCGGACATCCGACGAAGGTCGACATCACGCTCACGTCGAACGATGGCGGCCATGCCAAGACGATCTCCGTCAGCGCAAGCAAGCTGCGCTACGACAGGGACAACAACACCCTGATCGCCGATATGACGCTCAGCGACCTGCAATCGATGCCCGCCGTGAGTTCCACCGCGGGAATGTAAAAACCGCGTGGTCGGATCAGCGGGCCGGCGCTTCGCCGGCCCGCTCATTTGTAAAAAACGCGGCCCGGCGGCAATGCCATTCCCATGCCGAAGAAATAACGGCGTCGATCTCAATCCATTTGGGCTCGAAACGCAGGATTCGCCGCGCCGCTGCGGCATCGGCGACAAGCACGGACGGATCGCCAGGCCGTCTCGCCGCAATCCGGGAGAGCGGCTCGCGGCCGGTGGCGCGCGTAACCGCATCGAGAATTTCGCGTACGGAATGGCCGCGCCCGGTTCCGAGATTGAGGGAGACCGTCTGCCCGCCCTCTTCCAGATAGCGCAATGCCGCAACATGGGCATCTGCCAGATCGCAAACATGGATGTAATCACGAATGGCCGTGCCGTCAGGCGTGGGATAATCGGTGCCGTAGATATCGATTGCGTCGATCTCTCCGCTCGCCGCCATGAGCGCGCGCGGAATCAGATGCGTTTCCGGTTCGTGCAGCTCGCCGACCTCACCGGAAGGATGTGCACCGCTAGCGTTGAAATAGCGCAGCGACACCGATCTGATGCCATGGGCCGTATCCGCATCCCGCAGCACCTGCTCGACCATCATCTTGGAGCGGCCATAGGGGTTGACGGGCGCAAGCGGAAGGTTTTCCGGCATGGGCTGGGTATCAGTCGTGCCATAGACGGCACAGGTGCTGGAAAAAACAAACCGGTTGACCCCACATCTCTGCATCGCGCGGAGCAGAGACAGCGCACCGGCGAAATTGTTGCGGTAATAATCGAGCGGGGTGTCCACCGACTCGCCGACATAGGCGAAAGCCGCGAAATGCATCACCGCAATCGGCTGGTAATGCTCCAGAATCTGGACGAGCCGCGCCGCGTCGAGAATGTCACCCTGTTCGAACGGCCCATAGCGGACCAGCGCGCGAAATCCTCGGGAGAGATTGTCATAGGTAACAGGATTGAAGCCGGCCGCGCGCAGCGCGCTACAGGCGTGACTTCCGACATAGCCTGCCCCACCTGTCACAAGCACATTCACGCCAAAACTCCTTCCAGGATCTGGAGACTGCGTTGTGCCGGACTCAGCCCGACAGGCCGGCGACTTCGCGAGCGCGTCGATCGGCAAGCAGGCGGTCAAAATAGACGATCGTGCGCTTCAGGCCTTCTTCGAGCGGCACTTCCGGCGTCCAATTCAGCAGTTCCCGTGCCTTTTTGATGTCGGGCTGGCGCTGCTTCGGATCGTCATGCGGCAGGTCGCGATGGACGATCTTCGACGATGACCCGGTCAGGCTTACGACTTTATTGGCCAGCTCGATGATCGTAAACTCATTCGGGTTGCCGAGATTGACGGGACCGACCACATCTGCGGGCGTCGCCATCAGTTTCAGGAAGCCTGCAATCAGATCGTCCACGTAACAGAAGGAACGGGTCTGCGTTCCTTCGCCGAACACGGTAATATCGCGCCCGGTCAGCGCCTGCACGATGAAGCTCGACACCACGCGTCCGTCATTGGGATGCATGCGCGGGCCGTAAGTGTTAAAGATACGGCACACCTTCATCGGTATTCCGTGCTGGCGCCGGTAATCGAAGAACAGCGTCTCCGCGCAGCGCTTGCCCTCATCGTAGCACGAGCGCGGACCAACCGGATTGACGTTGCCCCAATAATTCTCCGTCTGCGGATGGATTTCCGGATCGCCATACACTTCGGAGGTGGAAGCCTGGAAAATGCGCGCCTTCACCCGTTTGGCGAGGCCGAGCATATTGATGGCGCCGATGACGCTCGTCTTGGTGGTCTGCACCGGATCGCGCTGGTAATGGATGGGCGAGGCCGGACAGGCGAGATTGTAGATTTCATCGACCTCGACATAGAGCGGGAAGGTGATGTCGTGGCGGATCAGCTCGAAATGCGGATGGCCCACGAGATGCTGGACATTTTGGTGCGCGCCGGTGAAGAAATTGTCGACGCAGATGACATGCGCGCCGGACTCGACGAGCCGCTCGCAGAGATGCGAACCGAGAAATCCGGCTCCGCCGGTCACAAGCACGCGCTTTTCGAGGTGCATGGTATCCTGTCGGGAAAATCACGCTTAAGCCTAAAGACGGGAATAGCTGGTTTCAACCTGCAAAAGCGTAAACTCGGCCGTTATCTGGGCGAGGAGGATGGACATGCGGATAAAGATTGCAGTCGGAGCCGCGGGCTGGCGCGCCGCCGTCCTTATACTCTGCCCGCTCGCGGCCAAGGCCTCTGTAACAATCAGCATTTCACCGTCTTACGTCCAGCTCGTTGCCGGCCAGACGCTGCAGTTCACCACCACGGTTTCGGGCGCCAGCGACACCCGCGTCGTCTGGCAGGGCGACAATGCGGATGGCGGTGCGGCCCAATCCGGAACCATCTGGACATCCGGGCTTTATACGCCGCCACAGACGCTCCCAAATCCCGCGCTCGTCACGATCACGGCTGAGGCGCGGGCGAACCGCCAGGTTTCCGCGACCGCATCGATTACACTCCTCGCGCAGGCGCCGAGCGGCACGACGTATTACGTCGCGACCGGCGGCATTAATTCCAACAACGGCTCCATCAATGCGCCGTGGCGGACGGTGCAGCACGCGGCGGATGTGGCCATGGCCGGCGACACCGTACTGGTACAGGGCGGCGTCTATCACGAGCATGTCCACTTTCACGTCTCGGGGGACAAGGCAAACGGCGACATCACTTTCGCGAACTATCCCGGCGAAACCGCGATCCTCGACGGAACGGGGCTCGACGTTCCGGGCGGCCAGTGGGGTCTCGTCACGCTCAAGAATGTGAGCGATGTGATCGTTACCGGCTTCGAACTGCGCAATTACAAGACTACCAGTCTCAAGGACGTCCCCATCGGCATCTATGTGCTCGGCGCGGGGCGTGGAGACCAGATCGTCAACAACCGCATCCACGATATCTGGACCACCGCGAAGACCGACCCGCGGCAATGCGGCTCGGACGCGTTCGGGCTTACCGTCCATGGCACGAGGGCGCCGCAGGCGATCGAGGGGCTCGCGATCAGCGGCAACGAACTTTATCGCATGAAGACCGGTTGCAGCGAGACGCTGTCGCTCGACGGCAACGTCAAGGATTTCGCCGTCGTGAGCAACGTCGTCCATGACGACGACAATATCGGCATCGGCGCAATCGGCTTCGAGCGTGTCTCGCCCGACCCGCGCTACGACCAGGCACGCTATGGCGAGATCCGCGGCAACACGGTGTACGATATTACGTCATACGGCAATCCCGACTACGGCAAACAATACGAATCCGACGGCATCTATGTGGATGGCGGGCGCAACATCGTCATCGAGCAGAATCTCGTGCACAATGACGATCTCGGCATCGAACTCGCGAGTGAGCACAAGGATCACGTGACGAGCGACGTGATCGCGCGCAACAATGTCGTCTATTCCGGCAACAGCGCCGGCGTTTCCATCGGCGGATACGGCGAGAAGCGCGGCGGCACGAACCGTTTCGTCGTCGTCAACAATACGCTGTGGAACAACGACACCAAACACACGGGTAGCGGCGAGATCCAGATCCAGTTCCACGCCACGCAGAACCGGGTCGTCAACAACATCGCCTATGCTGGCCCCCAAAGCCTGCTCGTCAACGACTTTACCGACAGTACGCCCCACCCCGCTGCGCTCGATTACAATCTCTATTATGCGAAGGTCGGAGCCGGGCGAGCAGAATTCACGTGGCAGAGAAAGCATTACACAGGTTTTTCGAACTACCAGGACGGCTCGGACGAGGACCAGCACTCGCAGTTCGCAAATCCGGATTTCGTCCATCTCGGGAACCCTCCGGACCTCGACATAAAGGCCAAATCCCCCGCGGTCGGCGCGGGCGAAACGCTCGACGAAAGTATTGTCGGCAACGTGGATTTCCTGGGTGATCCACGCATCAGGAACGGCGCAATCGATGTAGGGGCGTATGAGAAATAGCACAGACCGACAGGTCCGGCAGGCATCTACCACCACGGCACGCCTGACAGAGGCTCACATGCCCGCCAAATTTCGCTGTCAAGAATTGCGTGCGGAGGCACAACCGCTCAAGCAGCCCCTCCTCAATCCTCCTGTCCCGGCGGCAGCGGCCCGCAATCCTCGGCGAGGCTGTCCTTGAGGCCAACCAGAAACCGCGCCTGCAGGCAGATGGGATCGCCCTTGTCGCAGGTGGCTGGGTCGGGCAGCGAAACAGAGGTCTCGTCCGCCTTCCACACCTGCCGCTGGATCCTGGCGCTCACATCCAGATGATAGGTGAAACTTTCGAGGCAGGTCTCGAAATGGTCCCACAGCGCCACCGATGCTTTCTGCGCCTTGCCCAGATGATCCCAGTGATAGTTCGTCTCGCAGCCCTGAAGGATGCGTTGCGCCACCTTCATTCTGTCCGCCTGCGGGCCGCCGGTTGACAAATAAGCGCCATGGACGGCGCGCAGGCACTGATCCATTTCCTGGTAGCGCGGCTGGATGACGAGATCGAGATAATACCAGAAGGGCTGCCAGCCATTGTTGCCGGTGGGCGCCGGATCGTCTTCGAGATGGCCTTCGATGTTCAAATGATTCTGCCAGACGGCGGCCAGCTCCGCCTGATAGGCGGTTTCGTAGCGCGGCCAGGCGGCGTCGAGATCGCTTCCCACTTTCGACTGGCCGATGGCCTGCAGCACGGCGTCGGTATAGAAGGTGCGCTGCACGATCGCGCCGACGAATTGCTTGTTGACGCTTGAGAGTTCGCTTTCGCGCTCGGCGAGCGTCTGCGTCTGCTGCTGGTCCCAGCGTTGGAACGCGTTCACGCTGAAGGACACGAGCGCGCCGAGCACGCCGGTGAGGAAAAATCCGAGCAGTGTCACGCCCGCTGGCGAGTTGATGAGCGCGGCGATGCCGGATTCCTTTTTCGGCTTTTCCGTGCCGCCCGGCGACGCGTCCTCATCCATCAATCAGATCTCCGTTTGCGGCGAGCATCCACTGCGGCCATCCCGTGCGCGCGATCGACAGCCGACACGATCCCAACCAAAAAACATCGCAGGATCGTTTGAGATTTTGCCCCGGATCGAACGGCCATGTCCCGATGGTCAATTCGCACCTCCTTCGCCAGCTTCAGAACTAGCGCGATCCCCACCCGACGGGCGACCGCCGCCCTGGCCCGCGCACCAACCGTCCCGGGTCCACGGCGTCCCGCCCGCCGCCTCGCCAAACGCGCGTCAGGCCGAAAAGCCCCAGGCCGGGACAGACAAGGCGTGCTGCTACGGGCAGTTGTTATCCCAGGCAAAGGCAAACGCAGTGCATTTCCCGGGATTACGTCCCGGGCGTCCAAATTTTTTCGTCCGAGGCTGTAACCCGATGCGCCCGCCATCCGTCTTAAGGGTTTATGCGGGGATGTTGAAGGTGCATGCTCTCAGAGGGAACTTCAGCGATGAAAATGCTTTTTGCATGCGCCGCCATTCTATCCATGGCCGCCGGAACCGCCATGGCGGCCAGCGGCGGCTACACGGGCAGCTGGAAAGTCCATCTCACTCACGACGTTTACGTCACCAGCGAAGGGTATAATGGACACGGCCCCAATACCACGCATTGCATAGCGTTGACCGACGACGGCAGCGTCGGTTGGACTCACAGCGGCTATGCAGTGCTGGATCACAACACGAACACCAGCGGCCAGTTCGCCGTTATCGGTCCCATCATCCTGATCTACATCGAAGCGCCCGGCAGCGATGCGTCCATCGCCTCTTATGTCTTCTCCGCCACCGCCAGCAGCGGCCAGATCGGCAAGAAGGGCGCCTTCGACTATATCGAAGGCGGCGAATCAACCGACGCGGACGACGCGACATTCGACGCCAACAGCAGCTGCTGAGGCGCCGTTCGGGAGGCGGCAGCCCATCCGGCAAATCGCGTCCATCCGGTCTTCACGATCACGCGCCGCCGTGAAACCCCGGCCGTCCCGATCGGCGATGGTGCGGCGGGCGCGATTTGCCATCGATTGTCCGCCGAAGCCGAAGCAGCGTCCGGGCCATGGCAACTGGGGGCGTTGTTCAGAGTATGCTGCCGAACAAACTCCGTTACATCTCCACACTTGGTGCATTACAAAGCATTCGACGACGTGCGCGCCGCCATACGCCGCGAAAGCCGCTGTTAAAATCGCTGTTATGCCGTCCGTACGCGGCGGCGGATCAAAGAGTCGCAGTCCCGGGTTGCCTTGGCGGGACGCTTCCGCTAGATAGCCCGGCTTTCCGAGGGCCGAAGGCGGCCGCGGATGCGACGTTAAGGGAATTCCGTCATGCGCGAGATGCAGGAACTGGGCGCCGAGCCGCGCCTCGGCAAAGGCAAGGGCCACGCCTTCCGGACCCGGAGCAAGGGCCAGGTCCCCGGCATCGTTTATGGCGGCGACGAAGCACCCCAGCCGATCGCGGTCGATTTTCGCGAGCTGGAACGTCATGCGAGCAAGGGCACCTTCCTGACCACCCCTGTCATGCTCAGCATGGCCGGGCGCAAGACCCGCGTGATCCCGAGGGCGGTGCAGACGGACCCGGTCAGCGACCGGCCCGTGCATGTTGATTTCCTGCGCCTGCCGGAAGGCACGTTCGTGAGACTGGCCATTCCCGTGCGCTTCAAGGGACAGGAGAGTTCGCCCGGGCTGAAGCGCGGCGGTGTGCTCAACATCGTGCGCCACGAGGTCGAGCTGCTCTGCCCGGCCGAGAGCATCCCGGAATACATTGAGGGCGATCTGTCGGGGCTCGACATCCATGGCTCCCTTCACATCAACGATTTCAAGCTTCCGGAAGGTGTGAAGACCACGATCCGCGAGCGCGACTTCACCATCGCCTCGATCGTGGCGCCCACCAGCGTCATCGAAGAGCAGCGTGCAGCAGCGGCCGCTGCTGCAGCGGCGGCATCGGCGCCAGTTGTGGAAGCTGTGGCGGCGCCTGCAGAAGGCATCGCGCCGGCCGGGGGAGCACCCGGTGCAACCCAAGCCAAGGCTCCGGAAAAGAAATAGGCCCGCGAGCGGGCCGTCTGACCCGCCATGCTCGACACACCGCTCCTGATCGCGGGGCTTGGCAATCCCGGCGCCGAATATGCGCGCAACCGCCACAATGTGGGATTCATGGTCGTGGACATGATCCACGAAAGCTATCCCTTCGCGCCGTGGCGCGCGCGCTTTCAGGGCCTGGTGTCGGAAGGCATAGTTGCCGGGCGCAAGAACTATCTGCTCAAGCCGATGACTTATATGAATGAGAGCGGTCTAGCGGTCGGCGCGGCAATGCGCTTCTACAAATTGCCGCTTTCCGCGCTTGTTGTTATCCATGACGAGATTGATCTCGCCGCCGGCAAGCTCAAGGTGAAAACCGGCGGCGGCGACGCGGGCAATAATGGCTTGCGTTCCATCACCGCGACACTGGGGCCGGATTACCGGCGGGTGCGCATTGGCGTCGGGCATCCCGGGACCAAATCCCGCGTCATCTCGCATGTGCTGAACAATTTCTCAAAGACCGAAGAGGAATGGCTTGTGCCGCTGCTTTCCGCGATTGCCGAAGCCGCGCCATGCCTCGCGCGCGATGATGACGCGGGTTTCATGAACAAGGTTACGATAATCCTGAATCCCCCGGCCAACAAGACAAAGCCCATTACGAAGGACGATTGAATGGGTTTCAAATGCGGCATCGTTGGCCTGCCCAATGTCGGCAAGTCGACTCTTTTCAATGCACTGACGCAGACTGCGGCTGCACAGGCGGCGAATTATCCCTTCTGCACCATCGAGCCCAATGTGGGTGAAGTGGCGGTGCCCGATCCGCGGCTGGACAAGCTCGCCGCACTTGCGCATTCCGCCGACGTCGTGCCCACACGCATCACTTTCGTCGATATCGCAGGACTGGTCCGCGGCGCCTCGAAGGGCGAAGGACTCGGCAACCAGTTTCTCGCCAATATTCGCGAAGTCGATGCCGTCGTGCATGTGCTGCGCTGTTTTGAAGACGACGACATTACCCATGTGGAAGGCCGCATCGATCCCGTGGGCGATGCCGATACGGTGGAAACCGAATTGATGCTCGCCGATCTGGAGAGCCTCGAGCGGCGGGTCGTTCCGATCGAGAAGAAAGCAAAGGGCGGCGACAAGGAATCGAAAGAACAATTCGCGTTGATGTCCAAAGCGCTCGCGCTCCTGCGTGAAGGCAAGCCGGCGCGCCTCGCGGAACTATCCGAGGAAGAGCGTGAGCCCTTTCGCCGGCTGGGCCTTATGACCGAGAAGCCTGTGCTCTATGTCTGCAACGTGGACGAAGGCTCTGCGGCGAGCGGCAATGTCTTCAGCTCGGTCGTCGAAGAGAAGGCAAAGCGCGAAAGTGCCGCGTGTGTGGCCATCTCGGCCCGAATCGAAGAGGAAGTGGCGCAACTCGATGCGGCCGAACGCACCGAATTTCTCGCACATCTGGGTCTCGCGGAACCGGGGCTCGACCGGCTGATCCGTGCCGGCTACGCGCTTCTGGGTCTCATCACCTTCTTTACGGCCGGGCCGAAGGAAGCCCGTGCATGGACGGTGACGAAAGGCGCGCGCGCGCCGCAGGCCGCCGGCGTCATCCACACCGATTTCGAAAAGGGCTTCATCCGCGCCGAAACCATCGCCTATGAGGATTACGTCGCTTTCGGAGGCGAAGCGGGCGCTCGCGACGCCGGCCGCATGCGTCTCGAAGGCAAGGATTATGTCGTCCACGACGGCGACGTGATGCATTTCCGGTTCGGGACGTAAGCCGGGGGCGCAGCTTGACAGGGGTTTCGGGCGCACCTTACATCCCCCGCCTTGGCCGGCAGCGTAGCTCAGTGGTAGAGCAGGGGAATCATAATCCCTTGGTCGGGGGTTCAAATCCCTCCGCTGCTACCAGCCGCAACCCGCGAAGACTTAAGCCCGAGGAACGGAACGATGGACGGATCGCCCGGCGCGCTGTCGACATTTCCGGAGGTTACGCTCGACGACATTCGCGCCGCGGCAGCGGCGATCAAGGGCATCGTCGGCCCCACGCCGGGGCATTGGTCGCGCACGCTGTCGGCGATCACGGGCGCCGAGATCTTTCTAAAATTCGAGAATCTGCATTTCACCTCCTCCTTCAAGGAACGCGGCGCGCTCAACAAGCTTCTGTCGCTGACGCCGGAGGAGAAAAAGCGCGGCGTGGCCGCCATGTCGGCCGGCAATCACGCGCAGGGCGTCGCCTATCACGCGCAAAGGCTCGGCATTCCGGCGACGATCGTGATGCCCGAGGGCACGCCTTACAACAAAATCAAACACACGAAGAATTTCGGCGCCAGTGTGATCCTCCACGGCGTCACGCTCGAACAGGCATTCGAGCGCGCGCAGGAAATCGCCACCAAGGAACAGCTTGCCTTCATTCATCCCTATGAAGATGCCAAGATCGTCGCTGGTCAGGGAACGGTTGCACTCGAACTGCTCGATGCCGCACCGGAACTCGATGCCATCGTGGCACCCATCGGCGGCGGCGGATTGATTTCCGGCATCGCACTCGGCGCCAAAGCGCTAAAGCCAACCATCGAAATTTACGGCGCGGAAGCCGAAGTCTGCCCGTCCATGTATGACGTACTCAAAGGCGCATCGCTCCCCTGCTCCGTGCAGACCATCGCCGAAGGCATTGCCGTAAAGAAGGCGGGCGATCTCGCGCGGCGCGTGCTCGCGGCGTACGCGAAGGACGTGCTGCTCGTTCGCGAGGACCAGATCGAACGCGCGATCGTCACGCTGCTTGAAGTGGAAAAAACCGTCGCCGAAGGCGCGGGCGCAACCGCGCTCGCGGCCGTGATGGCCAATCCGGAGATTTTCCGTGACCGGAAGGTCGGTGTAATTATTTCCGGCGGCAATATCGAGATGCGGATGCTTTCGAACGTCATCCTGCGCGAGCTATCGCGCGAAGGTCGCATCCTGTCGCTGGTCGTCAAGATCGAGGACCGGCCCGGCCTGCTGGCGCGCATTGCAACGGTCGTCAGCGACACCGGCGGCAATATTCTCGAGGTTTCACACAACCGGATGCTGACCGACATGTCGGCGAAATCGGCCGATCTCGGCCTTACCATAGAAGCGCGCGACGCCACCCATGCAAAGGAAATCCGCACGAAACTCGAGGACGCGGGTTTCGTCCTTCGTCCCGAAACGAGCGTCTCCTAAGATCGAAAACACGTTGAGCACAAAGCAACCTGTTTGTGTTCATCGTGTTGAAATAACCTATTGCGAAGCGTGAATGTCGGCGCGTTCGCGGGTCTTGGCGAATTTGATCGACGGGAATTTCGGCGCGACATAGCCAAGTTCCCACTCGCTCTTGGCCAGAAATACCGACGCCCGGTCGCGATCCTCGGCCATCTGGTTGCGATAAAATGAGATGAACTTCTCGAGCTCCAGCGGCGTGCCGGAGATCCAGCGCGCCGTGTCGTAGGGCGAAGCCTCGAGATCGGTGTCGAGGCCGTATTCGGCGCGCAGCCGGCTTTTCAATACGTCAAGCTGCAACATTCCTACCACTCCCACGATCCATTGCGCGCCGAGCAGCGGCCGGAACACCTGGATCACACCCTCTTCCGCCAGGCTCTCAAGCGCGCGCGCGAGATGTTTCTGCTTCATCGGATCGCCGAGCCGCACGCGGCGCAGGATTTCCGGCGCGAAATTGGGAATACCGGTGAATATCACCTCGCCCGATTCCGACAGCGTGTCGCCGACCCGCAGCACGCCGTGATTGGGAATGCCGATCACGTCGCCCGGCCATGCCACGTCCACCGTCTCGCGCTCCTGTGCAAAGAACAGGATGGGATTGTGCACGCCGAGTGTTTTGCCGGTGCCGGACTGCTTGAGCTTCATCCCGCGCCGGAACCGCCCCGAACACAGGCGCAGAAACGCAACGCGATCGCGATGGTTCGGGTCCATATTCGCCTGCACCTTGAACACGAATCCCGTCACTTCCTCGTCAGCCGGAACGACGATCCGCGTGCGCGTTTCCTGCACGCGCGGCGACGGCGCGTATTTGGCGAGCGCATCCAGAAGCTCGCGCACGCCAAAGTTCCTGAGCGCGCTTCCAAAAAACACCGGCGTGAGATGGCCCGAGCGATAATTCTCCAAATCGAAGGTTGGACAGGCGCCGCGCGCCAGCGCAAATTCCTCTTCGAACTTCTCACGCTCGTCACTCGCGAGGACGTCTTTCAGGACAGCGCCGGAAACGCGTTCGTTTGAACCGAACCGCAAAAACTCGTCGCGCGCGAGATCATAGATGCCGCGGAAGTTCAGGCCCATGCCTGCGGGCCAGACCATCGGCGCGCATTCGAGCTGCAGCTGGTCGGAGATTTCATCCAGCAGTTCGAAGGAATCGCGCGCCTCGCGGTCCATCTTGTTGATGAAGGTCATGATGGGAATGTCGCGCAGCCGGCAGACCTCGAACAGCTTGCGCGTCTGGCTCTCGATGCCGCGCGCCGCGTCGATCACCATCACCGCAGAATCCGCGGCCGTCAGGGTACGGTAGGTGTCCTCGCTGAAATCCTCATGGCCCGGCGTATCGAGCAGGTTGAAGACGCGAGCTTCATACTCGAACGTCATTACTGCGCTCGTCACAGAGATGCCGCGTTCCTGCTCGATCTTCATCCAGTCGGAGCGGGCGCGCCGCGCCTCGCCACGCGCCTTCACCTGCCCTGCCATGCGGATCGCTCCGCCGAGCAGCAGCAGATGTTCAGTCAGGGTCGTCTTGCCGGCATCCGGGTGGGAGATGATGGCAAAGCTCCGCCGCCGCGCCGCCTCGCGCGCTGGAGAAGCGGAATTCGGGGCTAGGTCGCTCATAAGGCGGCGGGAGGTAGCAGCGCCCGCCCGCCCGTGCAAGGCAGAAACGGTACCGTTATGCCTTTACCACCAGCCACGCCATTTGAACCAGGCGGTGGGGAGGATGGCCGAGAGCGCAATCAGGAACAGCGCCCAGGCATAACCGTAGCGCCAGTGATATTCCTGGATTGTGTCGAAATTCATGCCGTACATGCTGGCAATGAGCGTCGGCGGTATGCCCACCACCGAGACGATGGTCAGCACCTTGAAAATGTCGTTCTGCTCGGTGTTGATAAAACCCAGCACCGCATCGAGCAGGAACTGCATCTTGTCGGTGAGATGCACTTCGAAATCGGCAAGCGATTGCAAATCCTGAGCTACTGTCTTCAGCCGCGCTCTCACCGGCTCGCCCAGCCAGTCTTTCCCGCTTTCGGCAGCGAAAGGCGCGACACGCTGCAGACCCAGTATGCTGTCACGAATGAAGCTGAGCCGGGCACCGGTCTCTCCGATCTCGAGGAGTGCTTCCTTCAGGGCGCGATTGGAGCGCGCGACATTGCGCCCGCGTTCCTGCGCACCCCGGCGGAAAATGCGCTGGGAGAGCTCGTTCAGCTTTGCGCCCATCTGTTCAAGAAGATCGGCGGTGTAATCGACCATCGCTTCGACCAGCAGCGCGAACATGTCGATACCAGTCGGACGCGTGCCGGGTCTGACGTGATCCAGCGCCGGCTTGATGGCGTGCAGCTCCGCGTAGCGCACGGTCACCAGCAGCTTTGGTGTCAGCACGAAGCCGAGCGGCGTCGACATCGCATCATCGGGAGCGGTTTTCGAGGCAATCGGCATGCTGAGGATGAGGCCTCCCTCGACCACGCGAAGGCGGCTCGAGGCTTCAATCTCCTCCAGAGCCTCGCGCGAAGGAATTTCGATTTTGCACGCAGCGGAGGTCTTCGCCCGTTCGTCCTCGCCCGGATCGAGAAGGTCGATCCAAATCGCGCTCTCGGGCGGCGAGCCGCCAGGATAGGTCGTCATCATGCGCGCCTCCCTTGAGTCCCGAATCTGGATAATGCGCTGGAACGCGAGCCGGAGCACGAGTCGAATTTCCTCGTGGAAGATTCATGAGATGATTTCGAGTGGGCGCAATGGCGATAGATCGCGGTCATGCGAAACTGCCCCGGGATTCGTATTCGCCCGGAAAATGTCGAAATGTACGGGCAGGACTCGTGCCGGAAATTCCCTTCTGATTTTGCCGGCCGCCGATTCCGATCGATCCGCAAGCGCATGGCGCGCGGGCGCCGGGTTGCCTGTCCGCAGGTCAGGATTACCCATGAGGCCGTTCTGAAGGGAGTCCAGCATGTCAATGATAGATGCCGCCGGTTCGTTCCGCCTTGGCAGCCGCAGTGTTAGGCGGCTTGGTTACGGCGCCATGCAGCTTGCCGGTCCCGGCGTTTTCGGGCCGCCCGGGGATCGCGACACGGCGCTGGCTGTTTTGCGCAGCGCCGTCGAAAGCGGCGTAAACCACATCGACACGAGCGATTTTTATGGCCCGCATGTCACCAATCAGCTGATCAGGGAGGCGCTCCGTCCCTATCCGACGATCTCGTCATTGTCACAAAGGTCGGGGCGCGCCGCGGCGCAGATGCCTCCTGGAACCCGGCCTTCTCGCCCGAGGAACTTGTCCGGCCCGTCCACGATAATCTGCGCAATCTCGCGCTCGACGCGCTCGAAGTCGTCAATCTGCGCGTGATATTCGGCGTACATGGCCCCGTTGAAGGCCCGATCGAGGCGCAGCTTTCGGCTCTGGCCGAGCTTCAGCGCGAGGGGCTCATACGCTACATCGGGTTGAGCAATGCCACTCCCTCACAGATCGCCGAAGGCCGTCGCATCTGCGAAATCGTCTGCGTGCAAAACCATTATAATATCATCCATCGCGAGGACGACGCCCTGATCGATGCCCTCGCGCGCGACGGCATCGCCTATGTACCGTATTTTCCGCTTGGGGGCTTCACGCCGCTGCAATCCTCGACGCTGTCGGCGATCGCCGCGGAGCTGAATGCCACCCCAATGCAGGTCGCGCTGGCCTGGCTCCTGCACCGCTCGCCGAACATCCTACTCATCCCGGGCACGTCGTCGCCCGCGCATCTGCGTGAAAACCTCGCCGCCGCCAACCTGGTCCTGTCGAAGGACGCTGCGGCACGGCTGGATACACTCGCAGATTCGAAAATTACATGAGTGCCTTCTGCCCCGCGTGCATCGCGGAATGCATCAGCTACCTCACACGATCGGTTCGTCCACGAAGGCGCGACCTTCGCGGTCTTCGATTTCGACGATCCAGAGATCGGGATCGAAGCGCATCTGTTTTTCGAAGTACTTGGTCGCCGCGTCCTCGTCGCTCGTCGCGCCGAGCGGCCTGATCCAGACAAGTTCGCCCTCGCCGCGTCGCGCCTGGCTGAGAACAGTACAGCGCCGTTCCGGACGCGCGAGCTTCAGATAAAGTGTGCCAGCCTCCTCGGCACCATGGCGCAGCACATAAGCGGATGCCCCAGCCACTTCCGCGCGGCGGATCAGGGCTTTCACGTAGATTGCGGTTTTGAGCCGAGTGCTCACGCCGCGCCTTTAAGCGCGGCCCGCATATCCTGCAAGAAACGGTCTGAAAGTGGCTGTTTCACATCTGTCACGGCCGCACGTGGCAGGCGCACGCGGACCACGGTCCCCTCGCCGCGCGCGGACTGAATGCGCACCTCTCCCTCATGCAGAGTGGCCAGCGCCTTCACGAGCGAAAGGCCGAGGCCCGTGCCTTCCTGCGACGGCGCGCTGTCGGCCTGTTCGAAAGGCTGGCACAGACGATCGAGATCCGATTCCGCAATGCCGATGCCGGTATCGGCGACCGCGAGTTCCACTGCGCCACCCTCGCGCGCAGCCGCAACCCACACCGTGCCGCCGCGCGGCGTGAATTTCACCGCATTGGCAAGAAGGTTGAGAAGTATCTGTTTCACCGCGCGTTGATCCGCGAAGACGGTGCGTGCGCCCGGCGCGATCGACGTCTTCAGCGCGACACCCTTGCGTTCCGCCTGCAGCTTCACAAGGCGCAATGCCTGCCCGGCGGCAGCTTCGAGATCGAATGCCGTTTCGCTGAGATCGAATTTGCCCGCCTCGATCTTCGACATGTCGAGCACGCCATTGATCAGCTCAAGGAGATGGCCGCCGCATTCGTGAATAAGCCGCGCATACTCCACATATTGCGGATTGCCGAGCGCACCGTACATCTCATGGCTCATTACCTCGGAGAAACCGAGGATCGCGTTGAGCGGCGTGCGCAACTCGTGGCTCATATGGGCGAGGTAACGGGACTTGGCACGGCTCGCTTCTTCGGCCGTTTCGCGCGCGGCAATCAGTGCCTCTTCCTGCGCCTTGCGCTCGGCAATGTCGCGCGTGACCGCCACCACGTCGCCCGCGCGGCCGGCCCGGCCAACGGCCCGCCGGCAGCGCATTTCGGTGGCGACGAAACTGCCGTCGGCCCGGCGCAGCCGTACTTCCGCAGTTGTCTGCCGCTCCGAAACCGCCGCTTTCCCGATCGCGTCGCGGGCGCATTCCAGATCGTCGGCATACACCAGCGCGGATAGCGACCTACCTTCGAGCGAGTTCGGCTCGATTGTCAGAAGACGACGGGCGGCCGGGCTCGCATAGCGGATGGCCCCATCGGGCCCATGACGGGTGATCAAATCGGTCGCGTTCTCTGCAAGAAACCGATAGATCTCCGCGCCTTCGCTGGCGGCGCGATCCGCCGTGCGCTGGCGTTCCTGCGCCGCAATGGCAATGAGCGCAGATTGAATGATGGCCATGAGAACAGAGCCGGCATAGACCTGCCAGTAAGGCGCGAGCGGCTGAATTCGCGGCAACGCATGCAGCGACTCGAACAGAGCAACCGCGGCGAGCGCGAGGCCTGCCGCGACTGCAGCACGCAGCACGCAGGCCCGCCCCCCCGCGAGCGCTGCTTCCGTGGGCAGGACGACAAACCAGACGAGCAGCGGCGAATGCATGCCACCCGTGATTGCCACCATGTAGCCGATGAGCCCGGCGAAACACACGAAGGAGGCCCCTTCCAAAACGTCCAGCGAGACGCCTGCAAGCGCCAGAAGGCCGAGCGCGCAGGGCGCCGCGAAACCCGCCAGCGCGATGAGTTCCGGCAGGTCCGGCGGCCCCACCAGCATGACGTAAGCAAACCAAAGCAGCCCCCCCAGCGCAGCCTTGGCCACCTGTTCGGTTGCGAAACGCCTACGGGCACGATCGCCGTCTGCAGGCATGGGGCTGAATTTGCCGTTCGGCATGGCCACCTGCGATTCGAGAGATTCCGGACCTTCGGGTCGTGTGGTTTAATGAAGCTTAAACGTAAGAACGCATTTCTCTTTAATCCACAGGCTTGGTCGCCCGCTTGCGACGCCTTTGCCCGCACGTTACGAAATTCGTCATCTTCGCGAAGGGAGACGGCATGAGCTGTACCGCGATCATGACGAAGGCGCCGCCGACCATTGCGGAGGAGGAGACGGTCGGGGGTGCGGCATCGAAGCTGGTTGCGCATCATTACACGAGTCTCCCCGTAGTGGACGCGGCCGGTCGCTTCATCGGCATGTTCGGTATCTACGATCTGCTCGGCCTGCTCGTGCCGCGCGTGGCGCTGGCTGGCAATTTGACGGCGAATTTGCGGTTCATCAGCGACGATCCCGGCGAGTTGCGGCGCAGCTATGGAGAGGTGAAAAACCGGCGTGTTTCGGACGTTGCGGACCGCAACAGCGCGCGCCTCCCCCCGGACGCGCCCGAGATCGAAGCCCTCCGCCTTTGCTGCCGCAGTCCCACGCCCATTCCGGTGGTGGAAAGGAACTCGGAAACGCTGATTGGAATCATTTCCTGCTGGGACGCAATCCGCGCGCTCGCTGGAGTCACGCATCCGACATGAATGCGGCCGCGGCCGATCCGAGCTTATTTGTCTTCGCCGCGACGATCACAATTCTCGCCCACGCTTTATACTTCCCGCTCTGGGATTGATGGATTGCACGGCCGTGGCGCTGCTTGGCGCCTGCACCGAAGGAGCACACACCATGAGGATTAGATTCCCCGCTATCTGCGTCGCACTCGCCCTGACCGGCTGCGAAATGTTCGGCGGCGGAAATGATTCGGTGCTTCGCAAAAATCCGAGCTTCCAGGATGGGTACGAGGACGGCTGCGAAGCAGCGACGGACCAAGGTGCCGACCTGCGCGACCGCACTCGCGGCGATGCGCAACGCCTCAATAGCGACGCGGCCTATCGTGCTGGCTGGAACAACGGGTTGCAAGCTTGCCGGCGCACGAACAGCGAGACAAGCACGCCGGACGGCATGAATCCACCCTTGGCACCGGAGCCGGGCGGTGGTCACTGAGGTTCATTGCGCGATTTTCGCTAGTATTCCGCGGAACGCACCGTATGGTTGCGAATCTTAATCATCCGCTAACTATTTCAGTTGCAGAAATTGTATCTTCGCTGCGCCGGGGTGGCGGGAAAGAGGTCCAGGGCATTGGAGTGCGTCAATGTTGGGACACCTTGTGGTTGGGCGCTTTGAAAGACCGGACGAACCAGGTCATTTGAGCGTGCGCCTACGACCTCAGACGAGCCATTCCTTCTTTAGGCTGCTCGCGACTACAGCCCGGTTCTGGCGTCTCGGTTTTGGGGTAACAAAATCTCCCAACACGCGCCGGCCGTCAAAGCAGCAAAGCGTCGGGCATTAACGGACCGCAATCGGGAACGATCAGGCTGCGGCACGGACGGGCTGATCCTCCCTGTCGAGATTTTCTGCCGCAAACTCCCAGTTCAACTTGCCGAGTGCCGCATCGAGATATTTCGCACGCTCGTTTTGATAGTCGAGATAATAAGCATGCTCCCAAACGTCCACGGTCAACAGACAGTTGATATGGTCCGCCATGGGATCCTGCGCGTTGCCGGTCCTGGTTATCGAGAGCTTGCCGCCATTCGAGACGAGCCAGGCCCACCCGCTGCCGAACTGTTCCTTGCCGGCGTCCACGAATTGCTTGAGCAGCGCATCAAGACTGCCGAAATCCCGCTCGATCGCCTGGGCAAGCTTGCCGGACGGTTTTTTCGACCGCGGCGACAGGCTCCGCCAGTAGAAATCGTGATTCCAGACCTGACCCGCATTATTGAAAATCTTCTTTTCCTTTTCCGCCTCATGGCCCGACGTGGTGCGGACGATCTGTTCGAGCTTCATGTCGGCATAGCGGGTTCCCGCGACGAGCCTGTTCAGGGCCTCTACATAGGCCTTGTGATGTTTGTGGTAATGGAACCCGATAGTCTGGGCCGAAATCGCCGGGGCGAGCGCGTCTTCCTGGTAGGGTAGGGGTGAAAGCTCGAAGGGCTGGGCCATAGGATTGTCTCCGATCAGGATGATGACGCGGCGCGCCTTGCGCCTGGCGACCTAGTGAAGCCGTGGCAGCGCAATAGGTTCCGGGGAATTCGCGCCTGCGGCAAAACGGTTAACGACGCCCGCAGGGTGAGTGGTCAACTGAGACCCGCCCCCGCAACGAACCCCTCCTTTGTTCGTTTGCAGCTTTAGAACTTTGCGCTTTATCGCACGCTAACCCCCGCGAACTGGCAATACCGAAGGGGGAAGCCGGCCGGGAAGAGGGTCCGCATTTGAGTACGGCAGCAATTCAGCGAAAGCGGAGGACCACGATGGAAAGATGGCGCGCTCTGGGACTCGATACATCATCGCATGCCGATCTGCTCGTCCGTCGCCTGTCGCATCTCGCCGACTTGTCGCCCAGGGATCGGATGCTCATCGAGGCGGTCGTGCAGCACACGGAAGAAGTGCCGGCGGGAACCGAACTCATCCGCGAAGGTGAAGCGCTGGATTCGCCGCGCTTGCTGATGGCTGGCTGGGCTTGCCGTTTCCGCACTTTGCCTGACGGTCGCCGCCAGATTTTCGAATTTATCCTGCCGGGCGACATTTACGGTCTCTGCCTGCGCCCGCTAGCCATTGCGCTTACCACGTCGCTCGCGCTGACGCCGGTCGTGATCGCCGACGCATCCGCCTTGGGCACCGCTATCACTACGGAATCGGAATCCTATCCCGGCCTGACCAAAGCCTGCTACGCCACTGCCAGCCTTGATGAGGCCTATCTGCTCAATCAGCTGATGCGTGTCGGCCGGCAGACCGCCTATGAGCGCACGGCGCACTTCATTCTCGAGATCCACGAAAGGCTTGGGCTTGTGGGACTTGCGGGAGAGACGACGGTCGCAATTCCGCTTACGCAGGAAATCATGGCAGATGCGCTGGGCCTCAGTGTGGTGCATTTGAACCGCACACTGCAGCAGTTGCGGCGCGACCAGCTCATCGAATTCAAGGGGGGCATGGTCCGTCTGCTCGAGCCTGACCGGCTCCGGGAAATCGCCAATTTTCGTGTCCCTCGCGTAATCCAGACCGTCCGCGCAGCCGCGTGAATGTGAGCGCAACTCACGAATTCACGAGTACTGTCACCGGGAACCAGCGGAACAACTCGGCGCAGCTGAGGTGATGCGCGGGAGCAATAGTGATCTCCGGATCAAACAATGAGCGCCAGGTTCGGCCATAGAGGCCGGCTGAAAGCGGCACGACGGTATCCTTCCAGAATGACGTGTCTGGAAGTGGACGCGCTGCTTCGATGGAGGCTTTGGCGCAAAGCCGAGGGACCAGCACGATAATGTTCGTGCCGTCATGGCTGCGAACATAGCCCATGATGTTTTCGCGACACCGCCCCTGCGCTTCCAACGGCAGATAGTCGCCGCCGAGAAAACAGTCCGTCTCTTTTTTTCGCAAGGTGAGCAGTTGCGCAATGACATGCTGCTTGATTTCGCCGCTGCGCCAGTTCTTCAGCAATTCCGCAGGACCACTCGCGCGCGCGGGTGCCTCCGCACGCACCGCGAAATCGACCGGACGCCGGTTGTCGGGATCGACCAGGCTGAAATCCCAAAATTCTGCGCCCTGATAGAGATCCGGCACACCGGGCGTGGAGCAGCGAAGCGCCGTTTGAACCAGCCCGTTCAGCACCGCGGCCGGCGCGATCCAATCCATGAAGACGGCAAAACTGGAAAGAAAATCCGCAGATCGCTGCGGATCGAGCAGGCGACGCACAAAGCTGGCGCTCGCCTCCTCATAATCCCTGTCAGGATCGCTCCAGGAACTGCGCAGCTTCGCTTCATGCAGCGATTTGATGCGCCAGATGAGGATGCGATCGGCAAAGCGGCCCATCTTTTCCGCATCCCGCCAGTCGAGATCGAGCGGCCATGATCCGACCAATGTCTGATAGAGCTGGTACTCGTCCGCACGGTCGAGGCGACTGTCGCGGATTGGCGCGTTGAGATCGAACCAGCTGGCGATTGCCGCGAGCCATTCGGTGGAGATTTCGCTCAGCACGGCGAGCCGCATGCGCGCATCTTCGCCGCGTTTGTGATCATGCGTGGCGGTGGCAAGAAGCGGCGCGCCGTTCAGCCGCTTGCGCGCGCGCATGTGAAACAGCCGGGGCGCGAGTGAAAATTCGTCGGGATCGGAGCCCACCTCATTGCGCGACAGCAGCATTCCGTAGCGATAAAGGGCGGTGTCTTCTCCGGCTTTCGCGGCCAGGGAAGCTGCGAGCTGATTGAACCGGCGCACCGCAACACGCCGCTCTTCGACATCCTCCCCGGCGAAGTTTTGAAATATTTGTACCACGTGTTGTAGGGCGGCCGCGTCATTCGCCGGTGCCCGGCGCAAAGCCCGTTCGACCGCGGAGTCAAAGAACGCGTCGGGCGGCATGCAATCCCCGCCCGCAATGTACGTGCGATAGATGCGCAGCTCGGCGAAGAGACGCAGCAATGCGCGCCGCACGGCGCCTTGCGTCATGTCCTGTGCCGCGGGCGGAGCCAGGTGAAAGAAACTTCGCACCACGGCTTCAAAGGCGCCATGAAATTTGGACTGGAGAAGCTCGCGCCGCGCTTCGCGCTCCTCCGCGTGGAAATCTGAGCTCCGTCCGCTGATTTCGGCCCAAGCGCACGCGAGCGGGTGCGCGCCGGCGGGATCATGCAGCACCGCCGCCGCATCATTCATGAAATCATAGCCGGTGGTGCCTTCCACGCCCCAATCGTCCGGCAGCATTTCGTCCGAGGCGAGAATCTTCTCCACCACCAGATACCCGCCCGGCCGCAGCCGATCGAGATGCCCGCGCAGCTTGCGGCAATAGGAACGCGGATCGGCAAGGCCATCCACGTGATCGATGCGGAGACCGTCGA
This sequence comes from Rhizomicrobium sp., assembly GCA_035502355.1. Lineage (GTDB taxonomy): Bacteria > Pseudomonadota > Alphaproteobacteria > Micropepsales > Micropepsaceae > Rhizomicrobium. Next base: position 37,205 of record DATJUM010000194.1, on the reverse strand, counting down.
TCAGACCTTCCGCATAGAGCGCGAGCGGCTTGGCATGGACGGCTTCGAAAACGGCGTCGTCCTCCATCCGCAGCGCGACAAGATCGTTGATGTCGAAAAATCGGCGCCAGTTGATGAGATCGCCGGCGGTGCGCCACCAGGCCAATCGATAATGCTGGCGCTCCAGGAGATGAAAGAGAACATCCGGACGACACCCGCCCTCCGTCGTTCTGTCGGGGAATGCGTTGTCCTCCGGCCGCAGCGGAAAGCGATGATCCGCATAAGCCACAACCGCGTCGCCGATCTTCTCGTCGCGCGTGACCCTGATTTCCCCTCGCGCAAGCGTTTCCGCGAGCGGCGCACCGAGCACCGGCAGCAACACCCTGTTTTGCAGCGTCGGATCCGGCGGCTCCCAATCGATATCGAAAGCGCGCGCATGAACGCTGGCGCGGCCATGCGCGAGGACGTCCATCCACCAGGGATTCTCTTTGCCGACTGCCATGTGATTGGGAACGATATCCACGATCAGTCCCAACCCATGCGCTTTCAGCGTTGAGACCAGTTTGCGAAAACCGTCCTCGCCGCCGAGCTCCGCGCTGATATGCGCATGATCCACCACGTCATAGCCGTGCGGCGAGCCCTTGCGCGCCATGAGGATGGGCGAGGCGTAGATGTGACTGATGCCGAGCCGCGCGAGATAGGGAACGATGGCACAGGCGTTTTCGAAGGTGAACTCCTTCCGGAACTGGATTCGGTACGTGGCGCGTGGGATCATGTCGTGTTCCTCGCGGAGACAAACGCATGGAGGCGCGAGCGTGTTGTTTCGTCGCGCAACGGATCCCCCTGTTTCAGGCGACGCCGCCAGTTGGGATGTTCCTCGACAGTGTCGGGAAGGTTCGGCTGATCGCGCTCGCCAAGGAGGTCTTCGACGGGCGCGATGGCGAGGCCGCAACGCGACTTTCCAATGAATTGCAGCGCCGCAGCAACAACTGCCTCCGGCTGATCAGGCGGCGGAGCGGCGCCCAACGCGCATTTCGCGCGACGGAACGCCGACCACAGGCGCGCCCGATCTTCGCTGCGCTCTCGTCGTTCCTGATCTTCCGATGTACGAAGCCGATGCAAACGCTGCTGCAGGTCGATATCGTGTCCACTCCACCAGCCGGCGACGGTGGGAAGATCATGAGTTGTCGTCATGCCGGCCGCGTCACGCCGCCAGCGCTCTGGAGCGATAAAACCGCCGCCGCGCGCCCGCTCGAACCACAGCACCTGCATCCCTTGCACACCAATTGCGGCAAGTTCCGCGCGGAATCCCTCCGGCACCGTGCCCAGATCCTCGCCGATGACGATTGCCCGGTGGAGCTGCGATTCGAGTGCGGTCAACCCGAGCAGAGCGCGTTGCGGATAGCGCAGATAGATGCCCTCGGCGGGTGAAGCGCCTGACGGAATCACCCAGAGCCGGCGGAAGCCCAACGCATGATCGATCCGCACACCGCCAGCATGGGCCATGGCGGCGCGCAGTGTCGCAATGAAGGAATTATATCCAGATAGCTGCAATGCGCGCGGCGAAACAGTCGTCAATCCCCAATCCTGCCCGCGCGTGTTGAAGATGTCGGGCGGCGCGCCGACATGCAGACCGCGAAGAAGCTCTTCCGGCGCGCTCCAGGCATGGCTGCCTTGCGGATCCACGCCCACTGCAATGTCGGAAATAATGCCGATAGCCATGGATTCGCGCGCGGCTTTCTGCGCCGCCGCCGCGCTGCGCGCAGACAGCCATTGCAGGAACAGCTGGAATTCGAGTTCTTCGGGCCCGGCGCGCATATAGGCCCTTGCGCCAGCGGAGTTCGGCGTCTGGACATCCGCTGGCCAATTCTTGAATCCGGTGATTCCGTCCTTGCGGAATTTTGCATCCAGCGTTTCGAACAATGCGTGCGTGACAAGGCGTTCCCCGCCTTCGCGACAGAAATTCGCGAATGCGTCGTGATTTGTCTTCTCCCGAAACAATGCGAATGCCGCGCGCAGCCGCCGATATCTGGCCGGCCCGGCACGCCGCCAATCGATCAGTTCTTCATCACCCGTCTCTTCTTCTGCCGGCAGTCCCTCCTGCGTGACATCGGCGAAGAGTGGATTGATAAAGAGACGCGTCGAGGGTGAATACGGATTGAAACTGCCCGGATCGGCGCCGAACAACGCATGGGTGGGACTGACCATGACGGCATCGAGGCCCAAACGGCCCGCAACTTTCGCGAAAGATGCAAGCGCCGCGAAATCGCCAAAACCGCCGCCGGTACCTCCGCGCAACGAGTAGATCTGGACAGCTATGCCGGACAGCTTGCGGCCATCCGCCAGTTCCAGCGGCCGCACGCAACGCGCCGGCACCACCGCAAGATCAGAATTGCCTTCGTCACATTCGATCCGATAATAACCAGGCTCGCGCGGTGCACGAATTGTGGATTCTTTCTCGCGCCCCGGATGTAGCCGCAGCGCCCTGCGCGATCCGTCTGGCCGCGCCAGTATCGCGCGCGCGCCATCAGCGACGCGAACTGCTTCGCCCGGCTTTGCAACTTGCAGCGGCGGAATGGAATGCGAATCGCAATGCAGCCGCGCGCGGCTGTCGGCAATTTCGGCAGTTGTGTCAGCAGGTAGATCGAGCGCTCTCAGAACAGCCCTGAGCGTATCGAGGCCGACATGCCGGCGCGCGCCCATCGCATCGGTCCACTCCACTTCCAGCCCTGCCTGCGCTGCGAGTGCAGCGACCGCCCCGTCCTCCGTCATGTTTCGATCCATGCCACAGTTGTATCTGCCATGAGTGCCCGCGCTGACCTGCCCCAGAGCGGCAACGTTTGCGGCAGATCCCCCGTAACGGCGTCTGGCCCAATATTGATGGCGAGAGTGAGCCTTGCGCCATCGCCCATGCGCCAGCGGGCCAGCACGGCCCCTTCACCCAAAACCTCCGCGCCCTCGGCGCGAGCACCCTTCAAACGTGGAATGATATGTTCGCTCCGCAGGCGAATGAGCGCCTGATACATATCACTGCGCTCGGCGGCGTCCGCACCTTCGAAAGCGGGGCGGGAGCGCTCGAATGTCTCCGGCGCATTGGGGTCGGGAATTTCTTCACGCCGTTTTGGATCGGAAAATTCGGAAAATTTCGCGAACTCCTCGCGGCGGCCTTTCCGCACTGATTCGGCAAGTTCGGGTTTGTGATCGGTGAAATAGAGAAATGGTTCGCGCGCGCCCCCCTCCTCCCCCATGAAGACGAGCGGAATCTGCGGACAGAGCAATTGCAGTGCGATCGCGGCTCGTAATCGGTTCGGATCGGCAAGCACAGTTAATCTTTCACCGAATGCGCGATTGCCTATCTGGTCGTGATTCTGCAGGAACGAAACAAAGGCAGTCGGCGGCAGGTTTGCGCTCGGCGTGCCCCGTGCCTCACCGCGATGCAGCGACAGCTCGCCCTGGTAAATGAAGCCTTCGGCCAGCGCGCGGGCCAGTGCGTACGTCGGCGCTTCGGCGTAGTCGGCATAGTAGCCTGCCGTTTCACCCGTGAGCAGAACATGCAGCGCGTGATGATAATCGTCGTTCCATTGCGCATTGAAACCGTGTCGCAGCAGATCGGCATCATTGTCGTCATTTTCGACGACCAGATGAACATATCGGTCTGCGGGCACGCTGTCGCGCACCTCCGCCGCCAGTTCCAGAAGAAATCGCCTGTCACGGATCGCGTGCACTGCGTCGAGGCGCAACCCGTCGAAATGGAATTCGCGTATCCAGTAGATGGCATTCTCGATGAAGAACCGGCGCACCATAGGCTCGCGGAAGTCGATTGCGGCGCCCCATGGCGTCTGCAGATCGGCGCGGAAGAATTGCGGCGCGTATTCTGAAAGCCGGTTTCCATCAGGCCCGAAGTGATTATATACGACATCGAGAAATACCATCAGGCCGAGTGCGTGAGCACAGTCGATCAGCTGTTTCAGCTCATCGGGCGTGCCATAGGCGCGGTCCGGGGCGAATGGCAGAACGCCGTCATAACCCCAGTTGCGGGTGCCGGGAAAATCGGCGACCGGCATCATCTCGATCGCAGTGAATCCCAGCCTTGCGATGCGCGCAAGTTGAGCGGCGACGCCGGTGAATCCGCCGAGCAGGCCTACGTGCAGTTCGTAAAGGATCGTTTCCTCCCAGGGCCGTCCCCTCCAGCCGTTGCATCGCCAGTGATAGGCCGCGGGATGAACAAGGAGGCTCGGATCGCCGACATCGCCATCCTGCGCACGCGAGGCGGGATCGGGCACGAACAATTCCTTGCCGATGCGAAACTTGTAGCGCGCCCCGGTGACCACGGGCGCAGCGGCCTTGCGCCGCCCATCAGCGCTTGCCGGCATTGGAACAGGCACCGAGCCGTCAACCTCCAACGCGATATCCCGCTGCGCCGGAGCCCACAGATGGAATTCGCTTCCATCCCCGTCCAAACGCGGACCAAACCAGAACGACGGGCTGCGTGTCACGTTCCGCGATGCTGTTCGATGCTTCCCGTCCATTCGCCCGCGAACAGCGCCGCGCCGTGCGGATCGATGTGATAGACAGGCTGGTCGAGGACAGTTTCCGCGCGTTCGGGTAGGCCGCTGTCGAGCACCATCCGCCAACGCACATTCTCCAGAAGATGATAATCGAGCGGAGAGCCAGACGCGTTCATTGCGAGCCCGGTGATGCTCGCTGGCCCATCGCTCGCGCGGTTTGCCAGATAAAGAATGAGAGCCCTCCCTTCCGGATTCTGCCAATCCTGCTCGCTGAGGCGGGTGCCGCGTTCGTCGAACCATTCGATATCCACGAACCCCGGCACGACCTGCTTGGCACCATGAAGAAACACATTGGGCCGCGGAAAGCCGCGTCGGAACGCGATAAGCCGCTGCACGAAACCCATGAGTTCGCGTCCGTCGCCTGTTTCCGCAAGTTTCCAGTCGAACCAGGAGACGTCGTTATCCTGGCAATAGGCATTGTTGTTGCCCTTTTGCGTCCGGCCGAATTCGTCGCCGCCGAGCAACATTGGTGTCCCCATGGCTGCCAACAGCGTCATCAGCATGGAGCGCTTGACGCGCTCCCGCACGGCTTTCACGCCGGCATCCGCCTCCGGCCCCTCCACGCCCCAGTTGTTGGAGTGATTGTCGGACTGTCCGTCCATATTGTTCTCGCCGTTCGCCTCATTGTGTTTTTGGTTGTAGCTGACGAGATCTTCGAGCGTCATGCCGTCATGTGCGGTGATGAAATTGACTGACGCCCAGGGTTTGCGGTGGTCATGCTCGAACAGGTCGGAGGAACCGGACAGCCGGCCGGCAAGAGCCCCCCGCACACCCGCTTCGCCACTCCAATAGCGCCGAACGCCGTCGCGAAAACGGTCGTTCCATTCGGCGAAGCCAGGTGGGTGCCGCCCGACCTGGTAGCCGCCAGGCCCGATGTCCCAGGGCTCGGAGATGATCTTCAGTTTCGACAGTTCCGGATCCTGTCGCAGCGCGTCGAAGAAGCCGCTGCCCGAATCGAAGCCGTGATCCTCGCGTCCCAGTGTGACGCCGAGATCGAAGCGGAAGCCGTCCACGCGGAAGGACGTCGCCCAGTAGCGGAGCGAATCGAGCACCATCTGCAGCACGCGCGGATGCGAGACATTGACCGTATTCCCGGTTCCCGTGTCGTTGATATAGCGTCGGCGATTGTCGGAGGGGAGGCGGTAGTAGCTTGCATTGTCGAGGCCGCGCCACGACAGCGTCGGCCCCATTTCACCGCCTTCGCAGGTGTGGTTGTAGACGACATCCAGGATCACTTCGATGCCGGCCGCGTGGAGCTTGCGCACCGCGGCCCGCATTTCGTGCGCGCTGCCGCTGGAAAGATAGCGCGGCTCCGGCGCGAAAAAGGCAAGCGTGTTGTAACCCCAGTAGTTCGTGAGTTTTTTCTCGAGAAGCATCCGGTCCTGCATAAACGCGTGCACCGGGAGAAGCTCGACCGCTGTAATGCCCAGCCGTTTCAGATGTTCGATGACGAAGGGGTGGGCAAGGCCGGCAAAGGTCCCGCGCGCAGAGGAAGGCACGCGCTCAAGCAGCTTGGTCATGCCGCGCACATGCGTTTCGTAGATGACCGTATCGCCCCACGGGATGCAGGGGCGCGTGTCGTCGCCCCACTCGAAGGTGTCATCGTCGACAGCGGCCTTCACCATCGCGGCCGCACTGTCGCGGCGGTCGAAGCTCAGATCCGCGCGCGGAGAGTGGACGCGATATCCGAACAGTGCGTCTGTCCAGCGGAGATTGTGCACCAGCCGGCGCGCATAGGGATCGAGCAATAATTTGTGCGGATTGAAGCGCATGCCATGCTGCGGCTCGTAGGGTCCGTGCGCGCGGAAGCCGTAAACGAGTCCGGGCTGCGCCTGGGGCAGATACCCATGCCAGATATCTTCGCTGCGTTCGGGAAGATCAAAACGCGCAATTTCGCGACGCCCCGTCGGATCGAACACGCAAAGTTCGATCCGCGTCGCATGTGCGGAGAACACGGCAAAATTGACGCCCAGCCCGTTCCAGTGGGCGCCGAGCGGGAAGTGCAGGCCCGGATCCAGGCGGTCCGGCAGCGAATCCATTTCAAACCTCGTGTTTCAGAATGAGCGTAGTGAGCGGCGGCAATAAGAGATTGAGCGAATGCACGCGGCCATGCGCGGGAATGTCTTCGGCGAGGACGCCGCCGGCATTGCCGAGATTGCCACCTCCATAGAGCGCGGCATCGGTGTTCAGAAGCTCGCGCCAGAAGCCGGCCCGAGGCACGCCGATGCGATATGAGTCCCGTGGCACGGGGGTCATGTTCACAACCGCGATAACGGGCGCCTCGCCTTCCGCATGTCGCTCATAGGCGTAAACGCTGCTGTCCACGTCGTCGCCTATGATCCAGGAAAACCCAGCGCTTTCCGCATCCTGTTGGTGAAGCGTCGGTTCAACGCGATGCAACCTGTTCAAATCGCCCACGAGGCGCTGCATGCCGGCATGGCCGGGATCGTCCAGGAGTGCCCAGTCGATCTCGCCGTCGTGATTCCACTCGCGCATTTGCGCAAGTTCACCGCCCATGAAGAGAAGCTTCTTCCCCGGATGCGTCCACATGAATCCGAAATAGGCGCGGAGCGTCGCGAGTTTCTGCCAGGCGTCTCCCGGCACGCGACCGTAGAGCGAACCTTTTCCATGCACGACTTCATCGTGCGACAACGGAAGTATGAAACGCTCGGCGAAGGCGTAGACCAGCCCGAATGTCATCTTGTCGTGATGCCAGCGGCGGTGCACGGGGTTTTCGGATATGTAGGACAGCGTGTCATGCATCCAGCCCATGTTCCATTTGAAATGGAAACCGAGGCCGCCCAGCTCGGCGGGTGTGGAAACACCCGGCCACGCCGTCGACTCCTCGGCGACGGTAACGGCGCCGGGAACGTGCTCGCGCACCAGCCCGTTCAACCGCCGCAGGAAATCGATCGCTTCGAGATTCTCCCGGCCGCCAAAGCGATTGGGAAGCCATTCGCCGGGCGGCCGCGAATAATCACGATAGAGCAACGAGGCCACCGCATCGACCCGCAATCCGTCGACATGGAATGTCTCCAGCCAGAAGAGCGCGCTGGAAATGAGGAAACTCTGCACTTCACGACGACCCAGATTGTAGATGTAAGTATTCCAGTCGCGATGAAAGCCTTCGCGGGGATCGGCATGCTCGTAAAGCGGCGTGCCGTCGAAGCGCGCCAGTCCGTGCGGATCGGTCGGGAAATGACCCGGCACCCAGTCGAGGATCACGCCCAGCCCGGCGCGGTGGCACGCATCCACGAAATGCGCAAATTCCTGCGGCGGGCCGAAGCGCGCGCTGGGCGCAAATTGCGAAAGGGACTGATAGCCCCAGGAACCACCGAAGGGATGCTCCATGATCGGCAAGAGTTCGATATGCGTGAAACCGAGATCGCTCACATACGGAATGAGATGTTCGGCGAGCGTCAGCCAGTCGATCGTACCGAGCGGATCGTCGGCCGGCCTGAGCCATGAAGCGGCGTGCACTTCGTAGATCGAAATGGGAGAGGACGGCAGCTGACGACTGCCCCGGGTGGCCATCCAGTCGGAATCCGTCCAGCGAATATTCAACGGACGGGCCACGACCGACGCGGTTGCGGGAGGCCGTTCGGTCGCGCGCGCCAGAGGATCGGCCTTGAGCGGCACCTCGCCTGAAGGCCCAACGATCTCGTATTTGTAACATTCGCCCGGCGCGAGCCGCGGGATGAAGATTTCCCACACGCCCGCGGAATGGCGCAGCCGCATGAGATGGCGCCTTCCGTCCCAGGCATTGAAATCGCCGACAACGGAAACCCGCCTTGCATTCGGCGCCCAGACCGCAAATTGCACGCCGGGCACACCGTCGATCGTTGTAACAATCGCTCCGAACCTCTCGGCCAGGCGGTAATGCGTGCCCTCGGAAAAGAGATGCAGGTCCAGGTCGCTGAGCAATGGGCCGAAAGAGTAGGGGTCTTCGGTCTCCTGAACGGCATGCGGCCATTCGATACGCAGGACGTAGGGCACGAAATGCGACAACGGCCCGACAAACAGTCCTTTCTCATGCACTTGCGCGAGACGTCCGAGCGATTCACCGCCCTCCCGTGCCAGGACTTCTACGCCGAGCGCATGGGGAAGAAAGGCACGCACCAACGTTCCGTGCCCGCCACGATGCGGCCCAAGAAACGAAAACGGATCCGTAAACCGTCCCGCCGCAAGCGCAAGCGCCGCGGTGAGATCCGCGTCGTGATCCGATGATCTGATCACCCCAGCTGCTCCGGGGCACGCTGCAAAAGATCGGCAAGCCCGCGCAGCGGGATATCGACCCAATCCGGACGGTTGTTTGTTTCATAGACGATCTCATAAGCGGCCTTTTCAATGGCGAAGGCCCGGATTACCCGGCGCTCGGCGGCGTCGAGTGGACGCCCGCGCCCTTCGCCATAGGCGTCGAGGAAATTGCTCTCGGCAAGTCGCCGGAATTCGGCGAGCAATTCGGCGGCCCGCGCCTGGCCCGGTGCCGTGGCGGCGAGCTTGGGTTCGCGTTCGATGATGCCCGCGGCGTAATCAAATGAACGAACCATGCCCGCGACATCGCGCATCGGGCTGCGTTTCGCACGCCGCTCCTTCAGCGGCCGGAGCGGTTCGCCTTCGAAATCGATGATTGACACGTCATTGCCGCAAACCAAGACCTGCCCGAGATGCAGGTCGCCATGGATGCGCGTGCGCAGCGATCCCAGCCCGCTCGCCAGCAACCTGGCGAGCATCTCGAGAACTTCGTCGCGGCGCGATGCGAGCTGGGCAACGAGATGCCGCCGGTCCTTATCTTCGGTGCGGACCAGGCATTTCAGTGCCCTCTTGAGCTGATCGCGCGCACCGTCACAGGCGGCTTTCACATTGTCTGGTTCCACGGTTTCTGGCGCAAAGGCAGCATCGTCGCTCCGCTCCGCAAGGATCGTATGCATCTCGCCCACGCGCCGGCCCAGCGCGTGTACGAAAGCCCAATAGGGCGCGAAGGCGTCGCTGCCCTCTTCCGTAGGCGCAACGGCCTGTTCGTCGATGATCCGCGTCAGCTGCTCATATGTCCATTGCGAGCCATCTCCCTGGTTGGCGACATAGGCTTCGACAACGGCCAGCACCGATGTTTCGCCGGACGCGTGCCTTCGCACCACTTCGCCGATCAGCGCGGGCGTTCCGGTGAAGCCGCGCTCGGTCAGTACGCGCGCCATTTCCGGTTCGGGATGGATACCGCGCGCCGCGCGGCGGAATAATTTAACGATCACCCGCCGCCCGATGATGAGGCTGGAATTCGTCTGCTCGGCGCCAGGCCATTCAATGGGCGCATCGCTTGGTATTTCCGCCGCGGCATTGCCGAGCGGGAGGAATTCGATTTCGGACCTGCCGAAGGGAATTCGCTTGCGTGCGGCAAGCCCACCCAGAATCGCGCGCGCCAAACTCGCCGACGCAAAACCGTCCGTGAGCAGACCGACCCGCCTTGCGCGCCGCGCACGGGCAAAGGCGAGTGGCGCCTCGAAAGGCGATGGGGACACGTCTTCCCAGGCAATCGCCATGGGCAGCGCATAGCAAATCTTCTCGCCTTCGACTGTTACTTCGATGTCGACGAGCGCGGCGTCTTCCTCTGCACCCGGCATGGGTGCTGCGGCGAGAATCCGCGTCTCGCGAATATCCGCGCCTTTCTGCTGGAACCAGCGCCGGCCTTGTACATAGACGGGCAGGATATCCCGCTCGAGTATTTCCTTGGTCCTGCCGTCGAGCGATTGTGCGAGGCTTCCGCGCATGACGAACGTCTGATGCTCGATGAAAGGACCAGCCGTCGCCGTGCTCCAGGCCGGCGCCTGCGCCTCCTTGCTAAGCTTGAACCAGTAGAAACCATAAGGGGGAAGCGTCAGCAGATAGGTAAGCTGCCCGATCTGCGGAAAAGGCGTGCCGCCGAGAAGCTCGATGGGTGTGCGGCCTGCGAACTCGCTCAATTCAAGTTCGACGGCCTGCGCCGAGCGCGAGACGTTGACAACGCACAAAATCGTGTCGTCGTCATATTCGCGCAAATAGGCGAGCACCTTGCGGTTTTGCGGCTGCAGAAGGCGCAGCGTTCCGCGGCCAAACGCCTGGTGTCGACCGCGCTCCACCAGCATGTGACGCAGCCAGTTGAGCAGCGAATGCGGATTGCGCCATTGCGCTTCGACATTGACCGCCTCATAGCCCCAGATCGGATCCATCAGCGGCGGCAGCACGAGGGATGCAGGATCCGCACGGCTGAATCCGCCGTTTCGGTCTACGGACCACTGCATCGGCGTCCGCACGCCATCGCGGTCCCCCAGATGGATATTGTCGCCCATGCCGATCTCATCGCCATAATAGATGATCGGGGTTCCGGGCATGGTGAGCAGCAGGCTGTTCATCAGCTCGATGCGGCGGCGATCGTTTTCGAGCAAAGGCGCGAGCCGTCGGCGAATGCCGAGATTGAGACGTGCCCGGCGGTCGGCCGCATAGACTTCCCACAAATAATCACGCTCGCGATCGGTCACCATTTCGAGCGTCAGCTCGTCGTGATTGCGCAGGAAGATCGCCCATTGGCAGCCGGGCGGCGTGTCGGGCGTCTGGCGGATGATGTCGGTGATTGGAAAGCGGTCTTCCTGCGCGATTGCCATGTACATGCGCGGCATCAGAGGGAAATGGAACACCATGTGGCATTCGTCCCCGGCGCCGAAATACTCCTGAATGTCCTCCGGCCACTGATTGGCTTCAGCGAGCAGCATGCGGTCGGGATAATGATCGTCGATGACCTTGCGGATATGCTTCAGAATCGCATGGGTCTCCGGCAGGTTCTCATTCGATGTGCCTTCGCGCTCCACGAGATAAGGCACGGCATCGAGCCGAAGCCCGTCCACGCCCATGTCGAGCCAGAAGCGCATCACCGAAATCACGGCCTTCAACACTTGCGGATTGTCGAAGTTCAAGTCCGGCTGATGCGAATAAAAGCGATGCCAATAATACGCCTTTGCATCTTCGTCCCAGGTCCAGTTGGATTTCTCGGTGTCAATAAAGATCACCCGCGTGCCGGCATAGCCCTTGTCGTTGTCGGACCAGACGTAGAAATTGCGGGCAGCCGAGCCCGGCCTTGCGCGCCGCGCCCGCTGGAACCACGGATGCTGATCGGAGGTATGGTTGATGACGAGCTCGGTGATGATGCGGATGCCACGCGCATGGGCTTCGTTGATAAAGGTGCGCACATCGCCGATGGTTCCATATTCCGGATGAACGCTGCGATAGTCGGAGATGTCATAACCGTCGTCGCGCCGCGGCGACGGATAGAATGGCAGGAGCCAGATCGCGTTGATGCCCAGCTCGGCAAGATAGTCGAGCCGCTTGATCAGCCCGGGAAAATCGCCGACGCCGTCATTGTTGGAATCGAAGAATGACTTCACATGCAGCTGATAGATGACCGCATCGCGATACCAATGTGGGTCATTCAGCAGAATTGAGGATTTATGGCGCGCCATCTTCAGGGTTCGCGCGCCCGACGCACACGCCAGATCGCATAAGGTGCCTCGGGCACAAGCCGAACGCGCTGGATTTTCCCGTGCCAAACGAAGCGCCCACCGTGCAGCAGATCTTCCACTTCAAGCGTACCGTCGTCGGCAAGGCCCCATTCCCAGAGCGGTACTTCGAATTCGGCCTCCTGCGGACGATGGGGATCGAGGCTGACCGCCACCAGAATGCGGTCGCGATGGCCAGGCGCCGCCTTGCCGTAATAAATTATCTTGTCGTTGAACGCGTTGTAGAAAGTCAATCCCAAATGGCTCTGCAGCGCGGGCTCTTCTTTGCGCAGGCGGTTGAGCGCCGTAATCTCGGCGATGATGTTGCCTGGTGCATTCCAGTCGCGCGGCCGGATTTCGTATTTCTCCGAATTGTTGTATTCCTCGCGGCCCGGCAGCGGCTCGGATTCGCACAGTTCGTAGCCCGAATACATGCCCCACAGGCCCGAAAGCGTCGTCGCCAGCGCGGCGCGAATGAGAAAGCCGGCGCGCCCCGAAGTCTGCAGGAAATAGGGATTGATGTCGGGGGTGTTGACGAAGAAATGCGGCCGGAAGAACTCGGAAACCGGCGGCGTGGTCAGCTCCGTCATGTATTCGGTCAGCTCGCGTTTCGTGTTCCGCCAGATGAAATACGTATAGGACTGCGAGAAACCGATCTGCGCCAGGCGATGCATGATCTTCGGCCGGGTAAAAGCCTCGGACAGAAAGATCGTGTTCGGATGGCGCGCGCGTACATCCGCGATCATCCACTCCCAGAACGGGAACGGCTTGGTGTGCGGATTGTCGACGCGGAAGATGCGCACGCCAGCATCGATCCAGTGAAACACGATGTCGCGAAGCGCGAGCCACGCCGCGGGCACGGCATCGCGCCCGTAGAATTCGATGTTCACGATGTCTTCGTATTTCTTCGGCGGGTTCTCGGCGAAATGGATGGTGCCGTCAGGCCGCCAGGCGAACCAGCCCTTGTGCTCCTCCAGCCAGGGATGATCGCGCGAACACTGGACCGCAAAATCGAGGGCGATCTCCACCCCATGCCCGTGTGCGGCCGTCACCAGGGCACGGAAATCTTCCAACGTGCCGAGTTCGGGATGAATCGAGTCATGCCCGCCTTCGGGCGAGCCGATCGCATAAGTGCTGCCGGGATCGTGCGGCCCCGCTTCGAGCGCGTTGTTGCGTCCCTTGCGGTGCGTCCTGCCGACGGGATGGATCGGCGTGAAATAAAGCACGTCGAATCCCATTTCCGCGATCGGCGGCAGCCGCGTAACCACGTCGCGCAGCGTGCCTGAGCGCGACACATCGGTGGTTTGCGAGCGCGGAAACAATTCATACCAGCTGGCAAAGCGCGCCTTTGCACGCTCCGCATCGATGCAGTGGATTTCGCTCTTGACCAGAAACCGGCGATCGCCGGCGCGCCGCGCGGCTTCGAGCGTTTCCGGAGCAGTCAGCAGTTCCAGGCGGTCGCCCGTCGCGAGATCGTCGAAGGCTTCGAGGATTTTCTGGAGAGCGGCGCGCGCTTTTCCCGCTGCGCTTTCAAGCTCGTTCCGCAACAGTTCCGCGCCTTCGCGGAGCTCAAACACAATATCCTGGCCGGCTTCGTGCTTGCGCAAAAGATCGCGCACGAAACCGCCATAGATGTCGAACCACGCCAAAATTCGGAAGTGATAGCGACCGATACGCGCAAGATCGAGCGTCGCACGCCAGCGGTCATTGTCGAGCGCCGTCATCCGCTCGCGATGCCAGCCCTCTTCGTCTCGCGCGCGCCAGCAGAGTTCGGCGGCGAGCAATGGATGGCCATCGGTGAAAATATCGGCCTCCACGACCACACGTTCGCCGACAATGCGGCGAGCCGGAAACCGGCCACCGGCAACGCATGGCGCAATGTTGTCGATGACAATGCGGGGCGCCGCAGCCGCGGCCGCGGCACCCTCGTCGTCTTCCGAACGCGTCGCGCGGATCGGCGCGGATCGCATCGCATGAAACATTCGGGCAGCTCCGGGCGACAGCCGCTGTCCGGCGCCGTCGGCGTCGAATATCGGTCGCAGCGCGTCGAGATCGCCGAGCGCGGCCCGCGTTTCTTCGCCAGGCGTCACCGCGATGGAGGCCGACGGATTGATCAGCGCTACAAACGCTTCGCTTGCCAGCGCCGGATCGGGGCCGTCCACGCGCAAGAGAACCGTGACATTCGCCCCCTCGCCGGTTGGCTTAAGCAGAACCGGACGCGCGTTGTTCCGGGACCCGAAGAATACATTCACGGCGTGAATGCAATCGAACATCGCGCGGGGTTCGCCGTCGTCTTGCGCAATATCCGCAAAGCCGAGCGGCATGAGCATTCCCGACCCCGTCGCGGCCGCGGTGGTCAGCCGGGCACGGCGAGCGGCAAGCGAAGCAGGCGGAAGTTTCGCGGCTGAATCGACCAGCGCAATCACCGGCGCAACGCGCACGAGTACCTCGTATTCCTCGATCAGCCAGTTCGCGCGACCGTCCCACCACGGCAGGGAGGACAGTGTAAAATCGAATCCGGCTTCCGCAAGCGGGCCAAGCTCGCTGCGGGGCACACCTGTCGTATCGGCAATCGTCACCGGCGCGCGGTTTGTTTGTTCGTGGTCCCGGTTGATCAGCAACTTCCAAAGTCTCGCGCTTGGGCCGCCGGGGTGAATGACACGAAAGCCCTTGACACCGGCTGAGATGGCTTCTGCAACGCGCGCCGCGCACCAGGCCGCAATCGGGGCCATATCGTCACAGCTTCGCAGCAGTGCAGAGCCATGCCCGCGGCCGGGCGATCGTGGATCCACGATTTCGCCCTCGCCTTCACGGCGAATGGCGAAGCAATCGGGATTTTGCTGCACCAGCTCGGCGTGCAGATCCCATTGCGAAAAATCGGCATCCACAAAGAGATCGAGATCGCGCGAGGCGCAGGCCTCGGCGAGCATTCGCAGTTCTGCCTCCCAGCACGCCGGCTCCGCGGCGGCGACCACGCCGTTGAAGCCGAGTGATTTGGCACGCTCCAATGCGATCCGTGCCGTCTCTGCCTGGCCGGCGCGGCCGATGTGACAAAGTCTGGGAAGCATTCTACCTCGCCCGGCGCACGCGGCCGCTTTCTCCCATGCCGCGGAAGCCGCCCATCTGCTCTAACCGCCATCTTGGCACGTGAGTTCCCAACCGCATCTTAAATTGGCGGCAAGGGCCGGCGTGCTACGTTCCGCGGGGCTGCGAATCACGGAATCGTTTTCATGTGCGGAATGTTCGGTTGGGTGTTGCCGGATGCGAAGGCGCGCGACCGCTCGCTGCTCGCGCAGCTCACGGACCGGCTGGGGCATCGCGGACCCGACGGCTCGGGATTCTGGATCGGTGCCACGGCAGATCATGCCTTTCAACTGGGCTTCGGCCATCGCCGGCTCTCCATCATCGACCTCGCAGGCGGAACGCAGCCCATGTGGAGCGCCGACGGCACCACGGGCATCGTCCTCAACGGCGAAATCTATAATTACATCGAATTGCGCGACGAATTGCGACAGCGCGGGCACATCTTCGCCACCCAATCCGATACCGAGGTTCTGCTGGAAGCCTGGCGCGCCTGGGGCATGGCCGCGCTGCGGCGCCTCCGCGGCATGTTCACTTTCGCGCTCTGGGACGCGGAAGAACAGCAGTTCGTGCTCGCGCGCGATCCCTTTGGCAAGAAGCCGCTCTTCCTGGCCGAGAGCGCATCCGGACTTCTCTTCGCCTCCGAAATCGATCCGCTGCTCGCCTTCCCCGGCATCTCGCGCGCGCTCGAATCCGAGGCGTTGCGTCAATATCTTCTTAACCGTTACGTCCCCGCGCCGCTGACCTTCTTCCGCGCCATCCGCAAGCTGCTTCCGGGCCACGCCCTCGTCTGGAAACAAGGGCGCCATTCGATCGAACGCTATCTCGCGCCACCGCTCGCCGACACGTGCCCGGACTTCACGCATTTCGGAAAAGCGGTCGATGAATTCGCGCAGGTTTTCGACGAGGCAGTGCGCATCCGTATGCGCAGTGACGCGCCTTATGGCGCCTTTCTTTCCGGCGGCATCGATTCCTCGGCCGTGGTCGCGCAGATGGCGAAACATAGTGGGGCGCCCATTCGCACCTTTTCCGTCGGCTTTCGCGAACAGAGCTGGTCGGAGCTTCGTCACGCCCGCACCGTCGCCGACTGTTTCGGCACCGACCATCGCGAACTCGTCGTCGAGCCCGAAACTTTTCTCGCCCATTGGCCGGAGGCGGTGCTGCGCCGCGGTGCGCCGGTCAGCGAAGCCTCTGATATTCCCATTCTGATGCTCTCCCATCTCGCGCGGCAGAGCGTGAAGATGGTGCTGACCGGCGAAGGCTCGGATGAGATTCTTGGCGGTTATCCCAAACACCAGGCCGAATCCTGGGTCGGGACTTATCAGAGCCTGATGCCGCGCCCGCTGCATCGCTGGTTCACCGAGCGCGGCGCTGCCGCAAGCCGGCAGCCGCGGCTGCGCATCCTCGCAGCCGCTCTCGGCGAACGCGATTCCGCGACGCGGTTGCGCACCTGGTTCGGCGGCATTTCCGAAGCCGACCGCACCGCGCTGCTTGGCAAAGCCGCCTCTGTGATACCACCCGATCCTTTTCCTTTTTCGCTTCGCGGGCGCTCGGCCCTGCGCCGGATATTGTTCTTCGATCAAACCTCGTGGCTGCCCGACAATCTGCTCGAGCGTGGCGACCGCATGATGATGGCGGCCTCCGTCGAAGGCCGCATGCCGTTCATGGATATGGAGCTTGCGCGGTTCGCCGCCCGCCTGCCCGATCGTTTCCTCACCGGCGGTCGCGGCGGCAAGCGCGTTTTGCGCGCCGCCATGCGCAAGGCGTTGCCGCCGGAGATCCTGACCCGCCGCAAGATCGGATTTCGCGTGCCGCTCGCCGCCTGGTTCCGCACCCGCTGCCGCGACGAATTGCGCGACATGCTGGCGAGCGGCAACTCCTCCGTCACGCGTCTCTGCCCGCCCGCTGTTCTGCGGCGAATGCTGGACGATCATCTCGAGGAGCGGCGAAACAACGAACGCGTGCTGTGGACGCTCGCCAATCTCGAACTGTTCCTGCGCACTTTCCGCCCGGACGGCATCGCAGAAATGACCGATACAACTGCCCGCCGCGCGGCGTGATGTGGCCGCACCGGCGCCGAAGGCATAACAGCGATTTTATCAGCGATCATCAGCGAACTGAAATCAGCGCTTGTATGTTAGTACGTGGTACCTGACTCCGCGCGTCGTTCGCGTTTCGGTCGCCCGGAAAACAAAACACCCGGCCGCCCACATTCGAGCTCCGGGCGCAACATTCTTGCCTAGCAAATTCCCTGGCAGATTTGATCAGACGATTCCAGCGAAACAAAATGTTTCGGTCGCCTTGCATCGCAAATGACGCAATCCGGCATCAATCCGGATTTGAATCACGCAAGCCATTTTGGAGGCACGAGGCCGAAATGGCGCTGGAGCATGAATTCGGCACGATCAATCGCGCCTTCGGCCCAGGCCTGCTGCGGCCATGCATAAGCTTCGCCGCAAATATAGAGTTCGCGATCCGTGATCGGCCTGACGATCTGATCGGCAAGCGCCCTGCCGCCCCTGCCCAGCGCCCAATAATGCCAGGCTCCGCCATAAGGCCCGGCATTCCAGTCCTGCAGGCAGCCGGCAAGAGGGGCGGGAGCGTGCTGCGCATAGACCGTCTCGGCCTCGCGATGGATCTCGCACACCACGGGCGAATCCGCCGTGAGCCGTTGAAAACCCCCACTATTGGAAGGGGGTGCCGCCGCGGCCGCGCGCCACCAGCCTGTCGACGAACCGCAGCAATACATCATCAGCACGCCAAAGCCCTTCGCGGACTCGCTCGAAAGCCGGACCTTCTCGGCGCCCACCGGATAAAACATGCGCGCCGGCATGTCCGTAACGGACAATCCGCCGTCGATTCCCGCGTCATGCCACCATGGCCGCGCATAGAGCACCAGCGATTTCAACGCCGGCATGGCTTCCACGGCAGCAATCAGCGAAGCAAAGCGCGGCTCCGCACGCAGCGGGAATTGCGCGATGCGTTCCAGCGCGTGCCGCGGCATGGCGAATATAAGTTTGTTCGCGCGCAATTCGCGCGAGGTCCCATCCTTTCCGCGCACGGCAATCCGGCATGGCGCACCGGATTGCTCCGGAACAATTACGCTCATTACCTCCGATTGCATTGTGACGGACGCACCCAGCCGGCGCGCCTCATCGGCAAGCGTGACGGGCAGTCTCTGATAGCCGCCGGCGATGGTGAGAAAGGGCTTCGAGGCATCGGGCCAGAGAAACTGTTCATCGATGTCGTCAAGCGCCGTGCCGTATTCATCCAGATCATAGCCCGAGGAGGCTTCGAAAAACCGCATCTCCTCCACGCTGAGGGCGCGCGTCTCCAGCATCCAGCGCGGCCAATCCTTGAGGGCGCGCCCGAAATGATATCCTCGGGCGAAACCGCCGGATCGTCGGTGCAATGCCCCATATAGGTGTAGTCGGCGTGCGCCGCGCCGGCACACAGGGCGCCGCCCAGCGACAGCACGGCAAGCCAATTCACGTTCGGTTTCATGAGCCCCTTCGGTCGAATTCCCAGGATCAGGTTGCGCGAAGCAGGTGCGGCGCGCCATGCAATGGCCGGGCATGAAAGAGAACTCTTTCATCGGCCGCGCCCGGATGGAAACTGTCCCCAACCCTATTGCTGCGCTGCGGAAAGGCCGGTCCCGTCCGGCGGCTGCCTTGCGGATGAAGCCTCCGCGGCCGTATGATCACCTCGCATTCGGATAATGAGGGGGATTCAATGTTCCGTATGGCTTTTGCCGGCGCCGCGCTTTTGCTCGCGGAAATGGCGCTGCCGGGCGGCGCGCAGGCGGCAAGTGAATCGGTGGTTTATTCCTTTTGCGGCCAGACGAACTGCACCGATGGCGCATTGCCGGTCGCGGCACTGGTCGCGGACAGTTCGGGCAATCTCTACGGCACGACCTGCGCCGGTGGCGCCAATGACGACGGGGAGGTGTTCGAACTGACGCCAAGCGGGGCGCTCACGGTGCTGCATTCCTTCAGCGGAACCGACGGGGTTTGTCCCGGTGCCGGCGTGATCATGGATTCGAGCGGCAATCTTTACGGTACTGCAAGCCAGGGCGGAAACACCGGCGGCGGCTGCGGGGATGCGGGCTGCGGGACGGTGTTCAAACTGGCGCCGGGCGGGACGCTAACCGTGCTTTATGCGTTCAGCTCGAACGATGGCTCCACACCCTACGCCGCGCTCCTGATGGACAAGAACGGCAACCTCTATGGGACGACTGTAACGGGCGGCAGCGGAGACTGTTCCTGCGGCACGGTTTTCGAACTTCCCGCCAGCGGCGGAGAGCAGGTGCTCTATTCCTTCTGCTCACAAGAGAATTGCATGGACGGAATATCGCCATGGGCTTCCGTCATCATGGATGGCAGCGGCAATCTCTATGGGACGGCGACCTATGGCGGCGAGGCCACGGGGCAATGCGATCTCGGTTGCGGAACGATCTTCGAAATAACTGCGGCCGGAAAAGAGAAGGATATCTACGCCTTCCAGGATTTGAACGACGGCGCCTATCCGCTGGGCGGGCTGACTTTCGGGCGCGGCAGCGAGCTTTTCGGTACGGCCGAGGGCGGCGGCTCGCATAACGACGGCACCGTGTTCAAGGTACGCCGCAACCGCGTCGATCCGCAGTACCAATTTCGTGGTAAAGGCGACGCGCAACTGCCCGACGCTGGGCTGATTTCAGACGGCAAAGGCGGCGGTTTCTACGGCACGACCTGCGCCGGGGGCGAAAAACACAAGGGCGCCGTGTTCTCCATCTCCGCAAGCAAAAAGGAGACCGTCGTCTATTCCTTTGAGGGCAAGAACGACGGGGTATGCCCCGCAGCCAGCCTGCTGAACGTCTCCGGCACCCTCTACGGCACGACCACCTTTGGCGGCGGCACGGGCTGCACCCAGAACGAAGGCTGCGGCACCGTCTTCGCGGTCAAGCCCTGAGCACGCATGTTACCGGCGCACGCACGACGCGGGCGTGCGCCGACGGCACGATGCGCATTGTGCAACCGAACGAATTTCGGCTCGTCGTGTAGCGCTTTCGGCAAGTCGGCCGAATTGTTGTTTGCAATGCGAACCGCGCTGCCGCATCGTCGCGGCACGGGGCGGTGAGCTGGCCCTTGGGGCAACACTGGAAGACGGTCCCGTCATCGTTGGCACCGCCGTAACGCGCTGTGCCATAGAGATTACCCGCCTTATCCTCGATCAGGCGCCCCCTGAGATAATCGCCTTCGTCGCAGGTGAAACAGTGCGGTACGGTGTAGGTCCCGTCCGCGGCGAGTTCCCAGATGGTGCCGTCGTTCGACGCGCCGCCAAAGGCGGTCGTGCCGTACATGTTTCCGCCTGCGTCGATGGTTGCAGCGCCTTCGGGCGTGATGCCGTCACCGGCACCGCCGAAATTATGAACCACGCTTTCCGTTCCGCCCGGGGCGACTTCGAAGAGCACGCCCGCGCCATAGGCACCGCCGCTGTCGGTCGTCCCATATATTTTGCCGGACCTGTCCGGCGTGACTTCGGCGAAGGAATACCGGCCATCGCCGGTCGGGCCGGCAAAGTTATGCAGCACCGTGTATATACGTCGCGAAGCGAGGGAATGGCTTCCCGTTACCGCTTGGCCTTCCCCCCATTCGGCGTGTGGCGCGCTCGCGGCCGCGGCCGGGGTCAAAGCGGCGAGTGCGAGCGTCGAGCCGAGCAGCGCCCGACATAGCGGCGTGGGATAGATACGCATGGAATTCTCCTTCGGAATCATGGGCGCAAAGCCTGCCGGCATCGCGCCGCGCCGTCGAAATCTGGAATTCTGGGGCGAACCGGATCAGCCGGCCCAATTCTATTTCTTCACCTTGAAGACCACGCCGTAATCATCCGCCCCCCCCCCGAGTGATGCCGTGCCATAGAAATAGCCGCCGGGCTGGCTCGGGTCCTTGATCAGATTGCTTGTGCTGCAGCCACCATCGCTTCCCCCCATGAAGCCATGGAGCACCGTTTCGGTTCCATCGGGCGCGAGCTTGAAAACGACCCCATTACCGTCGGCGCCACCGCCGCTGGGCGCAAGCTCGAAGACAACTCCGGCGCCGTCGGCGCCGCCTGCGGAAGCCGTGCCGTACAGATTGCCCGCTTTGTCGCGAACGAGGCTGGAGTAAGGGTCGCTCCCATCATTTCCGCCCGTGAAGGAATAGAGCACCGACTCGGTGCCGTTCGGCGTCACCTCGAAAACAACACCATTGCCGTCGGCGCCGCCATAGACTCCCGTGCCGTAGAGATTGCCCTCCTTGTCCAAAAGCAGGTTGGCCTCGGGAAGTCCGCCATCGCTTCCGCCCGTGAAGACATGAAGGACTGTATAGGCGCCGCTGCGCGCAAGCTGAAAGACAACGGAGGCCGCGTTGCTGGAGCCGCTGGTCGTGCCGTAGAGATTGCCCGCCTTGTCCTCGATCAGCCCGGCAGTCGGAACGCCTCCCTCCTGGCCGCCGCTGAAACTATGCAGGACGTCTCGCTGCTGGCGGGCGTCAGTTCGAACACCACCCCGAGACCGTCGGTACCGCCGTAACCGGTCGTGCCGTAGAGATTGCCCGTCTTGTCCGCGACGAGGCCCGAATAGGGTGAACCGCCATCAGTTCCGTCCGTGAAACTATAGAGGACGTCGTAGGAAGCTCCCTTTGCGACGGCGGAGGAGGCCAGGCCGGCCATCAACGCCGCGGCGATTGCGAACGGCGCAGCGGTTTGCGACCACGCCCTGAAGCCAATTTTTTCCGACATGAGCAGTCTCTCCGGTTGGTCGATTCTCGTCGGGCATTTGACCGGTGCCCACCCCATTGAGCCCGTGCGCCGAAACAGACCCTTGAACGAACCGCCTCCGCGCTCAAATGAAAAGACTCTCAACGGTTCTCAAGAGAATCTCAAGCCATTGATGTTCCTGGAGAATTCTGGGAAAGGCGGGGCGTACAAGACTCTGGTGATTGTCAATCAGTTTGGTCGTTACGCACCGCTTCAGCCGACGCCCGGCCGCCCGTCGGGGATCCTGGCCGGCCGGAAATGCACTCGAGGTCATGATCGACAAAGCCGTGACGGTCAATCACGCGAAGATCGGAAACCCCGTCGGCAAGGGCGTTCGAGCAGCCCGGTGCCTCCATACCGCTCGTATCGAAAATGGGACGGGAATGCGGATGACGGGTCGGACGCTTTGCGTTTCAATGGCATCTCTGACAGCTTGGCGAAGCATGCCCGGTCACGCGTAATGCGACCGGCAGATGCGAACCTCAGGAGGAACAACTCACGATGTACGACATGCGCGTTTCCGGTCTGGCCGTACTGGCCGCGGCGCTCGCCGTTTCCGCGGCCGCTCCGGCCATGGCCGCCGCCACTATCACCGTATTCGATGTCTCGGGGGCCACCGGAACTTACGCCGACGCCATCAACGATCCGGGGGCGATCACGGGCTGGTATCTCGACAGCGCGGGCAGCCATGGCTTCGTGCGCGCAACCGACGGCACGATCACGAGCTTCGATGTTTCGGGCGGCAGCAATGCCCAGCCGGACAGCATCAACGACAAGGGCGCGATTGCCGGCTATTTCCAAGTCTCCGGTGTTTATCGGAGTTTCCTGCGCGAGGCGGGCGGCAAGATAACGACGTTCTACGACACGGGCGCCACGCAGGCGACAGGCATAAACGACAAGGAAACGGTCACCGGCAGCTTCGAGGATACGAGCGACGTCTGGCACGGTTTTGTGCGCAGCAAGGACGGCACGATCACGGGCTTCGATCCCACCGGCTCGATCGGAACCTATCCTTTCGGCATCAACAAGGCGGGCGCGATCACCGGGTACTATCTCGGCAGCAGCGAAGTCTATCACGGTTTCGTACGGGCAGCCGACGGCACCGTCACCAGCTTCGATCCCACGGGTTCGGTTTATACCGAGGCGACCGGCATCAACGATAAGGGCGTGATCGCCGGCTATTATGCGGATTCGAGCGACAAGTTTCACGGCTTCGTGCGTGCCGCCGACGGCACGATCACGAGTTTCGACGTGTCGGGCGGTACCGGCGGCACCTTTGCAACCAGCATCGACGCCAAGGGCGCGGTCGCCGGCTACTACGTGATATTCGGCGGCGGCTATCACGGATTCGAGCGCGCGCCAAACGGAACAATCAGCACCTTCGATCCGCCGAACTCCGACTACACCAGGCCGGAAAGCATTGCCGGGCACGCGGCGGTCGCGGGCTACTTCTCGGACACGAGTGGCGTGTATCACGGATTTCTGCGCGGAAAGTGAACCGCCGGATGATCCGGCGACGGGCGCGCAAAACGCCAATTCACCCGCCCTTCCCTGCAAGTTCGTCGAGCGCTTCATTGATCTCGCGATGCAGGGAGGGGCCCTTCAGATGTGCGAGCTGATAGAGGCTGTAGCGCTTCGCAAACAGCTGGATGACGCGGTAGCCCACGTAATAACCTGAGCGCTGGGGGATGCCCTCGGCCCGGGCTTCGGCGCTGCCGCTCTCGAAATATTCCGCATAAAGCGGCGGGTCGGGCGCGTCGTTGTCGCGTAGCGCCGCTGCGAGCCGCTTGATCAGCGGCGGCGCCCGGTTCGCCAGATCAGTCGAGTCCAGCACCTCACCAAGCGAGGCCCGCGGATTCAACTGGCCGCTCATATAGGTCGCAAGCCCCTCCGCCCACAAAGTCCGCCAGATGGCCTGTCGATCACCGGGGTCGTCGCTGAAGCCGGCCGCCTGGTAATTGTAGCGATGGAAAAGTTCATGGGAGATGATGACGGGAAGATTCTGCTCTGTGTCGACTGCTGCCATTACATCGATTCCCAGAACCAGCGCCGGGTGGCCGGCCACCATGCGGCCGGCGCCATCCATGCTGCCCAGCGAGGCCATCAAATAGATCGGAAAGTCGCAGCGAAAATCGGGAAAGGTCTTCTGGAAGCGAGTGAGGACGACCGGAAGGTCGGATACCAGATCGCGTTCGACGCTGCGGCCCTTCAATCCGTTCTTTCGGCTGTTCGAAAGCCAGCTCACTGCTAACCTGTCGAGCGCCTGGACGTTTCCCGAACCGAGCACATCGCCGGTGTAAAGATCGGGAAATTTGGCCACGACCTCGCGGCGAAACGCCGCGGACTGCGCAGCCGGCGTCAGGGTCGCGGCCCGCGCCGCCAACGGCCAGAAGGCGCCCGTTGCATCGATGATTGGGCAGGCCGAGGCCGGCGGCGCAATTATCGCGACGCAGACGAGACCGAAGAGAAGCGCAGATATTCTCACGGGACACCTATGATGCCTCTGGCAATGACCCGTACGCGCGGGCAACGGCGAGTGTATCGATGTATTGCTGGAAAGCGGTGACTTTGCCGTCTTTCAGCGTCCAGACGTGCACAGCCTGCGGGTTCATGCGTTGGCCGGTTTGCTTGTGACGACCGCTATAGCGGCCGAGCGCCACGACGCGGTCGCCGCCGTCAATCAGGTCGCTCATTTCGACGCCAAACCCGTTCCATTCGCCGACGCAGCGCGCGAACACGCCGGCCGCGACGGTCCCGGGGCTGCAATAGGGATTGCCGTCGGCATAAGGAAAATTCTCAGCCTCCATCCAGACAATGTCGGAACTCATTCTGCCCAGCACGCTCGCGACATCGCCCCTGGCAAAGGCGTCATAGATGCCCTTCACGACAGCCACGTTTTCTGCCGACACGGTTTCCTCCCTGCAAAAACAATTGTGTTTACAATGAACCATCCTGCGGCGCCAGAGTTGGGCGCGGACGCGGGCTGCTTCGTCCGCGGACTTCCCTGTTTGCGCCGCGATCAAGCGGTCGAGCCGCGCCGCGAAATCCGTGGAAAATCCCGGGCCCGTTTCCGCCAAGCAAGCATGCGCCGGGACATTCCAGAATATGGAAAAGTACTTTCCAAAATCTGGAAATCATGCCAGAATGCGTCATGATCGTGATCAGGACCGATATCGTTGAAGCATATTTCAACGATGGGCCATCTTTACGGCACGACCGATGAAGGCGTGACATCTGACGCGGGGTCGTATTTCAACAGCTGGTCCGAGCGCGTGCTGCACAGTTTCGCACAAGGCAGTGGCGATTTCGTGCCCTATGCCGTACTTACGCTCCAGTGGGCTCGCAGGAAAATCTATTGAAGGCGCTGACTTGTGCGGCAGTGATGCCGGGGGAAATGCGGTGGCGGCGACCAAATTCGAATTCGAATGGCGGTTCTGGATTATCACCACGATTTTCGGGCTGGCGTTCACGCTGCACGCCATCGATCATCGCGGCGTTGCGGAACTGATCCTCAGAACGATTTCGTCAACTGTGCCTACCGGATCGCCGCGCGGCGTGGCCATCCAGCAGGGGATCCTGTTTGCCGGCGCGGTGCTGGTATTTCTTGCCGCGCTTTTCCGCACCTGGGCCACGGCCTATCTCGGCGCGGATGTGATGAAGGACAGAACTCTCCACAGCGATATGCTGGCCGTGGACGGGCCTTATCGCCACACGCGCAATCCGCTTTACTTTGCAGACCTTCCGCTCGCCCTTGGCGTCGGCATTTTCTCAAACCCTACCGGCCTCGTATTCCTGTGCGCGGCGATGTTTGTCTTCGTGTACCGGCTCATTTTTCGTGAAGAAGCAATTCTCCGCCGGACCCTTGGGCAGGCTTACATTGCCTATGCGAACAAGGTCCCGCGCTTCTGGCCGAGCCTGCGCGCCCGCTGCCCCGCAAGCGGTCGCACGCCCAGCTGGGGCCAGGCGATCCTTGGCGAGTTGCTGCTCTGGCTGATCGGCATCACTCTTGTTGTCTTCGCGCTGACACTCAACCAGACACTGCTGCTCTGCGGATTCGCGCTGAGCTTCGCCGTGGCGATTGGCCTGCATTCCGTCACCGGGAAGCGAGCCGGCACCGTCCGAGATCACGGCGTCTGATGGAAATGCTTTGGCTCGACACTCGAAAGACGGGGATCGCTTGGCCACAGGGGTGTTCGTGGGACTGGCGATTGAGCGCAAGTTCCGCGCTGACCTGCACGCTCGCGTTCAACCTCACCTTTTTCGTGCAGGAATTCTTTCTCGTCATTCCGAAGGCACTGACGCCCGGCCTTTACCCGACACTGTTTCATAACAATCATACCTGGACGGGGGACAATCCCGTTGCGGGCCTTCTTCAGGGAACCGGCGCGTTGGCCGACCTCGCAATCGGGTTGATCTTCACGGGATTGCTGTCGCATTCGGCGGATCGCCCGGTCACGCTGCGGCTGTTCCTGTTCTGGATGGCCTATCAGGGATTTTATCTTGCCCTGCCCCAATTCGTGATCGGCGCGATGAATCCCGGCAACGATGTCGGCATGGCGATGGCATATCTTCGGCTCTCGGCAGGCGAAAGATGGGCAGCAGCGCTGATCGCCTTCGTGGTCATGGCCGTCATCGGATTCCGGCTCGTCCGGCAATTCATCCGCCTCATGGCCATATCCGCCGAAACGGCGACGGGAACGGCGCGCGCAGGGTTTGTATTCCGGAGCGCCATGCTGCCGTCGCTCGTTTCCGTCCTGTTGCTCATTCCATTTCGCGAACCGCGGAATCTGACCGAAGTGCTCCTGCTTCCGCTGATCGTGATGATATCCGGAATGCTATGGGTTCAATGCGGTGCCTGGTTCGCACCATCCGCGACGCAAACAGACCGCACAAGCCCTTCGTTCTCAACACCATTGCTCGCGCTTCTGATTGTTCTGGCCATATTCCAGATCGTGCTGCGACCGGGGATCCGGTTTTATTGAAATACGCGGGTGGCAGAGTGTCACAAAAATCGTGTATCGGATTTTCTACTCTGCGCCCACTGCGGGCGAGGAACGCACTTTCCCTGAGGAGGCTCCATGATCACGCTCTATCACTTCCCCATGACGCGTTCGTCGAGCATTGTATGGCTGCTCGAGGAACTGGGTGTGCCTTACGAATCGAGGATCGTCGGCTTTCGCAAAATGGACGGAACTGGCGAACGCGATCCGGCCAATCCGCATCCGCACGGCAAGGTGCCGGCGCTGACGGATGGCGATGAACTGATTTTCGAGTCGAGCGCCATCGCGCTCTATCTGACCGACAAATATCGCGAAAAGAAACTGGGGCCAGCCGTGGGCGAGCCCAAACGCGGCGAATATCTCTCCTGGCTCGCCTACCGGCCGGGCGTAATGGAGCCGGCCCTCATCTGCCGCCGCTTCGAGATCAAGCATGTTTTCGGCGCGATGGGATGGGCACCGGCCGCGGAAGTCGAGGAAGTGCTGAACGCGCACCTCGCCGTGCGCCACTATTTCCTGGGCAACGCGTTCTCGGCTGTGGACATTCTGCTCGGCGGCGGGATTAATTTCATGCTGATGGCCAAACTGATCACTGAGACGCCCGTGCTCCGGGCCTATACGGCCCGCATCACCGACCGTCCGGCCTTCCACAAGATGATGGCGGAAGGCGCCGCGCGCTGATCGGGCAAAGACTCAGACCCCAGCCGCATAGGCCGGGGTCGCAAGGCACAGTCAGTGCGGAAAAGCGTTGATCTGCTTGCAGGCCGCCGCATCCTTGGACGTGGCGTCGGTGGGTGTCGAACAATAATAGAGTTCCGGCTGCTTGCCCGGCAAGCGGCGCGCCACAAAGATGCCAACCCTGTTGCTGTTGGCAGGCTGGTTGGCCGGAAAGAAGCCAAACGTTCCCTCGGGCTGGCGCACCTGCATCATGCCGGGAGGTGGCTTGGGCTGGGCGCTTGCCTGCCAGCCTGCCGTGAAACCGACAATGCCAAGGGTGATCGCGGCTGGTGCGACCAGGATCTTTTTCATTCGTGTTCTCCGAAAATTTCGGCCGACAGGATGCGTCAGCGGCGCGAATTTAACGGATCGGCCTTCAAAGTATAGCGCCGCGCCGGTCCGGAACGTCCGGCGCGGCAAGAAGCCCGGGTTGCATCGGGCCGCCGCCATTCCTAGTTTCGCCGCGCATGTTTCCCGTCAATTTGACCAGGATCGGTGCCTGCTGATGCGCGCCAAGGCGCCAGGCCCCCTCCGGCCGGGCACTGTTCCGGCACCAGATCCTGTTGAAGCGGCCCGCGGCAGGCTGTTTTCGCCCCTCCGCAACCGGATTTTGGCTCAGGCCGCCGATGCGCTGGCCAATGAGCGCATCGACATCGCCGAGCCGCTTGTGGCCCGCGTTCTCGACAAGAAGCCGGACAATCCCGATGCACTCAACCTGATGGCCGATATCGCGAGGCGGAAAAAGCGCTTCGAGGAGGCCGAACGGCTGATGGCGCGCTGCGTGGCCGCGGCCCCTTCCCATGCCGGTTACCGCTTCAACTACGCCGTTCTCCTTCGCCGGACCGAGCGCTTTGAAGCAGCCCTCGCAGAGCTCGATACGGTTCTGCTCCGCGAGCCCGGCAACCCGCTGCTTCGCGAACAGAAAGCCGCTCTGCTGTGGCAGATGGGCCGCCAGGACGAAGCGCTGGCGCTCAGACACGGCCTGGCGGAGGACTACCCGCATCTGCCCGAAATGTGGTTACAGCTCGGGCATGTGCTGAGAAGCGTAGGGCAGACCGGGCCATGTATTGCAGCGTACCGAAGGGCACTTGAGCTCGCGCCTGCATGCGCCGCCGCCTACACGCATCTTGCCGATCTCAAGACCGCCCGTTTCACCGCGGCCGAAATAGCGGCCATGGAGACATTGCTCCTACAACCCGGCATCGCAGCGGCCGAGCGCGCCGATCTGCATTTTGCGTTGGGCAACGCCCATAACGACGAAAAACATCACGCGAAGGCATTCGAGAACTATTCCAAGGCGAATGCCCTCCAGCGCGCAAATGTTCAGTTCGAACCCGAACGGCTCGCCGCCCATAGGCGAAATTGTGAGACTCTATTTACGGCCGAATTTCTCCGTACACGGAGCGAATGGGGATCGCCTTCGGCCGGGCCGATCTTCATCGTAGGAATGCCGCGTTCCGGATCGACCCTCGTCGAACAGATTCTATCTAGTCACAGCACAATCGAGGGACTGGGTGAATTGGCCGAACTGGACACGATTGTTGGCCAGAGACTGGCGCGCGCCGACGGACGTCCGGCGCACGAGTTCTGGATCGGCGGCTGGTTCGAATTCCGGAAGGGATTGATCGACACCTTGCCCCACGCATTGCAACAATTCGGCCCGCGCGATTTTCATGCGCTGGGTGAAGATTATCTGGCGGAGACGCGCAGGTTGCGGCGCAGCACACGCCCCTTCTTCACCGACAAAGGATTGCGGAATTTCGGCTATACCGGACTGATCCATCTCATTCTTCCGAACGCGAAAATCGTGGATGTGCGCCGGCACCCGCTCGATTGCGGATGGTCGATCTTCAGAAGTCATTTTCCGGGCGGACAACCGTTCTCCACCCGGCTTGCCGATATTGGGAGCGTCTATGCAGACTACGTGCGCCTCATGGGCCATTTCGACAAGGTTCTCCCCGGCCGGGTTCATCGGATCATATACGAAGAGCTTGTGGCCGACCCGGAAAACGAATTGCGCCGCCTGTGCGACTATCTGGGGCTGCCTCTCGAAGAGCAATGCCTGCGCTTTCACGAGAGCCGGCGCGCAGTCGGAACGATCAGCACGGCCCAGGTCCGCACGCCGCTCTACACAAACGCTGTCGGCCAATGGATGCCCTATGAGCCCTGGCTCGATCCGCTCAAAGCAGGCCTTGGGGTCGTTCTGGACCGGTATCCGCTTGCGCCAGATTGCGAGTAGAGGCAGAACAATTCCCGACCGGGACCGGGAATTTGCAGTATGACTGCGGAGAAGTGAGGAAAGGATATTTTGAGCGATAATCAGTTTCGCTGGAACGTCGGCCCGGTCTGGTCGAACCCAGTATCTTTCAAAATAACAGGTGCAACGGCCGATGCGCAGGCTGGCACTCCATTTCTTTCCACCGAAGCAGCGCGCCGGCTTCTGAACGGAAATCCGGAAACTGTCGCCAAGCAGGCGAGAAACCTGCTGAAGATCAACCCCGCCGATCCGAATGCGTCCTGCGTGCTCGGGACGGCGCTTCGAAGACAGGGACGCTACACCGATGCGACGGCAGTTCTGAAGCCGCTGACGGACTCACAACCTCAGATGCGCGCGGCGTGGTACGAGTTGGGCAGTGCCTGGATGCTTCTCGACCATCGTGACAATGCCATTCATGCCCTGCTGAAGGCAATCGATCTCGACTATCTCGACCGGGATACGTGGTACGCGCTCGGTGATCTGCTCGATTTTCCGCGGAGCGTAAGCAGCGATTCGCATGATGTCGATATCCAAACAAAGGAAGCCGAGGCCGCTTTGCTCCGCCAGCAATACGAGACGGCGGAAAGGATTTTGCGTGATTTGCTGCAGGCACATCCAACCGACGCCGGTGCATTGAAGCTCCTTGCGGATGTTAGCATAAAAGCCGGGCGCTGGAACGAATCCGAGCCGCTGCTCCGGCGCTGCCTCGAACTGGAGCCGGGCTTTACCGCCGCCCGCTTCCGCTTGGTGACGATGTGCATCGCGCACAAGGATCTTCGCCATTTGCTGCCGCACATCGACGCGCTGATCGAATCGGATCCGGCCAATACGCTCTATCTGTCCCTGAAGGCGCTTACCTTATGGTGGAGCCGGCAATTCGATTCCGCCATCGCGCAGTTCGAAACCTTCATTGGGAGCTGCAGTGACAGGCCGGGCCTGTGGCTCGAATATGCGCGCCTGTTACACGCTGCAAGGAGCGACAAGGCGATAGAAGCGTATACGAAGGTCGTCACTATGCTCCCGTCCTTCGCGGACGCCTATATCAGTTTCGCCAATATCAAATCCTTCCGGGTGGAAGACAATCTGGTCGAGCAGATTTACGACCAACTCGCACGGACCGATCTCGCGCCCGAAGACCGCGCCCGATTTCATTACGTGCTGGGAAAGGCCCTGGAAGACCTGAAGCAATACTCCGATTCGTTCGAGAATTATCGCAAATGTAATGAAATTCTCCGCAGCGTGCGCGGCTCGGCCATCGAGAACAGCAATTTGAATCTGCGCCATTCGAAAGCATTTTTCACACCAGCTTTCTTTCATGCGCGAGCGGGATATGGTTGTACGCAAACGGGCCCCATCTTCATTGTCGGCATGCCGCGCTCTGGCTCCACGCTCGTGGAACAGATTCTTTCCAGCCATTCGGAAGTCGAGGCGCTCGGCGAACGGAACGATCTGACCGAGGCAGGGCGGCGCCTGGCGCCGGATCGGCCTGGCGATCCTCGCGGCGGCTACCCGTATGTGCTTCAGGAACTTGACGCCCAGCGGTTCCGGCTCATTGGAGAGGAGTATCTGAGGACCACCGGCGCCCGGCGGCACTACGACACGACTTTCTTTACCGACAAAATGCCGGGCAACCATCTCCATATAGGATTGATCCATCTCGCCTTGCCCAATTCCAGGATCATCGATGTGCGGCGGCACCCGCTCGACTGCTGCTTTTCCTGTTTCAAACACTATTTCCAGTCAGCACACTCCTACTCTCTGGGTCTAGCGGATGTCGGACGTTTTTACGCAAATTACGTCGAGCTCATGGCCCATTTCGACGAGGTTTTGCCCGGTCGTGTCCACCGCATCTTCTACGAAGCCCTGGTAGAGAATTTCGAAACGGAGGTGCGGCGGTTGCTCGATTTCGTCGGACTGCCGTTCGAAGAGGATTGTCTGCGTTTTCACGAAAACCAGCGCCTGGTGCTGACGCTGAGCGCCGACCAGGTCAACAGGCCGCTCTACAGCGGAGCGGGACAATGGCGTAATTACGAACGCTGGCTCGATCCGCTGAAACAGGAGCTGGGACCCGTGCTCGAACTTTATCCCGGAGTTCCGCGATTTGCGTCCGGCATGACCGCGGCCGAGCAGACAATACAACCGGTCGGCGGTACCGACGGGCAGGCCACGGGTTTTGTCGCCGGTTTGCGCCAGCAAGCTTTCGGCGGCTTCGTTTCCAAGAATCATTCGACCGAGTAAAGGACAGCGAAGAATGCCGGCGAAAGCTGCAGCTGCGCCCCCGAACGCGGCCAATAACAGAAGTGAGCCGTACGCCGAGGCAAAGGAGAAACTGTTTCCGCCTCTTCGAAACCGCAGGCTGGGGGACGCGGCCGACGCACTCGCAGGCGAACAGATTACCTTAGCCGATTCCCTGCTGACCGCGTATCTGGCGAAAAAACCCGCGGATCCCGAGGCGCTGAACCTGAAGGCCGAGGCGGCGCGACGGGCGAAACGATTCGAGGAGGCCGAGCAGCTTCTCGCGAAATGCGTGGCGCTCGCGCCCGACATGGCCGGATACCGCTACAACTATGCGATCGTTCTTCGCCTGCTGCACAAAGAGGAGCAGGCACTCGCCGAACTCCAAAAGCTTCTCGCCGGGGATCCCAAGAATCTGCTGTTTCGCGACCAGGAGGCGACCGTGCTGACGGCGCTCGGCCGCTATGGCGAAGCGCTCGCCCGCCGCCGGGAACTTACTGAGGATTATCCCGAACTGGCAAGTATCTGGCTGCGCTACGGCCATGCGCTGCGCGATGAAGGTCACCAGGAAGAATGCATTGCGGCCTTTCACAGGACGCTCGCCCTCGCGCCCGCCAGCACCGCCGCATGGGGCTGCCTTGCCGACCTGAAAGTGTATCGATTTACGCCAGCCGAGATTGAGCGCATGGAGGCGGCGAGCGGCAATCCGGCACTGTCGGCCGACGAGCGCGTTGCATTGCATCTGGCGCTCGGCACCGCCCATCGCGACACAAAGAACTACGCCAAATCCTTCGAGAACTATGCCAAAGGTAATGCGCTGCGGCGGCTCCAGATCGAATTCGACGGCGACAAGCTTGGCGCGCACAGGATCGCCTGCAAACGCTTCTTCGATGCGCGTTTCTTCGTCGAACGCGCGGGCTGGGGCTGCGATTCCAAAGGCCCCATCTTCATTGTTGGAATGCCGCGTTCGGGTTCGACTCTGCTGGAGCAGATCCTCACCAGCCATTCGATGATCGAGGGCCTTGGTGAACGCGCCGATCTCGACATGACCCTGCTGAGGCCGCTCGCCGACGCGAAGGACGACGTCAACGTCCATGAGTTTGCCAACGGCGCCGCCGTGCTGAAGAGCGGGCTTGTAGATGCCTATACGCGCGTCATCAACCGGCTCGACGCGGAAGGCTTTCGGTCGTTGGGAGAGCAGTTCCTGGCCCTGGCTGGCCGCAGCAAGACCACAACGCGCCCTTATTTCACGGACAAGACTCTGCGCAATTTCTTCTATGTCGGCCTCATCCAGCTGATGCTGCCGAACGCAAAGATCATCGATGCCCGGAGACATCCGCTCGATTGCGGCTGGTCCTGTTTCAGGAGCCAGTTCCCCGGCATGAATTTCGCCTTCCGGCTTGCCGATATCGGCAAGGACTATTCAAATTACGTGCGGCTCATGGATCACTTCGACCGCGTTCTACCCGGACGGGTTTACCGGGTCATCTATGAGAGACTGATAGACGATCCCCGGGGGGAGCTCTTGCGTCTTTTTGCCTATCTCGAGCTTCCGTTCGAGGAGGCATGTCTCTCATTCCACGAAAATCCCCGCGCAGTGAAAACCCAGAGCTCGGAACAGGTTCGGCAACCGCTTTACAAGAGCGGGATGGCGCAATGGATGCCTTACGAGCCGTGGCTTGGACCTCTGAAGGCGGCACTGGGTCCAGTGCTTGATTGTTATCCCGATCCGCCTCCGCCGGAGTGAATTACAGCCGTAGTCGGCCGCGTTTCAGTCGAATCGACCGCATCGCGATAGATCGGTTGGCGCCCCTGCTCCGCGCTGACCGTCGTGATCGCGCGCTCCGTCCCGTGAAATTGCAGACAGGCCTCTCAAAATGGATGTTCGAGATATTCGAACAGGAGGCGGATCTCGGATTCGGGCCGTGAGACGAGATCTTCGTAGCACACGTGATGGACGCGCCCGGGCAGCACGTGCTCGAAATGTGCCATCCGCTTCACGTTATCGCGATAGTACCGCCCGACATCGGTGAGCCGGTATGCGTTGTTCTGGCCTTTCGGAAAATACTGCGAAAAGACCGAAAATCCGCGCCGCGTCGCGAAGGCGAGGATTGCGCAACGCATACTGCTTCTCCAACCGCACGTGGCGGCCGGCACCATAGCCTCCGTCAATGCAGCTCTTCAGGCACGCGCGGATATTCGTCGAGCACCGGGCCAAGGCTGTCGAGCAGCGGACGAAGCCAGGGTTCGAAATGGCGCCAATGCACGACGGCCTCGCTCGAAATGGGCCTTCGTACCTGCTCGGAACTCGGCGTGCGGACGGCCCGTTCCGTCTCGTGAAAGCGCAGACATTTCTCCTCGAATGGCAGTCCCAGATAGTCGAGCAGACGGCGAATCTCGGCTTCGGGATCGGCGACCATTTCTTCATAGATCACGCGATGAATCCGCTTCGGTGCGACGCAGTCGAAATGCGCCATGAGTTCAACATAATTGCGATAGACCCGGCCAAGCTCGTTGAGACGAAGATTCGTGTCGTTGTAATTGTGCTTGAACATGGAGAAACAGCAGGCCGCGGGGTTGCGGCGGGCATCGATGATCCTGGCATTCGGGAGAATCATGAGAATGAGCCCGGTGTGGTGATAGTTTGCTGGCGCCTTGTCGATGAAGAAGGGCCGACCCAGCTTGCGGTGAATTCGCGCGCGCTCCATGTACTCTTCGCCGAGCGCGCCCAACTCCGCGGGCGGAAGTTCAGCGAGGATTTGAGGGTAATCGATGCCGCGAGCCTTGCACCGGCCATCAAGCATTTGCCAGACGATATCCGCGATATAGGGCAGTTCGGCCGTTCCCTCGATCGCAGAATGACTTGACAGAATCTGTTCGACGAGCGTGGAACCGGACCGCGGCCGGCCCAGAATGAAAACAGGGTCATTCGCCTGGCAGCCGGCACCGCGGCGGCTAACCAGAAACTCGCGCGTGTAGAGGGCCTTCTGGACTTTCAATTCGGAATCGATGTCGGCCCAATCATAGTCCACGCGCAGACGCCGGGCCGCATTTGCCTTGGCATAGCATTCAAACGATTGGGGAAAGGCCCCTTCATCCTCATGGGCCTTGCCGAGCGCGAAAAACAGATTCACGCGGTCTTCCTGGGCGAGAGTGCCATCTTCCAGCAAGCGGCGCATGTCGGAGATATCTGCCTCGTCGAAGCGAAACGTCTTCATGTTGGCGAGACTCCACCACGCCAGTCCAAAGGCCGGACGGCATGCTATGGCCCGCCGATAGGCGGCGATGCTTTTTGGCTGATGACTCGCTGCGCGTAGCGTGTCGCCAAGGCCGAGCCAGCACTCGGCGCTTTCCGGATTTTGCTCGACCAGCTGTTCCCGGATGACGAGCGACTGCGCTTCTTCGCCGATTGCCTCCAGCAAGGCCGCTTTCAACCGCAGAAACAGCGGATTGCCTGCGTCGGATGCCAGCAGCCGATCGATCTCGCCAGCCGCCGATTCGAATCTGTGCAGCCCAAGAAGCAGTTTCGCGTACTCATAGCGTGCCTGGCTGAAGTCGGGCGCCAGCTCAAGACAATGTGCGAGCAACGGCGCCGCGGCATAGCGGCGATCCTGGCGCAGAGCGAGTTGAGCGGCCAGGTAAGTTGCATCCGCGTCATCGGGAGAGCGGGCGAGATAGTCGCGCAGATTTGCTTCGGCACGGTCCGTTTCCGCCCGGCGCAAGGCGGCCGCAATCCGCTGGAGTTGCGGTTTGCGAAGCGGTCGGTTCGTCCGCAGCCGCGCGGCCGCTTCAGCGAAGGGATCCGGTGGCGCTCCAACGCCGACGGCACGAACGCCACGCATGGAAACGGATCGACTCCCCTTCAATTTTTGGTCCGAACGAAATTGGTGACGCGCCCTCATTGCATGAGGCGTCACAGAAAACAAAGAGGGCGGCACACGGCCGCCCTCTCGTCGCCCTGCAACTGCAATGCGCGAAGAAACTTACTTCGATTTCTTCGATTTGCCCAGCAGCTCAAACGCAAAGTCGGCATTGGCGATGAAGTTGCCGCCGCTGGTCTCGATGCACTGGTCGAACGTACCCCAGGTCGGGCAGGTGCCGAACCCATCGCCCGGGTTTTCCCACATGGCGGGATTGCCGTGGATTTTCGTATTTTCGGCCCAGCCCCACTCGCCGCAACCTCCCACATAGGAGCAATTCGCGACGACGGCGACCCAGTAGGTGCCGGACTTCAGTGTCACGCCCTTCTTGCCGAGACTGATGGAGAACGAGCCAGAATTGTCCGTACCTTTCAGATCCGAGAAGGAACCGCCCTTCACGGCTTTGCCGGGCATGTTCTTGCTGTTCGTGTAGAAGATGACGTTTTCCGACGTGGCGGGGCCCGATCCACCGAAATAGACGCCGCTCGCGTCAACTTCCGTAACAGTCCATTCCGCCTTCTTGGGAACCACGAAATCATCCGCACCCGAACTATTGTAGGTCGGAGAGAACGAGCCTGATGTGAAATTCTGCGAGTCGATGCCACCGGTGACATTGCTGTTCTGGTTGTACAGCGCCTTCGCCTTGCTCTTGCCGAGGTGGATAACCGGAGCGATCTTCGCGCCGAACACGCCAATCGACGGTCGCTGGGCGGCTGAAGCCCCGCCGGCGACGAGGGCGAATGCCGCAGCGGTGGCCAAAAGTACAGTCTTACTCATGAAAACCCCCTGAGGTTTTGCGGACCGGAAGCATTCCCGTCCTTTATTGAAGCACTAACCGGGTATTCGGACTTTCGCAAGCTTCGGCAATACATTCTCGACTTTTGCCAAGATGCCTGCCTCTTTTCGTAGTTTCGTATTTTTATTGCATCTATTGTTATGCCATTGTGCTATATATTTCAAAATGAGAGCCGCGACGATATATTATATCAAAACACCCCGCGCGTCATTCCAAAGCTACAGCAAAATGTTGCAGTCTCAAGACCCCGAACCTTTCCCCACCATTAAACCTCGGTGGGGAAAGGATTTCTTTGGCGGAATTGCCGCTGATGCCAATAAGGGTAGGGCAAAATCACACGACTGGCATCGTCCAGCGC
>DATJUM010000193.1:0-3502 GCA_035502355.1 Rhizomicrobium sp. | reverse complement strand
TCCCACAGATTAATCGCAAGCTCGCTTGGAGCTTGTTCGCCGGGGGTGTGCTGCTTCTCGGCGCATCCGTCGGAGTTGCGTTTTTGCCCAATGGGGAGGCGCAATCACCAACAACCCTCAACCAGGGACCAGGAAGCGCTTATTCATACGGCCAACAGGGTGGCATAACAGCCGGCACAGTAAATATCACTCCACAGCGCGCAGAATTTACACCACAACTTGGCAATGAGTTACTAGAACATATGCCAGCGAAGGACAAGAAAGTCTTCTTACGAACAGTGGGAAGTGTGGACGACCAAAAAATAGGAACCGGTATACAGAAATTTTTAATCCCAAATGGATATACGGTGCAGCGCGAAAGAATAGGCATGTTGGTGCCTCCGCCTTCACATCCATTTTCTATGAGTGAAAATAAAGATGAATATATAATAACGGTAGCACCTACTGCACATTGACATTCCGTTGCCAATAGCCACAAAAATCGACGCTTGGCTTGTTTTGCATCGCCAGCCGCGCAATTCGGTCAACCTGTGAACCGTTCGCCTCGCGGCGATGATCTTCGCGCCACGCGGCTTCCTGGGCGAAGCGCAGCAGGTAGGGGCCAGCGACGTGGTGATGGTGCCCAATTTCGCCGCGGCGCAGCCGGCTAAAGAAGCTCTCGGCCATATTGGTGTTGATTTCGTCGGCACCGCCAAGGCTGTAGACTTCTTCATGGTTGATCCGATGCAACGTGTACCGGGCACGCAGGTCGTTCCATGACCCGGCCTCGTCGGCGTACAGCGTCGTGCTGGGCGGAACCTGCCGGCGTATCCAGTTCAGCGCCTCAACCTCGCTCCAGTAGACGCCCGGCAACGTGCGGCCGTCGCGCTCGCGGATCACGACGACGACTTTGCGCTTGCCGGACTGATTGACCCGCAAGCGCCGGTCCCGGCGGTTCTCGCGATGGTTGGCGGGCTTCACGTAGCCGCCGAAGTAGCCGCCGTCGATCTCCGCCTTCTTGCCGTCGCCGCCGATCGCGGTCTGTCGGACCTCGCTCGCCATCGCCTCGCGCATTTTGTGCGCTAGACTAGGAGCCTGTCTGAGTAGTTGAGATTGAGCGGGATCGCCGGAGGCAGGCGGTATGGCTCGGTTTCATGCGGCGGCCTTGGCGAGCTTGGTGAGGTTGTGGGCGGTGCAGATCAGGGCCCACTCGGCTTTCACCTTGTCGATGCCGCGCAGCAGGAACTGGCGGAACCCTCTGGCCTGTTTGATCTGGCCGAACACCGGCTCGACGGTAAGCGGTGCCTGAAGGCCGTGGCGGTGGACGCGAGCAGGATCAGTGCTGGTCGGCAGTCCAGGCCCAGGGCAGCAGTTCGGCGAGGCGGCGGTTGGGCCAGTTGTTGACGAGCCTGGTCAGGACGTCGGTGAAGTAGGCTTCGGGATTGACGCCGTGGAGCTTGCAGGTCTCGATCAGCGAGGCGAGCATCGCCCAGTTTTCCGCGCCCTCATCGCTGCCGGCGAAGAGGGCAATTTTTCTCGTGAGGGCGACCGGACGCATGCTGCGCTCGACCGTGTTGGAGTCGATCTCGATGTGGCCGTCGTCGAGGAAACGCACCAGCCCGTGCCATTGGTTGAGGCCGTAGCGGATTGTCTCTGCGATCGAGGAGGCGGTGGGAACCTGCGCCAGGATTTGCTCGATCCAGGTTTTCAAGGCGGCGACGAGCGGCCTGGTTTTTTGCTGCCGCACCGCGCGGCGCTCATCGGCGCTCTTGCCGCGGATCTCGGTTTCGATCCGGTAGAACTCGGCGATCCGCGTCAACGCCTCACTGGCGATCGGCGCCGGCGGCGAGCGGGCGATGTCGACCCATTGCCGCCGCCAATGTGCCCAACAAAATGCCAGCGTCACCGGCCCGCCGGGGCGCTTTGGGTCGGCGAGGGCGCGGTAAGCCCCATAGGCGTCGGTCTGCAAGACGCCGGAATAGCCGGCGAGCAGCGCCGCGGCGTGCTTGCCGCCGCGTCCCGGCGCGTAGCTGTAGATCACCGCCGGCGGCGTGCCGCCCTGCCACGGTCGATCATCGCGGGCGAGCGCCCAGAAGTATCGTTTCTTTGTGCGACCGCGGCCGGGATCGAGCACCGGCGCCGTCGTCTCGTCGGGGGACTGTCAGGAATTTCGTGCGGAGGTTGGGCATGATTGGAGCAAAGGAGCCCGACGATGCCGCGACGCAAAGAACCTCGCATTCCCGATGTCGTCCTGGATCAGCTACTGGCCGGTGCTGATCCCAAGACAGCTTTCGAACCCAACGGGCTGATCGACGATTTGAAGAAGGCGCTGGCCGAACGGGTTCTCAACGCCGAGATGGACCACCATCTGGCCGGCGAGGAGCCGGGCAACCGGCGAAATGGCTATGGCAAGAAGACGGTTCTCACCGACACCGGGCAGATCGAGCTGGCGGTGCCGCGCGACCGCCAGGCGCGCTTCGACCCGCAGCTGATCACCAAGTACCAGCGCCGCTTTCCGGGGTTCGACGACAAGATCATCTCGATGTACGCGCGCGGCATGAGCACCCGCGAGATCGTCGGCCATCTGCGCGATCTCTATGGCATCGAGGTCTCGCCGGACTTGATCAGCGCCGTGACCGACGCGGTGCTCGAGGAAGTCGCCGCCTGGCAGGCGCGCCCGCTGGAAGCCGCCTACCCCTTGATTTTCTTCGACGCGCTGCGGGTCAAAATCCGTGACGAAGGGACCGTGCGCAACAAGGCGGTCCATATTGCACTCGGGGTGCGCGCCGACGGCAGCAAGGAAATCCTCGGGCTGTGGCTCGAACAGAACGAGGGCGCCAAGTTCTGGCTGCGCGTCATGAACGAGCTGAAAAACCGCGGCGTCGAGGACGTGCTGATCGCCGTCGTCGACGGCCTCAAAGGCTTCCCCGAGGCCATCGCCGCCGTGTTTCCACAAGCGACAGTGCAGACCTGCATCGTCCACCTGTTGCGCCACAGCCTCGACTTCGTCTCCTGGAAAGACCGCAAAGCTGTGGCGGCCGCGCTGAAGGGCATCTACCGCGCCGTCGATGCCGCGGCCGGTGAGGCCGCGCTCAGCGCCTTCCAGGCGAGCTCCTGGGGCCAGAAATATCCAGCGATCGGCCAGAGCTGGCGGCGCGCCTGGGCCGAGGTCATCCCCTTCTATGCCTTCCCCGGCGACGTACGGCGGATTTTGTACACCACGAATGCCATCGAAGCGCTGAACTCAAAGCTGCGCCGGGCAGTTCGGGCCAGGGGCCATTTCCCCAGCGATGAGGCGGCGACCAAACTCCTCTTCCTGGTCTTGAACCGTTCCGAGAAGGAGTGGATCATGCCGCCGCGCGAGTGGTCCATGGCCAAGTCGCAGTTCGCCGTCCTCTTCGGCGAGCGCTTCACAACGGCTATGGCGTGATCAATTGAACCGCCCCGCCGCGCACGAAATTCCTGACAGTCCCCCCTTCAGCAGCGGCACGATCTCGCTGTCCCATACCGCAGCCAGCGGATC
>DATJUM010000192.1:0-28449 GCA_035502355.1 Rhizomicrobium sp. | reverse complement strand
TGGATTTCGACGTGCATCACGGCAATGGGACGCAAGATATCTTCTTCGACAATCCTGATCTGTTCTATGCGTCCACCCATCAGTTTCCCCTGTATCCCGGCACCGGCCTGTCTTCGGAGCGCGGCGTAGCGGGCAATATCGTGAACGTACCGTTGGCGACCGGCGCGGGTGGCGCGGCTTTTCGTGCTGCTTTTGAGAAGCAGATACTTCCGGCACTTGTGGATTTTGGGCCACAGTTCATTTTTGTGTCCGCCGGGTTCGATGCGCACGAACGGGATCCGTTGGCGTCGCTGCGCCTGAGGGAAGAAGATTTCCATTGGGCGACCCAGCAACTCTGTGCCCTTGCGGCCGGCGTCTGCGGCAGGCGCGTTGTCTCTGCCCTGGAAGGCGGTTATGACCTTGAGGCGCTTGCAATGTCCGCGGCGGCGCATGTAAGCGCGCTGGTCGCTGCCGGAGGGGGTTGATGTCAGCAGGTTCCGGCGCCGGGTCCGCTCCGATTGAAACGATGAGCTTCGAGGCTGCTCTGCGGGAGCTGGAGCAAATCGTGACGCGACTGGAGCAGGGGGAAGTCGATCTCGAAGACTCAATTAACCTTTATGAGCGGGGACAAGCCTTGAAGGCCCATTGCGAGAAAAAGCTGAAATCGGCAGAGAGCCGGCTTGAGAAAGTCGTGGCCGGAGCAAAAGGCGCTGAGCGCGTGGAGCCGATGGATATTTCCTGAACGGTTCGCGGCCGATGCAGGCGAAGGCCCGGCAGGGCTGAAAAATGTCGCAATCCGGTGAGGGGATGCGCGGGGCAGTCGGGCGGATGACGTATTTCCATTCATGAGCGAATCACGAAGTCTGCTGAGCATGCTCGAACCGGCGCTGGCCGAAGCCGCCCTGTTCACCGAAAGTTCGCTGGATGCGCTTCTACCGCCTCCCGGCGGGCCCGAGGCGCGTTTGCTCGAAGCCATGCGCTATGCCGCGCTCGGCGGGGGCAAGAGGTTGCGAGGTTTCCTGGTCCAGCAGAGCGGGCGGCTTTTCGGTGTGGACCGGCGGGCGCTGGGACGGGTCGCGGCAGCGGTCGAATGCGTCCACGCCTATTCTCTCGTTCACGACGATCTGCCGGCCATGGACGATGATGACCTCAGGCGCGGGAGGCCGACGGTACACAAGGCTTTCGATGAAGCGACGGCCATTCTCGCCGGGGATGCGCTGCTGACGCTTGCGTTCGGTCTCATCGCCGCGCCGGACGCCCATGGCGACCCTTTCGTCCGCTGCGAGCTGGTGGCAAGGCTGGCTCAAGCGGCGGGCCATGCGGGCATGGTGGGGGGGCAGATGATGGACATTGCCTTCGAGCATGCCTCACCCGGCCTGCCGGAGATAATCCGTCTCCAGCGCATGAAGACTGCCGCTCTGATCACGTTCAGCTGTGAGGCCGGAGCGATACTCGGCCGTGCATCCGTGCCTGCGCGCAATGCGTTATCGGCTTACGGCCAGGATCTCGGTCTCGCGTTCCAGATTGCCGATGATCTTCTGGATACAGAGGGTGACCCGGCCAAAATGGGGAAGGCCGCGGGGAAAGATGCAGGCCGCGGGAAGCCGACCGTTGTCTCCGTTCTGGGGACAGAAAGGGCGCGCGCGCAGGCGGAAGCGCTGGCGGTGCAGGCCGCCGGTCACCTTGATTTGTTTGATGAAAGGGCTGACCTTCTGCGAGCGGCGGCTGAGTTCGCGATCTCGCGGCGGGCGTAATCGGGAGAAGGATATGAGTTTGCCAGCGACGACCGTTACGACCAAGACGCCGCTTCTCGATACCGTCCGCGAGCCTCAGGACCTGCGAGATTTCTCTCGCGCGCAGCTTAAGCAACTGGCCGATGAGCTGCGGCAGGAGACGATCGCTGCGGTGTCGGTCACCGGAGGTCATCTTGGGGCGGGCCTTGGCGTCGTCGAGCTGACGGTCGCGCTGCATCATGTCTTTGATACACCGCGGGACAAGCTGGTCTGGGACGTCGGCCACCAGGCTTATCCCCACAAGATCATCACCGGACGGCGTGACCGCATCCGCACGCTGCGCCAGGGCGGCGGCCTTTCCGGCTTCACCAAGCGCAGCGAAAGCATCTACGATCCCTTCGGAGCCGCGCATTCTTCCACGTCCATATCGGCAGGGCTGGGTTTCGCAGTCGCGCGCGACCAGAAGAAAGAAACCCACAACGTTATCTGCGTGATCGGCGACGGCGCGATGAGCGCCGGCATGGCTTATGAAGCCATGAACAATGCCGGCGCACTCAATGCGCGGCTCATTGTGGTGCTCAACGACAACGACATGTCCATCGCGCCGCCCGTCGGCGCGATGAGCGCCTATCTCGCCAAGCTGATTTCGAGCGGGCCCTATCGCGGCCTGCGCCGCGTCGGCAAGCAGCTCGCGCAACTCCTGCCCAAACAGATGGAAACGACGGCGCGACGGGCGGAGGAATATGCCCGGGGCATTGCCATGGGCGGCACGCTGTTCGAGGAACTCGGCTTCTACTACGTAGGACCGATCGACGGACACAATCTCGATCATCTGCTGCCGGTGCTCGAGAACGTCCGCGACGCAAAGAACGGCCCCATTCTCGTTCACGTCGTGACCCAGAAAGGCAAGGGCTATCCGCCGGCGGAAGCTTCGGCCGACAAATATCATGGCGTTGTCAAATTCAACGTGCTGACCGGCGAGCAGAACAAGTCGGCTGCAAAAGCCCCGAGCTACACCAAGGTCTTCGCAGAAGCGCTGATAGCAGAAGCGGAGAAGGACGAGCGTATCATCGGCATTACGGCGGCGATGCCGTCGGGGACCGGCCTCGATCTCTTTGCGAAGCGCTTTCCCAAACGCTGCTTCGACGTGGGCATTGCCGAGCAGCACGCCGTGACCTTTGCGGCCGGGCTCGCGGCCGAAGGCATGAAGCCGTTTGCGACGATCTACTCGACCTTTTTGCAGCGTGCCTACGATCAGGTCGTCCATGATGTGGCGATCCAGTCGCTGCCCGTGCGCTTCGCGATGGACCGGGCGGGGCTCGTCGGCGCCGACGGACCCACGCATGCCGGCTCGTTCGACGTTACTTACCTCGCCACATTGCCGGGCTTCGTCGTCATGGCGGCAGCCGACGAGGTCGAGCTCATGCACATGGTCGCCACGGCAGCCCGGATCGATGACGGCCCGTCTGCCGTCCGATATCCGCGCGGCGAAGGACTGGGTCTTGAACGTCCCGCGGCGGGAACGCCGCTCGAAATCGGCAAAGGACGCGTAGTTCGCGAAGGAACCACGATTGCGCTTCTGAGTCTCGGAACGCGGCTTGCGGATTGCCTGGCCGCGGCGGAGCGTTTGTCCGCCTACGGATTGTCGGCGACCGTCGCCGATGCCCGCTTCGCCAAGCCGCTCGATCAGGATCTGATAAGGCGGCTCGCACGCGAGCACGAAGTCCTCATTACGGTGGAGGAAGGTGCAGTAGGCGGGTTCGGTGCGCATGTGATGCAGTTTCTGGCTTGGGACGCATTGCTGGAATCGGGATTGAAATTCCGGCCAATGATCCTGCCCGACCGGTTCATCGATCATGACTCGCCCGAACGCATGTACGAGGCGGCCGGTCTCGATGCAAAATCGATCGTGGCAACCGCGCTCGCTGCGCTTGGCCGGCCAGGTGCTGCGGTCGCAGGCGAGCGCGCCTGAGGGCGAACGACCCCGGCTTAAGGTTATCGTCATCGTCCGCTTCATGCGGGCCGATCCAATTTCGTTCCATCGTGTAAGATTGGATGGCCTGGACAAGCAAACCGGGTCATGACGGACAGAGAAGCGACCGTTGACTGCCGATCCGAACTTTCGAAAGCGTCCGCATTCCACCCGCGCGGATGTCTTTCTTGTCGCGCATGGCTACGCCGCCTCGAGGACAGAGGCCCGCCGCGCGATCGAGGCGCGCAAAGTGCGCGTTGATGGGGTGGAACTTGCGAAACCTTCGGCCCCGGTACCCGAAGGTGCCGAAGTCGTTTACTCGCCAGCACATGCTTATGTTTCGCGTGGAGCGCTCAAGCTCGCGGCGGCTCTCGACGGGTTCCGCCTTTCTCCTGTGGATGCCATCTGTCTCGATC
The DNA here is from genome assembly GCA_035502355.1 of Rhizomicrobium sp. Classification (GTDB taxonomy): domain Bacteria; phylum Pseudomonadota; class Alphaproteobacteria; order Micropepsales; family Micropepsaceae; genus Rhizomicrobium. The sequence continues at coordinate 24,349 of DATJUM010000192.1, read as the reverse complement.
TCGGCGCTTCGACCGGCGGCTTCACCCAGCTCCTGCTCCAACGTGGTGCCGCGCGCGTTTATGCTGTCGATGTGGGGCACGGTCAGCTTCATCCTTCCCTGCGCGGCGACGCGCGGGTCATCCCGATCGAGCGCTGTAATGTCCGCGCTCTGTCGCGGGAACTGATCGCCGAGCCGGCCGACGCCATCGTCGCCGATGTCAGCTTCATCAGCCTGAAACTTGCACTACCGCCGGCGCTGAAGCTCGCGCGCAACGGTGCGTGGCTGGTCGCGCTGGTGAAACCACAATTCGAGGTCGGCCGGGCAAATATCGGCAAGGGTGGAATCGTACGCGATGCAGCAGCGCGCGAGCTGGCCGTATCCGGAATGGCGCAATGGCTGTCTGCGTTCGGCTGGAAAATCGCGGGCACGATGGAAAGTCCCGTCCCCGGCGGGTCGGGAAACATCGAATTTCTTCTCGCCGCGCGGAACAAATGAGCCGGCTTTGTGTGCATTTCGGCAGCTGCGGCGGCTGCAGCTTTCAAGACATGCCGGCGGAAGCTTATTCGCAGATGAAACGCGAACAGATCGTGCGCGCACTCGCGCGGCACGGCTTCGAGGATGTCCGCGTGGACATGCCGCTGGAAGTTTCTTCGCACACGCGCCGTCGCGCGACGCTCGCATTTGCCATTCGGGGCGCCACGGCCGAAATCGGTTTTCGTGCCGCGCGATCGCACGCCATTGTCGACCTTCGGGAATGTCTTGTTCTTGCGCCGGCGTTGGTGTCGCTGATCCTGTCGTTTCGCGACCTGTTGCCGTCGCTGCTTCGGAACGGCGAGCAGGGTGAATTGGGCCTGACCCAATGCGACAATGGAATTGACGTCGCCCTGAACTTGGCGCGCCGGGTCAAGCCCGAACTGCCGCAAATACTCGCGGACTGGGGACAACGAAACAACGTCATACGGATCGTGGTCAATGACGAGATCGCCGTTCAGTTCGGCGAGCCGGCACTACAACTCGCCGATGCCAAAGTTGCTATCCCTCCGAATTCGTTTCTTCAGCCGACGCGCGAAGGCGAACGGGTTCTCCAGGATGTGGTGGCGAAAACCATGGCGCGCGTTTCGCGGATCGTGGACCTGTTCGCGGGTTGCGGCACCTTTACTTTCGCCGTGGCACGGCGTGCGAGCGTACACGCCGTGGACGCCGACAAGGCGGCGCTTGCGGCGCTGTCGGGCGCTGCGCGCAAGGCGCCGAAGCTGAAGCCGATCACCACCGAAACACGCGACCTTTTCCGCCAACCGCTTCAACCAGCCGAACTCGCGCGTTTCGACGCGGCTGTCCTCGACCCGCCGCGCGCCGGCGCCGCCGCACAGGCCGCGGCATTTGCAAATTCGGCCGTGGAGCGCCTCACTTATGTCTCGTGCAATCCCGAGACTTTTGCGCGCGACGCCGGCATTCTGGCCGGCAGGGGGTTCCGGATTGTCCGGGTGTGTCCGGTGGACCAGTTCCTGTGGTCCTCCCATATTGAACTTGTAGCGCATCTGGAGCGGCATTGAATTGGCGAGCAGGGCGGAAAGACTGGCCTATGCCGGCGTACAGGCGGCGCGGGTGGCATTTTATGGCGCACATTATCTCGTCGCGCGCATGGCCGCACGCGATGCGTTCAGCGCGATCGATATCACACGACATGAATTTCCAACTTTGCACGAAACCTTGACGGCGATGCGGGTACTCTTCGCGAAGGATCTCGCCAATGCCGAAGCGGGACTCTATCCGCTTCCGCTCGACATTGTCGATGAAATGCGGCGCGCCCGCGCAAGCCTTTACTATCTCCAAGACATTCCGCGGGTTGCGGCACGGCGAAAGCGCCGCGGCTATGACGATATTGCAGCACACGGCGACGGGCTGCCGCGCTACTATCGGCAGAATTTCCACTTCCAGACCGATGGTTATCTGAGCGGCGAATCCGCGCGGCTGTATGACTTCCAGGTTGAAGCGCTGTTTGCCGGCACGGCCGATGCCATGCGCCGTCGCGCCTTTGTGCCGCTCGCGCATTTCCTGCGCTCGCGCAATCCTGCGCGCGCGACGCTGCTGGATGTCGGCGCCGGCACGGGACGTTTTCTCGCCTTCGTGAAACAGGCGCAGCCCCGGTTGAAGGTCGCAGCACTTGATCTTTCCGCCCCTTACCTCGATCGCGCGCGCCGTCTGCTGTCCGCGCATCGCAACGTCCGGTATCTCAACGCGCCGGCGGAAGCCATGCCGCTCGCATCCGTCAGCGTGGATGCCGCAATCAGCATCTATCTCTTCCATGAACTGCCTCCGCATGTGCGGATCGCCGTTGCGCGCGAAATTGCGCGAGTTTTGAAGCCGGGCGGCCTGTTTGTGCTTGCCGATACGATTCAATACGGCGACGTTCCTCACTGTGACGGGCTGATTGCCACCTTTCCGGATCTTCTGCACGAGCCCTATTATGAAAGCTTCGCGCGCAGCGACCTCGGTGAACTGTTCGACGCGGCGGGGCTCATGCTTGCCGGTACGGACATTGCATATCTGACAAAGATTTGGGTATTCGAGAAGAAACGCCGCGCGCGCTCCAGGAAGGCCATGCAATGATCGACAAGGCGATGCATCTTTCTCCAACCCATCTTAGAGAAGGATGGCTGGCAATTCTGGCCGTGTTCGTTCTTTCGCTTGCGTACAATTCCGCCCACGCCTCGAGTCCATACGCGAAATGGGCGGCGGTCGTGGTGTCGGGCGATTGGCATGCACACGACGGAAGTCCCAGCGAGATTTTCGACAATGCGCGGCGCGACGTGACGCGCGATCTCGAGACGCTCGGCTTTTCGCGCAACAATATCGCGGAATTTTCGGCAAGGCCCGGCAGCTGGCCGCCGGCGACCGCGCATGCCATCCGCGACGCGTTGTCGGATATTTCCTGGCGCGCGAAGTCGGGATGCCTCGTCTACTTCTCGTCGCACGGATCGCCCGATGGAATCGTGCTTGGCAATTCCATCTTGGAGCCGTACACGCTTGCGAGAATGCTGAACGCGAGCTGCGGCGACCGGCCTACCGTGGTCGTGCTCTCGGCCTGTTTCTCTGGCGTGTTTGTGCCCACGCTCAAGGCACATAATCGCATGATCCTGACGGCCGCGCGGCGCGACCGCACATCCTTTGGCTGCGGACAAACGGACCGTTATCCCTATTTCGACCAATGTGTCCTTTCGGTCTGGCCTTACGCCGACAGTTTTGCGGCACTGGGACGCGCCGCTCAGATTTGTGTCGCGGCACGCGAAAGGCGGGAACATGTGGGACCGCCTTCACAACCGCAATTGTGGCTCGGCGCCGACGCGGCGAACGAAATCCCGAAATGGCGATGAAACAAAATCAGATTTGAAATGTGCCCATCTGCGCACGGTGGCGAAGGGCATGGTCGGCGAGGACACAAGCCATCATAGCTTCGCCGACGGGCACGGCGCGGATGCCGACGCAGGGGTCGTGGCGGCCTTTGGTCGTAATCTCGGTCTCGTTTCCTGACACATCGACGGTGCGCATCGGTTTCAGAATCGACGAAGTCGGCTTCACCGCGAAACGCGCAACGATCGGCTGTCCGGTCGAAATGCCACCGAGTATGCCGCCGGCGTGGTTGGAGAGAAATCGTGGCGTGCCGTCGGGCGCGCTGCGCATCTCGTCCGAATTCTCCTCGCCTGTCAGCAGAGCTGCAGCAAATCCGTCTCCGATTTCGACCCCCTTGACCGCGTTGATACCCATCAGCGCCGCGGCGATTTCCGCGTCGAGCTTTCCATAGACCGGCGCGCCCAGCCCGGCCGGAATGCCTTCGGCCGTGATTTCGATCACCGCCCCGCAGGACGACCCCTTCTTGCGCAGCGTTTCGAGGTAATTTGCCCAGGTCTCGACAGCGCCGGCGTCCGGGCAGAAGAACGCGTTCCGTGTTGTTTCCTCCCAATCCCAGCGCTCGCGCGCGATGTGCTGCGTGCCCATCTGGACGAGAGCGCCTCGCACCCGTACCTCTCCGAACAGCGCGTGCAACACTTTTCGGCCAATGGCGCCCGCCGCGACTCGGGCCGCTGTTTCGCGGGCGGATTGACGTCCTCCGCCGCGATAGTCGCGCACCCCATATTTCGCCCAGTACGTGTAATCGGCATGGCCGGGCCGGAACTTGTCGCGGATATCGGAATAATCCCTGCTGCGCGCATCCACATTCTCGATCAGGAGCGCTATCGGCGTTCCGGTCGTGATTTGTGCGGTCATTCTTTCGTCGCGAAATACGCCGGAAAGAATCCGCACCCGATCGGGCTCCTTGCGCTGACTTACATATTGCGATTGTCCGGGCCGTCGGCGGTCGAGATCGGCCTGGATGTCCGATTCCTCGAGAGCTATTCCCGGCGGACACCCGTCCACCACGCAGCCGAGCGCCGGCCCGTGGCTCTCACCGAAAGTGGTGACACGAAATAAATGACCGAAACTGTTGTGACTCAAGCGTTTCGCTCGCCTACAGCGCCGTTGCGGACAGCAACCGAAATATCTGGTGCGTCCTCCGCCTTCATGCCGACGATGTGATAACCGCAATCGACGTGAATGATTTCGCCTGTGACCGCGCGGCCGAGATCGGACAGCAGGAAAAGAGCGGTGTTGCCGACTTCCTCCGTGGTCACGGTGCGCCGCAGAGGCGCATTCAACTCGTTCCATTTCAGGATGTAACGGAAATCGCCAATGCCCGACGCGGCCAGCGTCTTGATAGGACCTGCCGAAATCCCGTTGACCCGGATCGCGTGCTTGCCGAGGTCCTCCGCCATGTAGCGCACGCTCGCCTCGAGCGCCGCCTTGGCCACACCCATGACATTATAATGCGGCATGACCTTTTCGGCGCCGTAATAGGTGAGGGTCACAAGGCTGCCGCCATGCGGCATCATCTTCTCGGCACGCTGTGCCACCGCGGTAAAGGAATAACAGGAGACATTGAGCGTGGCGGCGAAGTTTTCGGGCGTCGTGTCGACGTAGCGTCCCTTGAGTTGCTCCTTGTCGGAGAAGGCGATCGCATGGACGACGAAGTCGAGTGTCGGCCATCGGTGCCTGAGTTCATCGAATGCCGCATCGAGCGAGCCCTGGTCGGTTACGTCACAGTCCATCAGCGCGGCCGGCCGCAGCGGTTCGGCGAGCGGCGCCACACGCTTGCGAAACGTCTCGCCCTGATAGGTGAAAGCCAGTTCCGCCCCCTGGGCGTGCAACGCCTGGGCAATGCCCCAAGCAATCGAGCGCTCATTGGCAACCCCCATGACCAGGCCCCGCTTGCCTTTCATGAGATTGGCTGCCGTCATTTGGATTCGCTCCTGTCAAAATCCCCGCATGGCGGGCCCGAAAGCTTTTCCCGCTAGGGCGGAACGGCGCAGAAAGCAAGGCTCGCGGCCTATCCGAGCTTTGCCCGCGGATCGTAATCGGGATGCCAATCGGCCGCGAATTCCTCGAGCGCGGCGTCAGGGCGCTCAGGCAGCGTAACCACGAGGCGCAAATAAAGATCTCCGGCCGGTTGTCCGCCATGAGACGGGATTCCCTTGCCCTTCAGGCGGAGCGAGGTGCCGCTGTTGGAGCTTGCCGGAACGGTCAGCGTGACCGGCCCCGTCAGCGTGGGCACCGTAACTTTGCCGCCCAGAACCGCCTCGCCCAGTGTCACCGGCAAATCCATCCTGAGATTATTGCCGTCCCGGGTAAGCCAGGGATGCGGCGCAACCGAGACGGTCAAAAGCACGTCTCCGGACGGTCCGTAATCCGTGCCCGCGCCACCCCGTCCGCGCAGCCGGATCTGTTGGCCATCCCGAACGCCGACCGGGATGCGCACATCGACTTCCTGGCCGTCCGGCAGCATCACCCGCCTTGTGCTGCCGCGCGCCGCTTCTTCAAAACCCACCGTGACCGCGAGGGCGATGTCCTGGCCTTTGCGGGCCTGCCGCCTGCGGCGCCGGCCGCCGCCGCCGCCGAAGATTTCCGAGAAGATGTCTTCAGCACGAATGCCGCCTTCGCCGCCCTCTCCGCTGCGCCACTGGAACTGGAAATCGCGGGCGTCTCCGCCGCCGCCGAAGCCGTGCGGACCCGGATCGAAGCCGCGCGGATTGCCGTTGGCATCTATTTCACCCTGATCGAACTTCGCGCGTTTTTCCTTGTCGCCGACAATGTCATAGGCCGCGCTGATCTCCTGAAACCGCTTCTGCGCCGCCGCATCGCCGCCCTTGGTATCGGGATGGTGTTTCTTCGCGAGCGAACGGAAGGCCTTCTTGATGTCGGCCTCGCTCGCATTCTTCGAGACACCCAAAACCTCATAGGGATCGCGCATGATCGCTTCGCTCGCGGCTCCAGACTTTTTCCACTAGATGATTCCACCACCCGCGTCGCCCCTTATCCAGCCGGCCGCGTGGCGGCGCGCACCTATATAGGTAGCAACCGGCCGGAGCGCGAACGCTGGATCTACGCCTTTTCGTCGCAAATCGAAGGTGCTAAGCGGCCCCCATGAGCGAAATCGGCGGTTCTGTGGACGATGGCGGGATTGCTCCGCGGGCCGATCCGTTGGCCCTCTTTGCGGCCTGGCTGGCGGAAGCCGGAAAATCCGAGCCGAACGAACCGGAAGCCATGGCGCTCGCAACCGTGGACGAGCGCGGCTGGCCGGATGTCCGCATGGTCCTTCTCAAATCGGCGGACGTCCATGGCTTCGTGTTCTACACCAATCTCGAAAGCGCCAAGGGCCGCGCGCTTCTCGCCCATCCGCGCGCGGCGCTCTGCTTTCACTGGAAGACGTTGCGCCGGCAGGTCCGTGTGCGCGGGCCCGCCATGTGCGTGAGCGATGCCGAGGCGGACGCCTATTTCGCGACCCGGGCCAAGGACAGCCAGATCGGCGCCTGGGCTTCGGCGCAGTCCCGCCCAATGGAGGCGCGCTTTGCGTTCGAGCGCGAGATCGCAAAATACGCCGCCCGCTTCGCGCTCAGCAAAGTACCGCGTCCGCCGCATTGGTCCGGCTTCCGCGTGACGCCGCTCGAGATCGAATTCTGGCGTGATCGTCCGTTCCGGTTGCACGATCGGCTGCTTTATCGCCGGGAAGCTCCCGATGCAGCATGGCGGACAGAGCGGCTCTACCCGTGACGAGCCCGGCCCTCACAATGGATGGAGAAAAGCCGCGGCTGATGCGGCAGGCCGCGCTCGCCGCGGTCGCGGTCGCGATGATCCTTATCCTGTTGAAAGCCGTGGCCTACATTCTGACCGGTTCCGTCGCGATGATGTCTTCGCTGGCCGATTCCGCGCTCGACCTGTTTGCGTCCACCATCAATCTTTTCGCGATCAACCAGTCGCTCGTGCCCGCCGATCGCGAACACCGCTTCGGCCATGGCAAGGCGGAGCCGCTTGCGGGGCTAGCCCAGGGCGCTTTCATCGCCGGCTCGGCGACGTTTCTTGTCGTGGAATCCATTGGCAGGATCGCGGCGCCGCGTCCGATCGATCACCCCACAATCGGGCTCGCCGTGATGGCGGTGTCCATCATGGCTGTCGTCGGACTCGTGCTTTTCCAGCATATTGCCGTGCGCCAGACCGGTTCGATCGCCATCCAGGCGGATCGTCTGCATTATCTGGGCGACCTCAGCACCAATATCGGCGTGGTGATCGGCATTCTTCTCGCGAGCCGCTTCGGCATTTTCCGGGCCGATCCGGTTGTGGCGCTCTGCGTTGCCGGGGTTCTCGCGGCCAGCGCGTGGCATGTCGGAAAGCGCAGCTGTGATCAGCTCATGGATCGCGAACTGCCGGACGGAGACCGCGAGCGCATAAAATCCATCGTGCTCGCCCATCCCGAAGTCCGCAGTCTGCACGACCTGCGAACGCGGGCGGCGGGCATTTCCAAATTCGTCCAGCTTCATATCGAGATGGATCCGGCGATCAGCCTGATCCGGGCTCACGAAATCAGTGATGCGGTCGAGGCCGATATTCTTGCCGGCTATCCGGACACGCAGGTGATCATTCATCAGGATCCGGCCGGCGTCGAAAAACCTGCGCCGCTCGCACGTTCCTAGCATGCCCGCATCAGCGAATTCGCCGGTGGCAAGACAAGATAATAACACGACCAAACGGCGGCCGATTGATTTACGTGAAACGATAAACAATCGGCGTGGCGGTCAGAGAAGGGGGCACGCGGAGCCGCGGAGTGCGCGGAGGTTTTTTGAACCACAAAGCGCGCAAAGAGCACGAAGAATGGAGACGCGCGCCATTCGGCGCGCAATAATTCTTCGTGCTTTGCGGCAAACATTCTTCTCCGCGGCTCCGCGCGCCAAAAAATGTCATCCGCATGCACGAACCCGGACCCGATCGCCTCGATCCCGAAGGGAAGGGTGGAAAATTTCCCTGAGCGGAGCCTACACTACCGCCCATGAACCAGCCGCGGCCGGAAAAATCCCTGAATGAAGAGCGGCGCACGCTCATCCTTACGGGCGCGAGCCGCGGTATCGGGCATGCGACGGTGAAGCGCTTCGCGAGCGCGGGCTGGCGCGTCATCACCTGTTCGCGCCACGCTTTCCCCGAGAATTGTCCCTGGGCCGCGGGCCCCGAGGATCACATCCAGGTCGACCTCGCCGATCCGCGTGACACTGGGCGCGCCGTAGAGGAAATGCGGGAGCGTTTGCCGGATGGCCGGCTGCATGCGCTGGTCAACAATGCGGCGATCTCGCCCAAAGGACCGCGCGGCGAAAGGCTGGGCGTGCTGGGCAGCAGTGCAGAAGTCTGGCGTCAGGTCTTCGAAGTGAATTTCTTTGCGATCATCGCGCTTGCCTGCGGTCTGATCGAGGAATTGACGGCGGCCAAAGGCGCAATCGTGAATGTCACTTCGATCGCGGGCAGCCGCGTCCATCCCTTCGCCGGCGCGGCCTATGCCACGACCAAGGCGGCACTCGCCGCGCTCACACGCGAGATGGCGGCGGATTTCGGACCGCTCGGCGTGCGCGTCAATGCGATTGCGCCGGGCGAAATCGACACCGCGATCCTCTCGCCCGGGACGGAGAAGATCGTCGAAGCCATCCCGCTGCGCAGGCTCGGATTCCCTGAGGAAGTCGCCAAGGCGATCTATTATCTGTGTACGGAGCAGTCGAGCTACGTCACCGGCGCCGAGCTGCACATCAACGGTGGCCAGCATGTTTAGCCGGGAATGCGGGCCGGCATTTGAGGCAATCCGGCTCGATCACCGGTGCCGAACCGCACATCGACGGCACGCGCAGAAACAGATCAAGCTTGATTAGCTCTATTGAATAAGCTATTCTGGAGCCATGAAGAAGGCCAGTATCACCGAAGCAAAGAACAATCTAAGCGCGCTGATCGACGGGCTGAAGAGCGGTTCGTCCGTACTCATCCTTGATCGCGGTCGCCCGGTTGCGCGTCTGGATCCCGTGGCGGCGGGGTGTGACGAAAGGATTGCGCGCCTGGTTCGCGAGGGGCTGGTCCGCCCGCGGCGAAAACCGCTATCGCGGGCGTTCTTCAATACGGAGCTGCCACAGTCCCGGGACGGGACGTCGGTGCTTGAGACCCTGCTTGAGGAGCGCCTGGAAGGCCGATGAAATTCTGGGACGCTTCGGCGATCGTGCCGTTGATTGTCGCCGAAGCCGTGAGCGATGGCACCCTGGCGCTTGCGGATCGTGATCCCGAAATGCTGGTGTGGTGGGGGACCGAGGTGGAATGTGCTTCCGCCGTGACGCGGCGGGAACGCGGCGGCGGGCTTGACGCGGATTCGGCGCGATCGGCTTTCGAACGGCTCGGCCATCTTGCGGATCACTGGCTCGAGATAGAGCCCGGCGAAATCGTCCGCGAGACGGCCCTGCGGTTCCTGCGCGTGCATCCCCTTCGTGCGGCCGACGCCTTGCAGCTTGCCGCCGCCTTCGTCGGCGCCGATCGACGTCCGGCCCATCTGGAGTTTGTTACGTTCGACGAGCGTCTCGCAGAAGCGGCACGCAAGGAGGGCTTCATGCTCGTCGACATGGCGACGTGATAGACGTCCGGGGGGGGGCGGCGTAGCGGGTACGCTTCACAAGGGCGGGGACATGACAGCTTTATCTCGTGCTCTGCTTACACTGGCCGTTGTATTCTGGCTCGACGGCAACGCTGTGAGGGCCGGTTCCAACCCTGCCGCCGCCCCCTTCGATTTTGACTTTCAGAGAGCCGACGGGAAACGGTGACAGCGGCAACGTTTTCCTCCGCGGGTTGTTAGGAGATCCGGCTAATCGTGCGGATGTCGCCTTTGCTTGCGTCTGAGTGCACGTCGCGCAATCGGACAGCCAAAAGCAGCGTCACGGCATTCTTCCGGTATTTGTGTCGGCGAGTCGGCTGCCTGCCGTCGAGCCTCGCAACTCGAGCTTCCCGCGACACAGCGCGAATGATCCACGGCCTCGTTCAGGGAAGCGTTGCCGCCGGCGCCGTATCTCGCTCAGGGGTGCTTGATAGCAAACACCGTACCGCATCGGGTTTTCGGGCGACGAGCGGGCATCTGCGGGATCAGGCGAGCATCTGAAGGAAGATAACAACCCTTCTGGTCGCCGCCATAAATTGTAGTGCCATACAGCGTACCATGCACGTCGATCAATCCCGCGACTGGGTCTTCGCCGTCCTTGCAGTCGCGTCGGCTGCAAAACGCATAAACGACGGTTTCCGCGCCCGTCGTCGGATTCAGCGAGAACACCGCGCCAGCCGTGCCGTACAAAATTCCGCTCACATTGATCAGGCCGGCCTGGGGTGAAGATCCATCTGCGCAATCGCGCAGGCTGCAGAACGAATAAACGACGCTTTCCGCTCCGGTGGTAAGGTCAACCGAGAATACCGTGCCGCAGCCCCACTTTCGGCAGACTGAGCTGCCGACGCCGCCAAGAACCGTTGTGCCGTACAGGGTGCCATTCACGTCGACCAGGCCGGCAAGAGGGGCCTCGCCGTCAGGGGCACCCTGAAACTCGTGGAGCACCTTTTCTGCGCCGGTCTTCAGGTCGAGCGAGAATACGGTGCCGGAGTTGTGATCGCCGCCTTCAGACGTTGTGCCATACAGTTTGTCCTTCACACGGATCAGGCCGGCAGAGGGCCGTTCGCCGTCCAAACAGTTCCTTCTTTTCCGGCTGCAAAAGGAATGGAGGACAGTTTCCATACCCGAGTATGGATCAAGGACAAACACCGTGCCACATCCACGGTAACAGTTGCTGTCGTCGATGCCGCCTTGCTGCGTCGTGCCGTATAGCAAGCCCCTGGCATAAATCAGGTTGCTGACGGGACCGATGCCATCTCTGCATTTCTGCTGGCTGCAAAACGAATAAATGACTTTCTCCGCATCAGTGGCGGGATCGAACGCATATACCGTGCCGCAGCCGAGTTTGCCGCAGTGCTTGTACGTGCCTATGCCCCCTCCATAGGTTGTGCCATACAATATGCCTTTGACGTCGATCAGAGCAGCCTCGGGCCGCGCCCCGTCGCCGCAAGAGGCTCCGCAGAAAGCATCCCACCCTCCAGCGCCGGTCTTCGGGTCGAGCCAGTATAAAATCCCGCAGCCGCCAATTTTCAGTCCGCAGGAACGGTTGCCATCGCCGCTGTATTCCGTCGTGCCATATAATATGCCCCGCACGTCAATCAGGCCGGCGACGGGGTACGGGGCGGTTCTGCCGCCGAACGACAAAACGACCTTCTCCCTCTGTGCGGCTGCCGGCGACGGAATCTGCCAGGCCAATGCGCAGCCGATGACGGCAGCAAGCACAGTCATGGTATTGTATTTCATGTTCGGCCCCCTGGTTCGAATTCACGAGTGGAAGGATGGTAATCCGAGATTTCCACGATCATCCCTTATCGAGGTGGAAAATACAGCATTTCTGATATACTGGGAAGCTCTGACGTGCGATTTCCATTCAGGTGACCGCTCTATCTAGGCGAGAGCAGGCGCAAGAGTCTGGTTTGGCGTGACCACATCTGGAAACCATGCCTGAGGCCCTCACCATCGGAAACGCAACCATCGCCGGCCGCGTGTTGATGGCGCCGATGACGGGCGTTTCCGATTTGCCGTTCCGGCGCGCCGCGTCTGCGCTCGGAGCAAGCTATGTCGCGACCGAAATGGTCGCCTGCGAGAGCTTCGCGCGCGGGCGGCCCGATGTCGTGCGCCGCGCGGCCGTAGGCGACGGGTTGCCTCTGATGGTCGTGCAGCTGGCGGGCCGCGATCCCCATTGGATCGCGCAGGGCGCGCGGCTCGCCGAGGACGCGGGCGCCCAGATCATCGATCTCAATATGGGATGCCCCGCCAAGGTGGTGACCGGCGCGCAATGCGGCGCGGCACTGATGCGCGATCCCGATCTCGCCGTCCGCCTGATCGGTGCGGCCGTCGAAGCGGTTTCATGCACCGTCACCGTGAAAATCCGTCTGGGCTGGGACGATGCGAGCCGCAACGCGCCCGAACTTGCGCACCGTGCCGAACAGGCGGGCGCGAAGGCAATCACCGTTCACGGCCGCACGCGGCAGCAATTTTATCGTGGCATCGCCGATTGGCGTGCCGTAGCCGAAGTGAAGCGCGCGACGTCATTGCCGGTCATCGTCAACGGCGACATAACAAATCTGGACTCGGCGCGCGATGCCTTGAACCACTCCGGCGCCGATGCGGTCATGATCGGCCGTGGCGCCTATGGCCGACCCTGGATCGCGGCCGAACTTGCTCGTGCGTTGGAGGCAGGTCCGTGCATCGAGGAGCCTGGCCCATCCCAGCGCCTCGCCATCGCGCTCAGCCATCTCTCCGATTGCCTGCGCTTTTACGGCGACGAACTCGGCCTCCGATCATTCAAGAAACATCTGGGCTGGTACATCGAGAGCGCGCCCTGGCCGTCGGCCGCCGAGTTGCGTCGCGCGGCGAAATCCAGAATCTGCCGCCTGCCATCGCCCCGCGAAGTTGAACTGGCGCTAGCCGGGCTGTGGTGTACGTAGTAATTTTACGGACGCGGAACACCCCGGCCGCCCCTTGAGGGCGGGTCGAAATTATTCTTCGAGCGAAGCGAGAAGAAGAATTTCGGGGCGGGGTGATCTCTCCGCTGCACCGGGTTCCTTACAGTTCATCGGGTTCTCCGCCATCCTGCCCGAAATTTGCTTTGCTCCAGTCACAAATTTCGTCCTCCTCAAGGGAAGGGCGGGGCAGTACGCGACAGTTTGTGCCCGGCCCTGGCGCGCATGTTCTTTGTTGATGTACTAATTCATCGGCCTCGTTTCTTTCTTCTGCACTTCAATCTCCGTCTTCCACAGCTTCGCCGGGATTTCATCGACATGGCCGGGTTCGAGTTGCCCCAGGTGGAATGGGCCGAAGCGGACGCGGATCAGGCGGGCGACTTTGAGGCCGAGATGTTCCATCAGCCGCTTCACTTCTCGGTTCTTACCCTCCTTGAGCTGCACGCTCGCCCAGGCATACATGCCCTTGGCGCGCTCGAGATCGGCGATGACCGGCTCGTATTTCACGCCTTCGATCCTGACGCCTTCGGCGAGCCGGTCGAGATCGGATTGCGTGACCTTGCCGAACAGACGCACGCGGTATTGGCGCGTCCAGCCGGCCGCGGGCAATTCGAGTTTGCGGGCGAGGGTGCCGTCATTTGTGAGCAGCAGCAGGCCTTCGGAATTCACATCGAGGCGGCCGACCGAAACAACGCGTGGCAGGCTTTTGGGCAGCGACTGGAAAACTGTCGTCCGGCCTTCGGGGTCGCGATGTGTGGTCACAAGCCCGGCCGGCTTGTGATAGCGCCACAGCCGCGTGCGCTCGGGCTCACCGACCGGTCTGCCGTCGACGGAAATCACCTGATGCGGGCCGACCTTCGTGCCGGGTTCCCTGACCGGGTTGCCGTCCAGCGCGACGCGCCCTTCCGCGATCAGCTTCTCGGCATCGCGCCGCGAACAGATTCCAGCCCGAGCGATGAGCTTGGCGATGCGCTCGCCTTCGGAAGCATTTTCAGCCACTTGCGAGGGTCCGTTGCGATGGGGTCTTGCCGACCGGCACAGCGCGTAGCACAGGGATAGCGATGATCGAAACCGATCCGATGAGGCTGGCGCTGGCGCAAGCGTGCGCAGCTGGCGAACGTGGGGAGGTGCCGGTGGGCGCCGTGCTGGTCGCGGCGGACGGGCAGGTGCTGGCCCAGGATGGCAACCGCATCGTCGAGCGGCGCGATCCCACCGCGCATGCCGAGATTCTGGTGCTGCGCGCGGGTTCTACAAAGCTCGGCAATGAAAGGTTGATAGGAACGATACTTTACGTGACGCTCGAGCCCTGCGCGATGTGTGCCGGCGCGGCGAGCCTGGCGCGGGTGGCGCGGATCGTGTTCGCGGCGTCGGATCCCAAAGGCGGCGCGATACTGCATGGACCGCGCATCTTCGAGCAGCCGACCTGTCATCACCGGCCGGAGGTGTGCTCAGGCGAACATGCCGAGCAGAGCGCGGCGCTGCTGAGGGCGTTTTTCGCCGCGCGGCGCGGATGAAGTCCAAAATATGACAGCAATGAGATGGAGTTGAAAATGGCGTTGATCGTCTATGGCAGTTCGCTTTCGCCTTTCGTGCGCAAGGTGCGGGTGGCGCTGGCCGAGAAAGGTCTCGATTATTCGATCGAGCAGATCAATCCGTTCGATCCGCCGGAATGGTTCGGCGAAATCAGCCCGTTGAAACGCATCCCTGTCCTGCGCGACACCGATCAGCCGGAGCCGAACACGTTGCCAGATTCTTCGGTGATCTGTGAATATCTGGAAGCGAAATGGCCAGAACCCGCGGTCTATCCGGCCGAACCGTTTGCGCGTGCAAAGGCGTTATGGTTCGAGGAATATGCCGATACGCAGCTCATGCAGAGCATCATCCCGGTATTCTTCCAGCGCGTCGTAAGGCGGCTCGGCGGCGTGCAATGCGATGAGAGCGTCGTGACCGGTGCCCTCACCGAGAAAGTGCCGTCGGCGTTCGATTATCTGGAGGCGTCGATTCGCGGGCGCCGATATTTTGTCGGCGACGCATTCTCGATCGCCGACATCGCCATAGCCGCGATGCTGGTGAATTTCGCGCATGGCGGCGAACAGATCGATGTCGCCCGCTGGCCCGAGCTGGCAAGATTTGCGCGCGAAATCCATGACCGACCGTCTCTGGCAAACTGCATTGCGAAGGAGCAAAGCTTTCTTGAGCGGTATCTCCCGGCAAAAGCCTGATGGGCGAGGGGACCGCGTTTTCCTTGAACAATGGGAGTTTGAGAACATGTCCATCGCGTGCCGGCCGTTGCCCCATATCCATGAGGTGGCGATCGCGCGCGAATTCATTAGTTGGGTGGAGCAGGCCGATCTGCTCGGCTGGGCGGAGAGCGAATATGCGGCAGGGCATCTCGCGCCCAACACCAACGGGGCGCATCGTTATTTCAAGAGCTACGCGGAAAACGATCCTGTCGTGCCGAAGCTCTTCTGGGCGATAAGGCGCCGCGCCGTGTCGCTGTTTTCCATTGCGGACTATGAGGATGAGCCGCAATACAAATGTTTTCTCGGCTGCAATACGACAGGCGGTTTCGTTCATCGCCATGCGGATATCTCGCCGCCGGGGCGCCTGCATGTCCGTATGAACATCATGCTTTCCAAGGCCCTGGCCGGCGGCGAGCCCGTCATCGATGGCGAGAAATTCGACGTCGCGGAACGCGATCTGTGGTGTTTCTTTCCCTCGATCATGCCGCATGAATCCGCGCCGGTCGTGGGCGACCGCAAGCGCTTCGTGCTGTCGATCGGAATTCTGGTGCCGGAAGGGAAAGTTTGACGCCCGGGACGGAGATCGCGGATGGCATTGATCCTCTATGGCAGCGCGCTCTCGCCCCTGGTGCGGAAGGTGCGGATAATTCTTGCGGAGAAGGCGCTTGATTACACGCTGGAACAGGCGGTGCTGCCAACGCCCGGCCTGGCGCGGATGAGCCCGCTCATGCGTATTCCCGTCCTGCGCGATACCGGGCAGCCCGAGCCGAACACCCTGCCGGAGTCCTGGGTCATCGCGGATTATCTCGAGCAGAAATGGCCGGTTCCTGCGCTCTATCCGCGCCACGCCTTCGCGCGCGCACAGGCGCTATGGCTGCAGGATTATGCCGACACGCACCTTGCGCCGACTATCGGTACGGGCCTGTTCAACGAACGTGTGATGAAGCGGTTGACTGGCGGCGAATGCGAGGAGGCCGTGGTGGACGCAACGCTCAGCGAGAGGCTGCCGCCGATATTCGACCATCTCGAAAAGACTCTCAGTGGGCGCACATTTCTGGTCGGTGATGCGCTCTCGGTCGCCGATATTGCAGTCGGCTCCGCGCTGGTGAATTTCCGCCATTCTGGCGTCACGATCGACGCGACGCGCTGGCCTTCGCTGGGCCGCCATATCGCCGCGTTGTACGCACGGCCTTCTTTCCAAAATTGCATCGAGGCCGAACAGCGGTTTCTGAAGCGGCAAAGCGCCGCCCGGTGATTTCGCCGGTCGCGACCTCTGCGACGCGGGCGGATGGATCAGAACCAGCCCTGTGCAAGGGCCGGGAAAAACTGGAGCAGCACCTCGCGCGTAACGATCAGCGCAATGCCGGCGCCCACCAGAACGTCGCTCAGGAAGTGCGAGTTGAGCAGCGCGCGCGTGAGTGCGAGCCATGTGGCGACCGCGAACCACAGTATGGCAAATCCGGGGATGGCCGCCGAGAGCACGACGGCAACGCAGATGATGGTGAGCGCGTGACCCGAGGGAAATGAATCGCTGCGCAGATCGAAGGTGAAGGGGCGAAAGCCGTAAAGGTCGAGCTCGAGTTCGTCCCGGGGACGCCGACGGCCGAACAGGATTTTGATGGTATGCAGGATCACGCTCGCTGCGGCGAGACTGGCCAGAAATGCGCCGCTGACCTCCATCAGCCGCGAAGCCAGCGGGTTCGGCCCGTGCAACCGTTGAAACAGCCAGGCGGCTGCGAGCGCGACAAGCGAGGCGGTGAGCCACAGCGCGCCCTTTGCCCAATCGGTCGTCGCGTGCAGCAGGCGCTCGAACGGCCGCGGAACGGCCGCATGAAAAAAATGCACCGCCTGCCGGTCGACGGCGAAGCATCCCAAGCCGCAGAGAATGAGCGCGAATCCGGACCACAGGAGCACGTGGCCTGATTGCCGCGCCGCTCGGCGCCTGTCAAACCTAGCTGCGCGGGCAACCCGGCTGAGGAACCATCATGGATTTCGATTATTCGCCGCACCAGAAGGAGTGGATGGTGCGACTGGGCGCGTTCATGGACGACCATGTCTATTCCGCGGAAGAAACCTATGCCGCGCAAATGCAAGAGGCGACCCGTAGGGGCAATCGCTGGATCGTCGTGCCGATCGTGGAAGAGCTCAAGGCGCAGGCGAAAGAGCAGGGCCTGTGGAATTTGTTTCTGCCCGACGGGAAGTGGGGCGCGGGGCTCAGCAATCTCGATTATGCGCCGCTTGCCGAAATGATGGGACGCGTCAAATTCGCGTCCGAAGTCTTCAACTGCTCGGCGCCCGACACGGGCAATATGGAGGTCCTTTCGCGCTACGGTTCGCCCGCACAGCAGGAGCAATGGCTGAAGCCGCTTCTCGCGGGGGAAATCCGCTCGGCCTTCATCATGACAGAGCCGGATGTCGCCTCGTCCGATGCGACGAATATTGCGACGCGCATGGAGCGCGACGGCGATCATTACATCATCAACGGCCGCAAATGGTGGTCGTCCGGCGTGGGGGATCCGCGCTGCAAGATTCTGATCGTGATGGGCAAGACGGACCCGGGCGTTGACAAATATCGCCAGCAATCACAGATTCTGGTGCCATCCGATACGCCCGGTGTGAAAATTGAGCGCATGCTGCCGGTTTTCGGCTTCGACGACGCGCCGCACGGCCATGGGGAAATCCTGTTCGAGAATGTGAGGGTGCCGGCCGGGAACATCATTCTCGGCGAAGGCCGCGGATTCGAAATCGCGCAGGGAAGGCTCGGCCCCGGCCGCATCCACCACTGCATGCGCACCATCGGCGCCGCGGAGCGTGCGCTGGAGAAGATGGTCACGCGGCTCCTGTCGCGCGAAGCATTCGGCAAGAAGATCGCGGATCACTCTGTCTGGGAGCAGCGCGTGGCCGAAGCGCGGATCGAGATCGATATGTGTCGCCTGCTCACTCTCAAGGCGGCGGACATGATGGACAAGGTCGGCAACAAGGCGGCGCGCGCGGAGATCGCGATGATCAAGGTGGCGGCGCCGCGCATGGCGTTGAAAGTTGTCGACGATGCGATCCAGGCCTGGGGCGGTGCGGGCGTGACAACCGATTCCGGTCTCGCACGCATGTATGCGAATCTGCGAACCCTGCGGCTCGCCGATGGTCCGGACGAAGTCCACAACCGCACCATCGCCCGCCTCGAATACGCCAAATACATCGACCGGCCCCGGCGTCCGACGGCTGAGTGATGTATCCGGCAAACAAAGGCAAGGGCGGGATGAGCGAAAGCATCGCTCATCCCCCGATGATGGTGTGCGGGAAGTAAACCCGGCTCAGGGGAACGAGCCGGTCGCCTTCAACCCCTGCCATGGACCCCCGCTGGTCGTCTGGTAGAAGCCAAACAGGGTCTCGCCGCTTGTAATTCCCAGGAGATTGACGTTCGCGGCATCCGGATCATTGATCGAGTAGAAGTTCTGCGTCGCGGGATCGTAGGTCATGCCGTATTGAGCGCCGCTGGAGTCCGTATAGAAGCCCGCGATCTGGCCGTTGTTGTTGATCGCCTCGCAATTCGTGGCGTAGGTGCCGGGATAATTCAGTTCGACGAAGTTCGAGGGCGTTCCTTCAAAGCAGTGCAGGTTGCCGTCTTCGTCGTAGGCCTGGATCGACATTTCGCCCTGGTTGTTGATGCCGTCCGGGAAAACATAGGCCATTCCCGATATCTGAAACGACGTAACCTTTGTCGCGTCCTTCAGAACGAAGCCCCAGGGATTGCCGTTCTGGTCGTAATAGTAGCCGGTCATGTATTTTCCCGACGTACTAATGCCGAGAGGTGCGGGACCAATCCCGACGCCGGGCAGCGAGAAATCGGCAAAATTTCCGTTGCTGTAAGTGAAGCCGACGGCGGCGTTGTCGCTGGTATTATAGTAGCCGACGACCGTGCCCGCGCTGCTGATGTTGTAGCACCAGGTGGCGACCCCGTTCGGATCGGCGATGACCGTTAGGTCTTACCCCTGATGAGGGTACAATTGGTAACGCCCGAAGGCGAAATTCCCCAGCCGAGGATGGTGCCTCCGCCGTCGCCAAAAAGCGCGGTCTGCTCCTCGCCGGGGATATCGACGGTCTTGAATTTGTAGCTCTGCGCCGCGGCGTGACCCCCGGCGATCGCCACTGCCACCGAGGCGGCCGACAGCATGATAACGGAACGCAACATTGATCATCTCCCTCTGCAAGGACCAGCCCCGATAACCACGTCAGTCGAGGCGGCCTGAACCAGATTCGTCTCCGGAGCTGTGGCCGGCCTATCCACCGCCGATCCGCTCCGCTAAAATCCCGGCCGGTGGGGTTCCCGAACCCTCCGATTCAGCAAATCAGCGCCTTCGGCGGACGCCAAATTTCTGGCATCGCCCGTGCATTGCCGCCGGATTGTTCGGGAAACCTGTGCCGTGAATTGGGACTGTCGAACAAACGGCGCGGCACGGCAGGAGACGGCGGCAGACGGCGGGAAGCGACATTGGCCTTCGCCGCGGGGAAACGACGTGACGGACCAGATCGCGCAAGGCAAGGGGCGGCGTCTCGATTCCTGGAAGGCGATCGCGAATTACCTCGATCGTGACGTCCGCTCCGTGCAGCGGTGGGAACACGAACGGAGCTTGCCGGTCCATCGATTGCCGGGAGAGAAGAGCAGCGCCGTGTTCGCCTATCAGAGCGAACTCGACCAGTGGCTGCTCTCGCGCCGCGATGTGGCGGCACCTGATACAGCATTGGCCGGAGCTCCCGCTGCCATGCCGGCGAGCGCCGGATTGTCTTTCGAACCCGACCGCCGGCAGCTGAAGCCTTCGGTGATTGGCTGGACGGCGGTCAGCCTTGTGATCGTTGTGCTCGCTCTTGTGGGCCTGCGGTCGAGGTTCATCGATCTCTGGATTTCGCCGCCCCCGGCATCGCCTTCAATTGCTGTTCTGCCCCTGCAAAATCTTTCCGGCGACGCTGCACAGGATTATTTCGCAGACGGTTTCACCGACGAGCTTGTCACCGAGCTCGCCCAGATTCGCTCGCTTCGCGTGATCTCTCGCACCTCGACCATGACGTACAAGGGCAGCCGGAAACCACTGCCCGTGATCGCCCGCGAGCTGAACGTCCGATACGTTCTCGAGGGCTCCGTTGTACGCGACGGCCAGCGAATCCGCGTGATCGCGCAGCTGATCGATGCCGCGACCGACACGCATATCTCGGCGCGAATCTACAACGCCGACGTGAAAGACATTTTTGATGTTCAAAGCCGGATTTCCCGGGCCATCGCGGACGATGTGCGGATCGATCTTTCGCCCCAGGAAAGGACGCGTCTGGCCGCGATTCGGACCATTGATCCGGCGGCACATGATCTCTATCTCAAGGCGAGCTATCAATTTGCCCAGCAGACGCCCGCTTCCATCCGTCAGAGTCTCGGTCTTTACCAGGCTGCGACTGCGAAAGACCCATCATTTGCGCGCGCCTATGTCGGGATCGCCCAGGCCGAAGCCGCGCTCGTGCAAATCACCGCCGAAGCACCGGATGTATCGGTTCCACGCGAGAAGGCGGCACTTGCGAAAGCCCTTTCCATCGATCCGCATCTCGGCGATGCGCGCGGATTGCTCGCGTCGATAACCTATTGGCACGACTGGAATTGGCCGGAGGCGGAGCGGGACTTCCGTCTTGCTCTGGCCGATGGCGGGCAGGCGCCGACCGAACAGCGCTTTGGCAGCAGCCTGGCAACGCGTGGCAGATTCGCAGAAGCGACCGCGCATTTGCAGACGGCGCTGGAGCTCGATCCGCTCGGAAAATCGCCGCGGGTGAACCAGTTCTTCGGCCTCTACTTCCAGCGGAATTACGCCGAGGCACGGCGGCAGATGGAAGTGCTCGTGGCTTCCAGTCCTGATTTCCTCGCCGGCCATGTCATGCTCGGCCTGGTCGCGAGGACGCAAAACGACTGCATGGAAGCGAACGCACAGGCGGACTGGATGAACCGGCACTTTCCTTCGCCGGTGGCGCTGTTCGTGAGCGCTCTTGCAGATGGATGCCGGGGCGATGTCTCTGCTGCGCGGCGGAACCTCGCGCGCGCGGCGGCCGCAAAGGGAGCCGCATACGCGTCGCCCTATCAGATCGCACTCGGCTACGCCTCGATCGGTGATCGCGACGCAGCTCTTTCATATCTCGAAAAATCCGCGGACATTCGCGAGCCCCAGGTGCTTTACCTCAGGGTCGATCCTCTCTTCGACCAGATTCGCTCCGATCCGCGTTTCATGACGCTCGAGAGGCGGTTGCATCTGGTGGGGTAGGTCGGCAGTGGGCGCCGGGGGGCAAACGTGGTTTTCCGGTGCATAGCGTGCCCGCCGACAAGGGCGTTACCGTTTTCGCCTATGAAAGCGAACGTGTTCATTGGCTGGCCGGAAAAGCAACCCCTTCGACAGTTGCGGCCGCCTGCGCGAATCTCGCCACGCACGCGACCCTCAAGAATACACAATCAGATGTTGCGAGAGCGCGCGCAGCCTGCCATGGATTCTGACCGGTGTAACAGCCGCCGCAATTCAGCCGAGGGACTTGATTTGTTTCTTGTTGCCCGGCGCGACCGCGCACAAGGCGCGCACCGTTTCACCGAGTTGCTCCATTCCCACTGGCTTGTCGAGCCTGCCTACACCGCCAAAGCGCGGTTCGATCGATTCTCCACTATAGCCCGTCAGGAACGCGAATGGTACGCGTATGCGCGCCAGCGCGTCGGCAACGGGATAGACCGTCTCTCCGCCGAGATTGACGTCCAGTAGCGCTGCATCCACCGTCGTCTCGCGCAGCACGGACAAAGCTTCAAAAGGCGTCGCGCAAGGGCCGATCGCCACGCAGCCAAGCTGATCCAGCAAACCCGACAGCATCATCGCAACCAGAGGCTCGTCCTCGACGACCAGGATGCGCGGCTTTGCCGGACCCAATCTGGTTGGCTTGCCGCCAATACCCCGGCGGGCGAGGTTGCGCGCTTCCGCGCAGGGCAGTGCGAGCGTGCAGACGAGCCCGCCCTGTTGCCAGTCGAAATTGGCCTGGCCGCCGATTTGGCCCTTTGCGCCCGAAAGGATCATTTGCAGCCCGAGGCCTGTGCGTTGCGGCGCGGCAGCAGGCGGGCCGCCCGTTTCCCGCCAGGTCAGGACGAGCGTGGCGCCGACCACCTGCCAGCAGAGCTCAACGCGTCCCTGGTCGGCCGACAGCGCGCCATATTTGGCGGCATTGGTCGCAAGTTCGTGCAGCGCGAGCGCCAGCGTCTGCGCCACCGCCGGCGTCACGGAAACCTTTGGACCGGAGATGGCGATGTTTTCGGCGCCGCCCATCTGATACGGCGTGAGTTCTTCCTGCACCAGCGTATGCACTTCCGCGCCTTCCCAGCGCGAATGCGCCAGAAGGCTGTGGACGCGTGACAGAGCCTGGATGCGTCCTTCGACTCGCGACTGATAGTCCTTGATGTTGTCGGCCCGTGTAAGGCGAATGATGGATTGCACCACCGCAAGCGAATTCTTGGCGCGGTGATCGACTTCGCGCGCGAGCAGCATCTGGTGGTCTTCGGCGCGCTTGCGCTCGGTGATGTCGGCGGCGACGCCGCTCAGGCGCGCAAGTTTTCCGCTTTCATCATAGCTCGCGGCAGCCGTGCCGACACACCACCGCAGCTCTCCGTCGGACCTGACGACGCGAAATTCGGTGCGCCAGGACGTCTGCGCCGGCGTCGCCTGGGTCCAGGCCGTAATGAGACGCCGCCAGTCCTCCGGATGAATCAGCGGGCGGATGTTCTCGAGTGCAGGCACAAACCCGCTGCGCTCCACGCCCAGAATGCGGCAAAGCCCCTCATCGACGAGGCAGCTTCCATCCGCGCTGTTCCAGTCCCAGGAGCCCATATTGCCGGCCGAGAGCGCCATGTTGCGGCGTTGTTCGCTTGCGATGAGCTGGGCGTTGGAGGCGGCGAGTTCGGCCGTGCGCTCGGCCACCCGTTGCTCCAATTGCGCGTTGAGGTTTTCGAGCAGCTTGGACTTGCGATAAAGCTCGGCAAACACCTTCACCTTCGCCCGCAGCACTTCCGGGATCACGGGCACCGGCATGTAGTCCACGGCGCCCATCTGATAGCCGCGGAGATGATCGACTTCCGCCAGATGAATGGCCGAGATGAAGATGATGGCGATCTTTTGGTAACGCGGATGCTCCCGGATCATGGCGGCCAGCTCGAAGCCATCCTGTTCGGGCATGCAGACGTCGATGAGAATGATGGCGATCTCGTGCCTGAGAAGCTGCTCGAGCGCTTCCCGCGCCGAAGAGGCCTTGATCAGGTTCTCGTGAAGTTCGTCCAGCATCACTTCGTAGCTCAGGAGCTTCGAAGGCTGATCGTCCACCAGCAGAATATTGAGCTTCTCGTGATTAGCACGCATGGACTAATTCCAACGCTTCGGCTGCCCCCTCACCCGCGCCGAAACAGAATTCGCCGTTCGTACCGGCATCCCTCTCCCACGAGCGGAGAGGGGAATACGGAGCGCTGCACCGGCAACTGGAAATGCAAGGGACGGAACGTCCCCTCTCCCCTCGTGGCAGAGGGGTGAGAGACCCGAGCTGTCCTTCGCTCCGGCGTGGCTGAGTGGGACTCGCGGAACGAGGAATAAACGCGCCGAACAGCAACATCACTACCGCCATCACCTGTGCAGCCACATGCGAAGCGCCGAAAGCAGCTGCTCGGTATTTACGGGCTTCGCGAGATAGTCTGAAGCCCCGGCTTCGAGGCATTTCTCGCGGTCGCCTTTCATCGCCTTGGCGGTGAGCGCAACAATGGGCAAGCGCCGGAACGAGGGATTCTGGCGAATCGTCTGGATGGTTTGATAGCCGTCCATTTCGGGCATCATGATGTCCATCAGCACGATGGCAAGCGCGGGTGTGGATTCCACCAGCTGGATGGCTTCCTTGCCGGTCGTCGCGGTGAGCACGCGCATTCCGCGCCGCTCGAGCACGCTCGACAGGGCGAAGATGTTGCGCGCGTCGTCGTCGACCAGAAGCACCGTGCGCCCCGCCAGATCTTCGTCTGAGCTGTTCAGCCGGTCGAGCATGCGCTGCATCTCGGGCGGCAGGTCGGTGACCACGCGATGCAGGAACAGCGAGGTTTCATCGAGGAGACGT
>DATJUM010000191.1:0-9225 GCA_035502355.1 Rhizomicrobium sp. | reverse complement strand
TGCCTGCAGCTTCACGGCGGCATGGGCTATGCGCATGAGATGCCGATCTCGCAATTGTGGACTCAGGCGCGCGTGCATCGCATCCTGCTCGGCACGTCGGAGATTCACCGCATGGCGATCGGGCGCAGCATCCAATGAGCGGACTTCTGGCTGGAAAACGAATCGTTGTTACAGGCGCGGCGCGCGGCCTCGGGAGGCCGATGGCGACAGCATTGGTGCGCGAAGGCGCGCAGGTCCTGTTCACGGCCACGGATCGGATGGCGCTTCAAGAGGCAGTTGAGCAAAGCGGCGGCACAGCAGACCAGACAGCGATCCATGTCGCCAACCTTGCGAGCCCGAACGAAGTCGATTCCGTCATCGACGCCGCGCATCGCGCCTTTGGCGGCGTCGATGTACTGGTCAACAATGCCGGCGTCAGCGTCGGCAGTTTGCGCAGCGATTTCTGGCAGAATCCGCTGCGCTACTGGGATGTGCCCGACGCGGATTTCCGGAAGTTCTTCGAGATCAATCTGTTTCAGGCCGCGCGTCTCATCGCGCTCGTCACGCCCGAAATGCGCGCGCGCCAATGGGGCCGCATCGTCAATGTCACGACGAGCCTCAGCACCATGCTTGCGAGCGGCATCGGCCCTTACGGCTGTTCCAAGGCCGCGCTCGAAGCGCTGACCTCGACCATGGCCGGCGATCTCGCCGGCTCCGGCGTGACCGCGAATGTTCTCGCTCCCGGCGGCCCCGCCGACACGCGCATGATCCCCGACGGCGCCGGCGTCGCCCGCGAGGCGCTGATCCCCGCCGACTGCATGGCCGCGCCGATGGTGTGGCTGGCGTCGAACGCGTCCGACGGAGTTACCGGCAAGCGCTTTCTGGGCGTGAAATGGGACGCGAAGCTGCCACCCGATGAAGCGGCGGCGAAAGCCGGTGCAGCCGTCGCCTGGACCGGCTTCGGCGATCAGGCGAAAATGCCGGACCGCGGCAGCCAGCGCGCGGAGTAGCGATATCAGGAAACGTTACGACCAACTGAAACGCTCCCTCCCTTATAATGACATTCGCGCGGAAGCTTGTTCCCGCGCAGACGGGGGCGGGAACCCGACAGCGCGATTTATCCATAGGGTTACCCTGTCACTCTCCAGTTTCTGCTTGTCCTCTGATACTCCAGATCCGTGTTTTTTCTCGCAATGTCGTCCCAGCCAATGATCGGCGAGAACCGCAAATCGGTATTCCTGGCAATGCAGTCGATGGCGGCTGTGTAGAGCGCAAGACTGATGTTGACCGGTCCGGTAATGATGAGAATGTTGTAGGTCTCCCGTTTCCCGAGCGTCAGCATGATCTGCGTCGCCCTCTCCAGCGCTCTGCCGATTACTTCGTCTTTCGGCGCACAGAATATCGGATTGTTGTTGTAGATCGTGACCGGATTCATCGATGAATCTTTTTTGAACGACGCGGTTCTCAATTTGAGCAGACCGTCGTCACGAAACAGCCGCTCCATACCCGATCCCGCATAGGCGTCATCCACGTCTATGTACACGCCGCCGTGTCGGTACAGGTAGGCCAGTCTGAACAGGTCGGATTTCATCGCAGGATGGTTGCAGAGATCGAATGCCTGCAGATGGCGGAGGTGATATTCGGACCGGATGAAATCGCGCGCCGGTTCTTCGTGGAAGACGACATGCTCGAAGCCCGGTATGGCCCGCCACGTCGCCATGCAATTGCGCACGTCTTCGGGAATGGCTTCCTGGTCCCAGAACTGAAGAATTCGCCGGGGCACTTTTTCGGGCGAACGCGGGACCTTTTGGTCGATCGCTGCGCGTTCCAGAGCGAGGCACAGCGGACCTGCGGCACCGAGATTGTTCAAATCGATCCGCCGATGCGGCGACCGTGCTTCGGCGACAATACGGGCCAGCTCGTCCCTGGTCAGATAGGCCCTGAGCCGGTCGAGAAGCATCGGGATATCCTGTGGCGCCGGCGTCGTGGCCCAAGCGTGAATTATCCAATCCGACATTTCCCCGATGACGCCGGGCTGGAGGGGAGATCGCACTATTATCACGCGTGACGAGCTCGCGATAGGGCACATCCGGCCATTGGCGCCGGCCAGCGGTGCCCTCAATCACATGCCGGCCGGGGGCGTCGCGATCTATGCGAGAATCTATGATCTGATTTCCATGATCAAACAACACGGACGCGGAAATCGGGGTGCTGAACGGGATCGGCGCTCTCGCCTTCGCCCGCGACCTCACGACATCGGAGCGGAATTCCCATCTCGACCGGCTCGAAACCATCTCCGACCTGAATTGGCGGATGGTCGGCGAGTCCGGTCAGCTGTTGCATGCACCCTTCGCGCCGGGCGCGGACTCATTTCATCTTACGCCGTCAGATGCATTCTGCGCCGCGACCGGGTGTTCCATGGACCCTGCGTGACCGGCGAGGCGATCCCGAAGCGGGGCGATCCGCCAAGCAGGTTCTGGGTTACCACACCCTGGACCCGGGCTGTCGCGGGGCCATTGTAAACCTGCCCGTATGGGTCTATGTAGGGCACAGCAGACGGCGTTCGTCAGCCTGAAGGCGCTGTTTTAATTCCCGTCGCTCCCCTGCGCCTGGACGAAATAGCCGGAATTCTTCTTCCTGATGACCGGTTTGCCCTGTGCCCGCATGTCGCGGGCGCGGGAACATTGTGATCAGGACAGAAAGAAATGACGACTGGAACAGTAAAATTCTTCAACAGCACAAAGGGCTTTGGCTTCATCGCGCCGGAAGGCGGCGGCAAGGACGTGTTTGTTCATGCCACGGCGGTCGAAGCAGCGGGACTGCGCAGCCTCAGCGAGGGGCAGCGCGTGTCGTTCGAGATTCAGCCCGACAAGCGCGGCGAGAAGGCCGCCAATATCAAACTCGTATAAAGGAAGCGGGCAGCGGAATCTCCGCTGCCCCGGTTCCCGCCGAAAGGGCAACGCATGGCTGACAAGATCACCGCCGCGCGCAGCCGGGCCCAGAAACATTTCGCGGCCTCGGAGCAGCGCGATACGCTGGTGCGCCAAATGATCAAGAGCGAGCGCGCCGCTGTCGACGCGCGCACCGACAAGCTGCGTGCGCTGCGGCTGGCCAAGGAAGAAGCGGACCGCATTGCGGCGGCCGAAGCTCCCCAATCGCCCCCCGCCGCGAAGCCGAGACGGCGCAATCCCGCGCGGGAAAAACAGGTTCAGGGCGCGTAGTTCCGCCGCCGGACAGGCGGTTTCCTGATGAAGGACATCCTGTTCCTCGCCGCTTCATTCTACCTGCTCAAGCAGGATCTGACGCGCGCGGCGCTGGGCGGCACGGAGTTGGGAGTCCCGTAGAATGCACATATCGGGAGATCTGTCACGGCAATCCCTTAGCAGAGGAGACCTCCATGCAAACGCCCCAAGCTGACTATTTTGTTTCGTATCGTCATCTGAGACTGTCGCGCGATGACAGCGGTGTGCTGGTTGCCGAGTTCCACAGCGACGGCGGACCATTCGTCATGAACGCGCAGGCGCACACCGAATTTGTGGATGCCTTTCATAGGATCGGACAAGACCGGGCGAACAAGATTGTCATCATTACAGGCGCGGGTGGGAATTTCATCGGGGACGTGGAATGGTCATCGTTCGGAGATGTCGCCGATCCCGGGGTCTGGAGCAGAATTCACGACGAAGGCGTCCAGACTTTGGAGAACATTGCGAACATCCGCGTTCCGGTGATCGCGGCCATCGAGGGACGCGCCCACATCCATTCGGACTTCGCCCTCCTCGCGAACGTTATCGTGGCGGCTGAAAGCGCGACATTCCAGGACGTCGGCCATTTTGCCGTGGGAGTTACGCCGGGCGACGGGATCTTTACCACATGGAGTTATCGGGCCGGTCCAGGCCGGGCCGAGGCATTCCTGCTCAATCCACAGCCGCTGCCGGCGCGCACCGCCTACGATTGGGGCGTCGTGGCGGAGGTCGTACCGCACGGCAGCGCTGCTGCGCGCGCCCGGGAACTGGCCGGTTTGTACCTGAAGGCTCCGGAAGTGACGCGCCGGAATACACGCATTCACTTCATTCAGCCGTTGAAAGAGCGCATCGTGCGGGAAGTCGGCTACGGATTGTCCCTCGAAGGTGCATCATCGGCCGCCCTGGTAAGATCAAGGCAATCGAAGACATAGTCTCACGCTCACGAAAATCGGACGGCGGGCGGCGATCTCCGGCAGACCGGCGCCGCGGTGATGAGGAGGTAGGAGCGGGGAAGCATCCGAACGTCGGACCTTCGCCCAATTCTCAACCTTCGATACCGGTTTGCATGTTCATCGGTTGTCCAGCGACCGCATGCACGCGCGAGTTCTCCCGCTCAAGACCGGGCAATACTGCGAATTGCGACCGATTGTTTCATCTGAAATAATCGGTCGCGGCTTGGGTTTGTTATTTCTCTATTTGCTGTTCCGCTCGGCGACGCGGCAGGCTCAGCGGAATTACGGGAATGGCCGGATTTGTGATAGTCGGGTCGCAGCCTGCTTGGACTTCGGCGAGGCGTCGAATGTCACCCCGCATCCCTCGAGTCCCGTTCCGGTATGCGCCTGCCTATTTCCTTTTGCTCCCGCCGGCATCAAGCTTGAAGATCGTGCCGCAGCCATCCACGCAATGTCCGGTGCCGCCTATATACGTCGTGCCATAGAGATTGCCCGAACTGTCCAGGATCAGGTTGCCCTCGGGTTGCGCACCGTCGGCGCAAGCTGCCTTCGAGCAGAAGCTGTAGAGCGCCGTTTCGGTGCCGTTCGGGGCGAGCCTGAAGACCGCGCCGCAGGAGGAACCATTGTCAATGTCGTAGCAATCGCGGCCATCGCCATATTGCGTTGTGCCATAGAGATTGCCCGAACCGTCCATGGTCAGGTTGGCCGCGGGATAGGCGCCATCGCTGCAATCTCCCCTGGAGCAGAAGCTGTAGAGCACGGTCTCGCTGCCGTCCGCGGCGAGCTTGAAGACGGTGCCCAGGCCATACGTGCCGCCATCACTCGTCGTGCCATATAGATTGCCTGAACCGTCCAGGATCAGGCCGGCCAAGGGGTTGGCGCCATCGGCGCAGTCGGGCTGGATGCAAAAGTCATAGAGCTGCTTGTAGGCGCCGTTCGGCGTAACCTCGAAAACGTCGCCGGCCCCGTTCGGACCGCCACCCTGCGCCGTGCCGTAGAGATTGCCGGCGTCATCCATGACAAGGCTGCTCGGCGAGAAACCGTCATTGCCGGCTCTGAATTTGTACAACACCTTTTCTCCGCCGCTCGCGGCGAGCCTGAACACGGTGCCGCTGCCATTGCCGCCATCTGTTGTCGTGCCATATAGGTCGCCGGAACCGTCGATGATCACGCCGGAAGCGGGATTCGCGCCATTGCGGCACGTATTCTTGAGGCAGAAGGTGTACAGCACCGTCTCTGTGCCGTTCGCGGCCAGTTCGAATACTACGCCGGCGCCCCTCGTGCCGCCAAAAGTCGTGGCGCCGTAGAGATTGCCGGAACCGTCCATGGTCAGGCTGCCGGACGGATTTTCCCCGTCGGCGCAGCTGGACCGGGAGCAAAAGGAATAAAGCACGCTGTAGGTGCCGTCCGGCGCAATTTCGAAGACGCTGCCGCCCCCGTTTGCGCCGCCAACCGACGTCGTGCCGTAGAGATTGCCCGCACTGTCCGCAATCACGCCGCCTTCGGGTCCGGAGCCGTCGGCGCAATCCTGTTGCGAGCAGAAGCTGTAGAGTACCTTATCATGGCCCTTGGCGTGGGCGCTGGGGCCGAACATCGCCAGCGCGAGCCCGCAGCCCACAAAGCATTTCGCGGAAAAATCGAGAATTTCCGACATCGCAGTTTCCCTCCTGTGGACCGGGACAAAGGCGCTCGCCCGGTCACCACTCCCTCGGAAAGACGGGATGACCGCCCGAGAGTCGCGCGGCTGCCGCATTAATTTTTGTAAATCCATGATCGGGCGCGTGCCATCACCGCAAACATGGTACCGTAGCCATAGACACCGCCAAAACCAGTTGTACCGCGAAAATTCGGTGTCTGACCCAGATCTTGTAAGGCCGATCGCCTATGAGCCGATGCATCAATGCTTCTCGCTGGCCTTCAACCACTTGATCGATGATCATGACCTCGGCCCATCAGCGCCAACACCGTAATTCGAACTCGTGGTAAGCTTCGATACTTCATGGACTATGCCTTGGCGCAAAAGCATTGTTCGCTCATCTGATGGAGTCTTGATAGCTAATATTCGACGCCTTGTATCGAGCCCAAGATCGACAAAACTGCACTTGATTTTATTACGCGCAATTGCGACATTGATTAAATCGAGTAAGCGCTGCAAATCTTTAATCCGTGATGTAAACTCAATTTTGTACAACTCATCGTACACAATGTATGTTATTTTATAATCATAGAAAAGCAGGCTATACGAACGGCGTTGTTCAATTCGTCCTATATCGGTCCACGCCAATTTTCGCCATTCCGTTCCTAATAGTGATAAACATAAAATATATTGGATAGTGAGTCCAATTGGTCTGGTACGCTTGTAATAATGCTACCCGGTGCGCGCGTAGAGGATCGAAAATGCAGCAAACATTATCAAAGCCAACACGGCACCAAAACGCGCCGAGCGTCCGCCAGACAGGTATTGCGTGTGCACGCCGAGATAAAAAAAGAAGACGGCGGCACCCGCCAAAAAAGTCGCCATTAATACGCTGGGCAACAGCTGCATAAGGCTTATCCCGACGGGGTAACGGAAGATCGCAGCTCGTTCGTCCGACACGCGCATAGCTCTCCAACACAAAGCTCACTTTTGCTGAGGAGCCAGCGTTATCGTTGCCCCAGGTGCATTGGAACCCATAAAATCGCGGAATCATGGCGCAAACGCCCCAAGAAATCTAACGGAGCGCGGCCTATTTTCCCGGCATGGCTGAGCATGTCCTGACGGTCCTGCGGGCGAAACGAGACGCAATCTCGGAGCAGGTCCACGACACGGAAAAGAAGCTGGCGAAGCTTCTGGCCGCGATGGTGAACCTTGACGCCGCTATCGGCATCCTGTCGCCGGATCACCCGGACTTCATCGCTCCGGCCAAGCCGAAGAAGCGATACTTCGGCCATAACGAACTTGCCCGGCTGGTCCGGGAGGCGCTCCGGGACGCGAACATCCCCCTGTCGGCTGGCGAGATAGCCGCCGCGATCATGGCCGCCAAGGGCTTTCCAGAGGCGCACTACACGGCGGTTACGAAGATGGTCGTTTCCCGGCTTGGCGCCTTTGCCCGCGATGGCGTCGTCGCCAAGACCAGCAAGACGCGGGATGCTCGTTGGATGATCCCGTGATTATAGTCAATGCGATTGTGGATAGGGAGGCATATCCACGTCCGGAAGACAGCCGTACTCTGGTCCGATAGCGTTAGGCGTTGGCATCGCCCTCGTTCTCTACGGACTTGCCAGCATGGCAATCCAACAGGACATTTTAACGTTGATTCCGCCCGTGTGGACAGTTGGCATCGCCGCGGTACTGTTGGGGGCAGTGCTAATTGTTTGGGCACGCTCCCACAGAGGAGATGGCATAGGAATTCACGCGGTGAGCATGATCGCGGCAGTGATCGCTACGATGTTCGCTATTAGCGCCTTTGTGCGGAACTAAGATTCCCCAGATGGGGAAGACTCTTGCTCTAGCGGATTTTCGGATTCAGGCTGCGAATTGATTCGCAACGGGTTGGCGCCCGTGCGTCTCATCCGTTGACGGCTGCGACCGCCGCAACGAATCGATTCGCCTTGCCGCGAGCAAGGAGAATCGATTTGCAGCGGCATGTCCAGTCGGAAAATGCGGGCGTCATAGATTTTGAGATGGTGCAGGAATTGAGGATCGAAGCGGGGGCCATCGAGGCCACATACGGTCCGAACGCCTACAGCCACTACCTTCGCAAATACGGGAAGCGTCCGACTAGGGCTGAGGCTGACACCATCGGCCGCCTAATCGGGGGACGCGTTAGGGCAGACGATGGCACCTTGCGGCCGCCACGTCCAGTCGCCAAGCGAAAGGCCGCTGCGACGACGACTCACTTGCCATTCGGGACTGCAGTATGATTCCGCACCTAGACTGATTCGCGGAGCGAATTATGAGCAATCGCAAGAAGCGGGCACCAAAGACTTGGTTGCGGATGATTGAGATCAAGTCAAAACTCGGTCGCGAAGGCGCCACGCCTGCGGAGATAATTGCGGCGCTCCGCGAAAAGCATTCTCAAGTCATACACGCTGAGAGAGAAGATTTGATGTATCTCGGACTTACGACTATGTTGAACAGTATTTGCAATCTCAAATGGGGTGCAGGTTCAAGCGTGCAGGCGGACTTGTTTGAAGGTTTCGACGTGCCCCTTACCCTGACTTTGTGCAAGCATGATGAGACAGGCGCCTCCCGCAACATCAAAAAGAATCTTGACACTCTGACAAAGGGCGAATTCCGCCAATACATCGCCGACCGCGAAGCCCCGCGCAAGCAATCTCGGCGCGCCAAAGAATTAGGTCGTCTCTTCGATGCTATACGCGATCATGGTGAGGAAGATTGGAGTGTGAAAGAGTGCTGGCAGGCATCTCGGGATCAATCTGCGGCCTTGTGACGTTGCCAATATCCGCCAAAATCGATTGACGAGCCGCGCCGCATGGCGAGGGCTGCGACCGTGCGGGTCTGATCGCCATTCGACACCCGGCGATTACCTTCCCACCACGAACTCTCTTGCGCGTAGCGGAGCAAATTGTGCCCGCGATATGATGATGGTGCTCGATTTCGGCGCGGCGGAGTCTGCTGAAATATTCCTCCGCCATGTTGGTGCAGGCACCGTCTGCCGAATAGACTTGTTCGTGGTTGATGCGCTTCATTTCAAAGCAGCCGTGCTGATCGTTCCATGCGTTAGCTTCGTCGGAGCTCTCGACCGTTCCGTTGGCAACGCGGGACTTGATCCATGAAAGCGCCGCGCCTTCTGACTTGAAGACTGCCGGAAGCGACTTGCCATTGCGCTCACGCACGATCACGACACACTGGCGCTTGCCCGACTGATTGATTGCGAGGCGACGATCCATGCGGTTTTCAACGTGGTTGGCAGGCTTCACGTAAGGCCGCATCCGTAAATAACTCATCCAATTTTGTGCCGACGGTTTGGTGCGGTTCGGATCGGTGAGATGGTGTAGTTCCATTCGCCGTGGAACGCGTGTGGGGCAAGGTTGACGGCGGCGAGCGC
>DATJUM010000190.1:0-42691 GCA_035502355.1 Rhizomicrobium sp. | reverse complement strand
TACCGCGCTTGGCCGTTGGTTTCCGGAGCAAAATAGACGCTACGGGGATAGAGCGTTTTGTGAACAAAAAATCCCGGAAATTCACGCTCCAACATAGCGTAAACTCTGTCCCACCATTCCTTTATGTATGGATCGGTCGCTGCCACATGTGCATCGCGTTCCCCGGGCGATCCCAAACGTACGGCTTTGGTCAATAGCGACGCTCGATACTGTCCGCGAAGGTCCTGCTGGCCGTGCAGGACTGTTGCAGCTTCCTGGAAAGTGATCTGGCGAACACCGTTAGGCATTTTGGCGAGACGGTAACTGGATGGCGTGAAGAAGAGTACTGAATACCCGGAAACGATTTTGCGCCTCAACTCGCCTTCGCCCCTTCGTACATAACGCTCAAGCTGCTCGGGCATGAGTATTGCATCTATCTTATTCTCTACAAGCAGGCGATGGAGAAGCCCATCCGTTCTGTTGAATGTAGCTACTACATCAGCTTCGCTGCCATCCTCGACAACGGAAACGTCCGTGGCGCACGCCGGAAACAGCAGCTCGTCGGAGAGCCCAAATCGCTCCATCATCCATCGCCCGAACGCAGGATTTACGCGCAATTCTTCGGCCAAAAGCAAATCGATGTCTCGTTCGAGAAATTTATTGATGCCGCAGATGCTTGAGTTCATCACGTACCTGCAGCCGCGCTGCCCCTCCTAAAAAAAATCAATAGTACCTTGATTCTTAACGCACGCCAACACTGGGAATCTGATAGCAATGTTCGCCCTTACGCCTGCAACAGCTCCGGCTGATCGGGCGAATGCCGCCCGGGCCCGTGTCCGGGTGCACACCAGGCAATGGAAAGGCCCGGAATTCGCTACAGACCAGCAAGGAATTCGGTCGTGCCGGGTGGTCGCCTTATCTGTTCGCGATAAGGCAAAATCCTTAGCGCCGAAGCCGCCGCTGCGAAGCTGACCCGCGCCGCCTTACTTCGCTGCTGCCGCGCGCTCGATGGCGGGTTTGCGGGCGCGGATCTCGGCAAGCTTGCGCTCGACATGGGCTGAAAACACGAACTGCGCCGGCCGCTGGCGATCGAGCGGAATTTCCGGTGCCATGGGACCTTCTGTCCGAACGCCCTTCACCATCACCCCGAACGCCGTCAGCGGCCGCTTGACGCTGTCGATGACTGCGGTCGCCTCAAAGCCGCAATGCACCATGCAATTGGCGCATTTTTCGTAATTGCCGACGCCGTAAGAGTCCCAGTCCGTTTGCTCCATCAGCTCGCGGAACGTCTGCACATAGCCCTCGCCGAGCAGATAACAAGGTTTTTGCCAGCCAAACACCGTGCGCGTGGGATTGCCCCATGGCGTGCAGTGATAGGTCTGATTGCCCGCGAGAAAATCGAGAAACATGGCGGACTGGCTGAACGGCCATTTCCTGGCGCCTTTTCCGCGCGAGAAAATACCACGGAAGAGATTCTTCGTCCGCTCGCGGCTCAGAAAATGTTCCTGATCCGGCGCGCGCTCATAAGCGTAACCCGGCGAAACGGTGATGCCGTCGAGGCCGATCGCGTTCATCTGATCGAAGAACGACGCGACGCGGGCCGGATCGGCATCGCTGAACAGCGTGCAGTTGATGGTGACGCGGAAACCCTTGGACTTGGCGAGTTTTATCGCATCGACCGCTTTTTCGTAGGTGCCGGCGAGGCAGACCGATTTGTCATGCATCGCCTTGTCGCCATCGAGATGGATCGACCAGTTGAAATCGGGATGCGGTTCGTAGTCGTCGATCTTCTTGGCAAGCAGAAGTGCATTGGTGCAGAGAATGACGAATTTCTTCCGTGCCAGAAAGCCGCGCACGATCTCCGGCATTTCACGGTGCAGAAGCGGCTCGCCGCCCGCAATGGAGACAACCGGCGCACCGCATTCATCGATTGCCTGCATGCATTCGGCAAAGCTGAGCCGCTGGTTCAGTATCTCGTCGGGATAATCAATCTTGCCGCAGCCCGCGCAGGCGAGGTTGCAGCGGAACAGGGGCTCGAGCATCAACACGAGCGGATAGCGCTGCCGCCCCCTCAGATGCTGCTTCATCACGTACGTGCCGACGCGAACGGCCTGTCTCAGCGGTATACCCACGTCATTGCTCCACTGTCGCTGTCTGGCGCTTGCGATTTCTCAGCTCCGCGGGCAGGCGGAATTCGATCTTCTCTTCGACACCTGCCATCTCGGAAACCTCGACTTCGCCGAGACCCCGCAGCGCATCGATCACATCGCGCACGAGCTTCTCGGGAGCTGACGCGCCTGCGGTGAGGCCGATTGTTTGCTTGCCGGCCACCCAGGTGGGATCGAGTTCGCTGCCATCAGCGATGAGATAGCTTGGAACGCCTTCTTCAAGCCCGATCTCACGCAGGCGGTTGGAGTTGGAGCTGTTCTTTGCGCCGACCACCAGAATGGTCTCGGCGATCTTGCACAGTTCGCGCACCGCCGATTGCCGGTTCTGCGTTGCGTAGCAGATATCGGAGGTGTCGGGCCCCACGATGTCCTTGAACCGCCGCTTGAGGGCCGCAATGACGCCGCGCGTATCGTCGATGCTGAGCGTAGTCTGGGTAACATAGGCAAGCGGCGCGTCATCGGGAAGATTCAGTGCTTGCACATCGGCCTCGGAAGAAACGAGATGGACCGGGGCGCCCACCTGACCCATCGTCCCTTCGACCTCGGGATGGCCGGCATGGCCTATCAGGATCAACGTGCGGCCCTTGGAAACGTAGCGTTTTCCCTGAGCGTGCACCTTGGAGACCAGCGGGCAAGTCGCATCGAGCACCGGCAGCTCGCGCCGCACCGCCTCACGCACGATGGCTTGGGGCACGCCATGGGCACTGAACACGGTCACGGCGCCTTGCGGAACCTCGTCGAGTTCTTCGACGAATCGCGCCCCTTTGCGCTTCAGCGCTTCGACCACGTGCCGGTTATGAACGATTTCGTGGCGCACATAGACCGGCTCGCCATATTTCTCGAGCGCGTGTTCCACGATGTCGATGGCGCGAACCACGCCTGCGCAGAAACCGCGCGGCTGCGCAAGGATGACCCGCATTGTCGGTTTCGCCATTTCAACCACGTCCAATTTTCTCACCCTTCGCCGACGCGCTTGCCAAAGCACACATCCGGCTATAGCCGAAAAGCCCGAGGCGGCGAAACCCTTCTGCTTTATGTAAAGCTGGAAACCGGCCCATTCGATCCCGCTGGGTGGAACTTCTGAGTTTGAGGGAGGCGGACTGACGGCATGGATTCTGCGACAATCTGGCAGGGGCAGCAGAAAAGAGCCCGTATGATCTCGCCGGGGTTCTTGCAGCAGGGCTTTGCGGCCTTTTCGTGGCCCGAGACGCGAAGCGGGCGGTTGCCGCTCCTGGCGCTTCTTGCCTGCGCAGTCCTCCTCGCGTTGCCGGCCTGCATCGTGCCGATGCCTGCAATGCCCGATTACCCCGCCCATCTTGCAAGCTTCTATCTTCTGACCGGCGGGGCGAAATTGCCGCTGCTCTCTCATTTCTACCGCGTGCAATGGGCCCTGGTGCCCAATCTCGCGGCGGAGGTAATAGTCCCACTGCTGGTCCCGTTGCTCGGTTTGTCGGGCGCGGCCGCACTTTTTTTGGCGAGCGGCATCCTTTTCTGGGTGCTCGGGGCGGGAGCCGTGCAATTGGGGCTCTATCGGCGCATCGGCATTGCGCCGCTGTTTGCCAGCGTCTTCGCCTACAACGCAAATTTGATGTGGGGGTTCATCAATTATTACTTCGCAATGGGACTTGCGCTGTGTGCGTTCGCGGCCTGGATCGCCACGGAGGGAAAGCGAAAGGCCCTGAAGATCGCCGGCTTCGCAATAGCCGCGCTCGTCATCTATTTCTGCCATGTCTTTGCTGCGGCCGTTCTGCTGCTTCTGATCGGATGTTACGAAATCGCCGCAGCTGGCGGCTCTTTCACCCGGATCGCACGCCGGCTCACGCCCGTGGCGGTTATGTTTGCTCCGGCGGCCCTGGCTTATGTTTTTCTCAAGCCGGCCGGCGAGCGCGGGCTTCTGGAGTTCAATCTCCTCGACACGTGGGACGACCGCCTGAGCGCTGCCATTCAATTCTGTTTCGACCGGCCGGCCTGGTACCTGCTGGCAGGATTGGCCGCGCTGTTCGCAGTCGCGCTGTGGCGCAGGAAACTCTTCATTCATCCGCGTATGCGATGGCTGCTCGTCGTTCTCGCGGTCGCCAGCGCACTCGTACCCGAATGGGCGATGGGCGGCTGGGGCATCGATCTGCGCCTGCCGGCTGTCCTGGGCGCGCTCGCTTTCGCCTCTTCGGAGTTCTGTTTCACGCGCAGGACCTCGACTGTTCTGGCGTGCGCGATGGTCGCGATCGTCGCATTCTGTGCGGCCAGCCTCGCGGGAAATTGGTTCTATTACGATCATCGTTTTGCGGAATTCCGCGCGGCAATTCGTACCCTGCCCGAGGGATCGAAAATCGTAACGGTGTTGGACGGCGATGCCATGGGCCTCGCGTCGGACCAGCCTTACTGGCACATGGCGGAATACGCGATCATTGACCGGCGGGCGTTCACGCCGCTTCTGTTCACGACGGCGGGCCAGCATGTGATCCGGCTTCAGCCTGCCGTCGAGCACATTGCCGCCCGCTCCGCGGAGGAAGGCTCGCCGCCCGATATCACCGAGCTCGACGATCTCGCCGCGGGCAACGTCAACGACGATCCCGATATCCGAAAGGTTTTCCCCTATCTGATCCGCTTTCAATGCAGTTTCGATACGGCGCTTGTGATACATCTGGGCGGTCACAGAAGCGCGGTACCGGACATGCTGGAGCTCGAACGTGCGGGAAGCTTCTTCGCGCTCTATCGAATCCGGCGCGACGAAAACTGTATCGCCAAATGAGCGCCGCCGGCCGCGAACGCCGCATGAATGCGTTCGATCACGCGATTGCACCGATACTGCCCGTGCTGCTCGCCGTCGCCGCGCTCGCCTGCCTGGCGGGGATCATCCGCGCGGCTGCCATCATTCCGCTGCACGTTCCGCTCGATCCTGATGAAGGCTGGAATGCCTATCACGCGGCCGCGGTCATGGCAGGTGCCGGGCTTTATCCGCCGCCCGGCGGCTTCATGGTCAACAACTATCCGCCGCTGTCCTTCTATCTTGTCGGGCTGCTCGGCCTGTTCACGGGTGATCAGATCGTTGCGGGTCGGATCATCTCTCTTGTTTCGTTTGTCGGGGTCTGCGGCTTCGCGGCGCTGGCGGCGCGGCGGCTGGGAAGCGATCTGCCAGGCACGGCATTCTCCGCGGTCCTGATCGCCGCGATACTTTTGCTGACATCGGGTTATGTCGGCATGGATGATCCGCAGCTGTTCGGCCACGCGTTTCAGCTTGCAGCGCTCGTTCTCGTACTTCGCGAACCGCGCACGGCGCGGGCCATATTTGCCGCTGCCCTGCTGCTTGTTGCCGGCGGCTTTGTAAAGCACAATCTGTTTATCCTGCCGCTCGCGACGGTGCTCTGGCTCGCGCTTTTCGATCGTCGCAATGGGCTGCGGCTTGCGGCGGTCAGCATCGCATTGACCTTCTGCGGTCTCGCGGCATTCCGTCTGTATTTCGGCTTCGATCTCCTTGGCCGTCTCGCTTCGCCGCGTCTGTGGTCATTTGCGCAATTCGCGAGCAGTTTTTCGGCGTGGTTGCCCTTCGTGATCGTTCCACTCGTCGGGCTTGCTGGCTTTGTCGCATGGCATCCCAAAGACAAGTCGGCCTGGTTTGTTGCCATTTATGCCGCGCTTGCCGTCTGTGCAGGTGCGTTCATGGCGGGTGGCGTGGGCGTCGACGTGAATGCAATGTTCGACGGCGACATCGCACTTGCATTGGGCGCGGGCCTCGCGCTTGGCAGATTGCTGGAGGAGAAGACGGCCGTTCCCCATCTTGTCGGCCGCGCTTTCGCCCTTGCCGCACTCGTCCCGTTCGTGGTGCTTGCATCGCAGAACCCGGCCTGGCGCGACTCTTCCTTTTGGCTGCATCCGCTGCAGGATGAAACATCGCTGGCGGGCAAGGACATAACATTTCTTCGCGCGCGAAAAGGTCCGGCAATCTGCGAGACTCTCGCCTTTTGCTACTGGGCTGCAAAGCAGGAACCCGTCGATGTCTTCAATCTCGACCAGCAGTTTGCCGCGGGTGTGCGCGATCCCGCGCCTTTCCTCCGGCTGCTCGATTCTCATTATTTCTCCGCCATCGAACTCGACGAAACATACCCCTTTCCGCTGCCTCCGGCCGCAAAGGCGGCGATCTACCGCAACTACCGCATCGACCACACCAACGACGACGGCGCGTTCTTCCTGGCGCGTTGATTTGCAACCGGTCCCCCGATCTCACCATGGCCGTCGGAGAGACGGCCGCCCGGTAGCGAGCGTGCGCGAGCGGAATCGCGGTTTGGCGGAACGCAAAGCCTGGGGCTCGGCTTTCAGCGCCGCTTCGAGTCCCTTCGCCGAAATGTTGCCGCTGCGATTTCCTTTGGCGGCGGACGGGTTAGATTCGTTTCGTGATGTCGCGATAAGGACCGTCGATCCCGGGGCGTGCTCCGGTCATCGTGCTTTTCACAATAATGGGAAATGACGATAACCTGATTTGGGTATTAGATCAACCAAAACAGAACGATAACTTGGCAGGGATGGCGGCTGCGTCAAGAGCTTGTTCGCTCTGTTCCACATGGAGGATGGCATGAGTTCGAGAAACAGAAGCGGATGGTTCGGAGCTGTGGTGCTGATCGCGGTCGGTGTCGTCGGCATGGCCGTGAATTTCAATCTCGTGCCGCGCGAGTTCCTCTCGCAGCTCTGGAAGCTGTGGCCGGTGGTGCCGCTCGCAATCGGCATCGGCATCCTGCTGCGGCGCCCGCGATCCGGCGAAGCTCCATCGCAGCCGGACAAGCCCTGAATTACGCTTGACGGGTGACCGCTGCGTCAATGCGCCGGGAGATTGCGGGCGTAATTGACCTGGACGGTTCCGGTGCGCTCGAGTTTGGACCAGCCGACGAAGCCGCCGCGGATGGCGGTGGAGATGGAGCGCACCAGCACGTAATACATGACCTGACGGTAGCCGCGAGAAGATTTGCCGGCTCTCCGAAGCAGTGGCCGGCTTCATGCGACGGCCTCAAGCAATGCATCGCGGAACGTGCAAAAGCTCCCGGAAGTGTTCGCGCCGGGGTCAATTCTCGATCCAATCGCACGTGCCAGTTCGATTTTCCTGAGTCCTCCAGCGAAGTATCCGGCACGCTGCAAGATGCGTTCGAGCGCCTCCCACGTGCCACCTGCAATGGCGTCGCAGTCGCGATACGGCGATTTTCGCGGAATTCCCGCTGGTACGTCCGGATATTCCTCGCAGACAGCGTTCCAGTCGCCGAAATACCAAGCTTCGAGTTCTTCAACGGCAATGCGATTCACGACCTGCCATACCGGTCCGCCAGCCCGTGTCCGCGTTTCAAGTCCCGCCCGCTCTGCGGCAGTCTCCATCGTTTGCTTGAGCTCTTCGCAGCTATCGTCATCCCTGTCGACGAGAACAACGATCCGCCAGTGCTCCGGAATCCAATCAGCGTAACCGTGCAATCGTGATTCCAGCTTGGACAGCAAATCCTGCTTTCCCTGATACACATAGGTCTGGTAGCTGGCCCGATCGGCCAAGAGACGTGGCAAAAGCTCCTGCAGAAATGCTTCCATCGAGGGCTCCTCCACGAGGATTTCCAGATGTTCCGCCTTCACCCCGCATTCCTCAGCCGGCGGGTCGGGGCACCTTGATTTATCAACGGGTCACCCACACCGAGGTGCCCTTCCAGCCAAAGCTGACCAAGTTGCGCGCCCTTATCCATGAACTGAGGTATTCCCCTGATCGCCGCTG
The DNA here is from genome assembly GCA_035502355.1 of Rhizomicrobium sp. Lineage (GTDB taxonomy): Bacteria > Pseudomonadota > Alphaproteobacteria > Micropepsales > Micropepsaceae > Rhizomicrobium. The sequence continues at coordinate 34,807 of DATJUM010000190.1, read as the reverse complement.
CCAAAACAGCTTGCGTGCAGCCGTTCTCGTCCCGATACAGCACGCGAACTTCTTCAGGCCTCAGGGCATTGATGAAGAAGGGTGAATGGGTCGTCACCAGAAGCTGGCCGCGTCCTGAAGCCCCTCGGCATTCCTCCGCCAACCCGGGCAGCAGCCGGGGGTGCAGAAAATTCTCTGGCTCTTCGATACCGATGAACGGCGGCGGTGACGGATCGTAGAGAAGTACGAGATAGGCCAGCATCTTCAGCGTCCCGTCGGAGGCAAACCGCGCCAGAATGGGATTGTCGAACGGGGCATCCTTGATCGTCAGCAGAAGCCGCCCGTCGGGCATCGCTTCCGCGAGCACTTTCTCTATGCGCGGTACCCGCTGCCGCAAGACGCGAAATATTTGTTCGAGCCGGCGCGGGTGCTGTTCGGCAAGGTACTGGATTACATTCGCCAGATTGTCTCCCGTCCGTGACAATCTTTCCTGCGGCCCTGCCTCAGGCTGTCCCCTTGTATTATCCACGGAAAAATAAGAGACATACCAGCCGGTAATGAACTCGCGAAGCGCAGCCACGCGCGGATGTTCCGCAAACTGCCCAAGCGCATTTACCGCGATCAGATCGGGTGATTTCAGCGGCGTCTGCACCCGCCTGTCCTGCTCATCCGGCAATTCGCCACTGGCCGCATAACCATTACCCTCGCGATAGTCCAGGAAGCGAAATGGGCGTCCGTAGCTTCCACGCTTCCAATGGAGCCATTCTTCGAAAACTATCGGGGTACCCTGCCGCTCATCTATCGCAAGATGATATGTAATCAGCGGGTAGCCGGTCTCCCGATATTTGATTTCAATGACCAGCGGTCCATCTGATCCGCGCGTCTTCAGCTCCTTCGCCCGCCCCCTGCGATCCCACGCGCGCCGAAGGCCCGAATCGAAGCACTCCGAGAGAAAAGCGAAGACGTCAAAGACCGTCGATTTGCCGCTGCCGTTCGGTCCGAGGAGTACGGTGAGCGGCGTAATGTCCTTCAACTCGACATTCCGTAATACGCGAAAGTTTTCGACGCGAAGATACTCAATGCGCGCCAGGCGTTTCGCATCCCGCGGCTTGGTTCTCTGCGCGTTCATTATCGAGTCACTCTCCACACGAATCGTATCTTTAGCACAGAATGGCGCAAGTTCAGCAGCGCTACTGATGAATTGTTCGGTGTGGTCGTGCGGGTGATCGAATCACGGGACTCCCGCGGTCCCGCTGGCTCTCAATGCGCCGGGAGATTGCGGGCGTAATTGACCTGGACGGTTCCGGTGCGCTCGAGTTTGGACCAGCCGACGAAGCGGCCGCGGATGGCGGTGGAGATGGAGCGCACCAGCACATAATACATGATCTGGCGGTAGCCGAAGCGCTGCAGCATCAACCACCAGGTGAGATTCCAGTTCTCGCGCCGCTCCATGCAGAAGCCGAACAGCGCCGCGAGCAGGTCCACCACCATGAACACCGCATAATAGATGCCGACGGTGACGAGGCTGGTATTGCTGAACTCCGAGCCGTGTTCGAGCCAGGCGATCGTCTGGAACAGGATCTGCCAGACGAGCATCAGATCGGCGATCGGCGCGAGCGCAGTGAGAAAAATCTGGAACATCCAGGCTTGGGGCAGCGCGACAAGCCCGAGCGCGCCGTAGCGCGGGTTGAAGGTGAGCGCGCGGTATTTCCACAGGCATTGCAACGTGCCGAAAGCCCAGCGGAAACGCTGCTTGGCAAAACCCCGGATGGTTGCGGGTGCTTCGGTCCAGGCGATGGCGCTGGCATCGAACAGCACCCGATAACCCGCGCGCTGCACGGCGATGGTCAGGTCCTGGTCTTCCGCCAGAGTGCTGGCGGTGAAGCCGCCCAGCTGTTCCAGGACGCTCCGGCGCCAGGCGCCGACGGCACCCGGCACCACCGTTAGCGTGGCGAGCGTGGCGAGCGCGCGGCGTTCGAGATTCTGCGAAACGATATATTCGAGCGCCTGCCAGCGGGTGATCGTGTTGATGCGGTTGCCGACTTTCGCGTTGCCCGCAACGGCGCCGACTTCCGGATCCACGAACCAGCGTACCAGCCGCGAAATCGTATCGGTGTTGAACTGCGTATCGGCATCGAGCGCCACCACCACATCGCCGGTCGCGTGCGAAAGGCCCACATTGAGGGCGTTGGCCTTGCCGCCATTGGCGATGCGGATGAGGGTGACGCGGGGATCGCTTCCAAAGCCCTGCTCCACGATCTCCGCCGTCGTGTCATGGGAGCCGTCATCGACGACGATCACGTTCAGATCGGGATGATCGCTCGCCAGAATGCGCTCGACCGTTGCCGCGATGACCTTCTCCTCGTTGAAGGCCGGAATGATTACGGAAACCTTGAAGGAGGACGCGGCGGGCGGCGCGGATTGTTCGGCTTCGCGCGGACGGTTGAACAGGGCCAGCACGCACCACACGATCAGGCGCGCCACGCCGAGGAAGATCGCCGCGATGAAACAATAATAGAGAATGAGGCCGGCCCAGCTGAAGGTCAGAAACACAACGCGGTCCATGATCAGCGTCGGCGTCAGCGGCAGGTAGGGCATGGCCTGTTTGCGCGAAAGCCCGGCAAGCTCCGCCACCGGCACGAACTGATAACCCTGCGCCCGAAGCGCATCGATGATCCTGGGCAGCGCCGCCACGGTCTGCGAACGGTCGCCGCCGGCATCGTGAAACAGAATGATGTTGGCGTGCTGGTCGGGATTTTTCACGTGGACCGCCGCCAGTGTGCGCGCAACGATCGCCTGCACTCCGGGCAGTTCCCAATCGACCGGATCGGCATGCATGCCCACCGTGATGTAGCCGAGGCTTTGGGCGACTTCGACGGGGCGCAGATCCGACTCATCCGAAGGTTCGGCATCGCCGAGATAGGGCGGCCGGAACAGGCGCAGCGAACGTCCGGTGAGCGCCTGAAACAGTCGCTGCGTGGCATTCAGCTCCAGCACTACCGCCGGTCCGGGTGTATCGGCAAGATTGGGGTGGGTGAAAGTGTGGTTGCCGACGTCGTGGCCCTCCGCGACCTCGCGCTGCACGATCTGCGGATAGGCCTCGGCATTTTCGCCGATCACGAAGAACGTCGCCTTGACATGCTTCGCTTTCAGGATGTCGAGGATTTGCGGCGTCCACGTCGGATCCGGCCCGTCGTCGAAAGTCAGCGCAAGCTTCTTGCTGTACGTCGCCCCGATCTGCCGGATCACGTAAGGCGTCGGAATCCTTGTGTAGCTCTCGTCGTCGATGTCGCCCGTATCCTTGTCGATGTCGAGCGTGCGGGTGCCCGGCGTCGGATGCGCTTCGACCTGCAGGATTTCTCCTTCGCCCTCGAAGTCCACATCCGGGCTCGCCGGGATTTTGAGCAGTCCCGCCGGCGCGGGCGCGCCGTAATGCCGGCCCAGAACCGTCCAGACCGACGGATCCTCGCTGCCGAGTTTCCACATCGCATAGCCCGCCGGTTGATACGGATCGGCCGCGTGAATCTGGTTGAACGCCGTCACCGCATCGAGGAACCACACCTCATGTTTGCTATTGTCGTCCTCCATGTAGGAAAAATGTGGGTTGTTGGTCGCGTCATCGAACACGATCCGCGCCTGCGAGTCGCGCGCTGCAACCACGGCATCCTGGAAGCTGATGGCGTCGCCATGGCCGTCCGACCAGTCATAGCCGTAATTGCCGAGGCCGATGATGGTGCGTGTGGGTGAAAGCACCGCCATTCGCTTGTCGAGGTTTTCTTCGTACCAGGTCTCGCTTGCGATGCTGCCTGGAGCATCTCCATCGTCGTGCTCGTCATAGGCCATCAGCAGCGTGTAATCGACGAGGCCGGCATATTGCGCGTAGGGCCAGTTGTCGTCGTCAAAAGGTGAGGCAATCACGATCAACCAATTGTGCGGCGCAAACGCCTTTTTCATTTCGCCGAGAAATGCCTGCAGATCGGGATAGGCGCCTGAAGGCAGGTCCTCGAAATCCACGACCGCGCCTTGGAACTTGTTAGTCGCCAGATAGGACACGATCCCGTTCAGCAGAATGTGGCGCCGCAGGGGATCGGCGAGGAGCTCCGCCATGCCACCCCCGTTCCATACTGCGTTGGAGGCGTTCTGGACGAGCGGCAGGATCGCCACATTGGGCTTGGTGCGCGCGATCGCCGCCACGGCCTTGCGGTCGACGCTATGCACAAGGCGCATTTCCGGGCCCTGCAGATTCATCCAGGCCGGCACGAACCAGTCGAGTTTCGAGACTTCGCGCTTGAGGTCGGGATAGCCGAGTTCATCGGTACTCAAATAGAAACCAACCGTCAGCGGTTTGTTGGGAAACGGCCGCAGCGCGGCTGGCGAGGAGTGGGCCTGCGCCAGTTTTGCACGCTGGGCGCGCCAGGCCCGGACCAGCGCAGCCCGCTCGGCACGGGCCTCCTGGGCCAGCTTCGCTGCCGCGTTGAGCATGGCCGGATCGAATGCGTGGCGGACGAGTTCTGCCGGGTTGAGCGCGCTCAGGCGGCCGGGAAGATTGGGCTGCGCGATAGGGGGTTCGAAGATCAGGCTGGCTATGAAGACGATGCCGATTATCGTCGTGAGAATGGCCACCGCCCGGCCAAGGACCGACATGCGCGTCGCGCGCCGCCCGCTGGCGTCGAAAAAGACCGGCTTGTCGATCATCTGTAGGCTACGCGCTCCCACCCGCTCGCCGAATCCGTTCGCGGGGGGCACTCATTCGGGTCCGCGGCGTATCAGGGCAAGTAAAACCGGTGTAATCCCCCGCCCGACGCGAGGTAATGCCCGCTTGACGACAATTTCAAGGCAAAAAACCGCCGCGGGATATGGTTTCTTCCTGTTGCTTTCGTAGCTATGCCACGGACTGCGATAGAGAAAACCTGCAATGGCGCTGTGCGTCCTTCGATAGGATGAAGGATTTGAGCTTTGCACAGCCGCCGATGGCAATAAAACTCCCCTCATGCTGAGCCAGTCGAAGCCCGCGAGCCCTTTGACCGAGATTCCTCCTCAAGTCGCCCAACAGGTTTCGGTCCCTCGAATCGTGGCTATGGCCGTGCTTCTGGTCGGCTGCGCGGTTTCGCTCCTGCTCAACTGGCCAGGCCAGCTCTCCTATGATTCCGTGATGCAGCTGCATGATGGCCGTGCGGGGCATTACAATCCCTGGCATCCGCCGGTCATGGCCTGGATGCTCGGCCTTTTTGATTCTGTCGTTCCCGGCACCGGGCTGTTTGTTCTCTTCGATACGCTGCTTTTCTTCGCCAGTTTCGCCTCGGTTCTATGGCTTGTGCGATGGCCGTCCTGGCTGGCCGTCGCGATCACAGCCCTCAGCGTCGCGCTGCCGCAAATTTTGCTCTATCAGGGCATCGTCTGGAAGGACGTGCTGTTTGCCGATGCAGGCATTGCCGGCTTCGTGCTTCTCGCGCATGCGGCTGTACATTGGCGGCACCACCGGCGCTGGCTTTTTCTGGTCGCGGCATTCGCCTGTCTCGCGCTGGCCGCGCTCGCCCGGCAGAACGGCATCGTCGCCCTGATCTTCGGTTGCTTTGCGCTTGTATTCATTGCCAGGCGGCGAGGCTTCTGCTGGCTGCCGGCGTTCGGTCTGGGAACAGGCGGTGCGCTCGCCGCTGCGCTCGTGCTCCTGCTGGCCAATTTGCTCCTGGCGACGCGTACGGACGACGCATGGAGCGCGCCCGCCCAGATCCGACTGCTGCAACTTTATGACCTCATTGGCGAAGTGAAACGCGATCCGGCGCTCAGGCTTGAGACGCTCGCCCGCGCCAATCCGAATCTCGTCACCCTGATACGCCGCGACGGGGTGCGTCTTTATACGCCGGTGCGGAACGACACGCTGGTCGCCGAGCCGCATTTGTTGCGCGCCTTCGCGGCAACCGATGCAGAGGTTGTTACCTCGCAATGGCTTGAGGTAATCGTGCGGCATCCCGCGGATTATTTCCTGGTGCGCGCCGAGGTTTTCCGCTGGGTGTTCCTTACGCCGATTATCGGCCAGTGCATGCCGTACATCACAGGTGTTACCGGACCGCCGCAATACATGAAGACGTTGGATGTCGCCCGACCGTTCCGGCCCCAGGATGCGGCGCTGGGCAAATACGCCGCGCTGTTTCTCTCGACTCCGCTCTATTCGCACGCAGCCTATGCCGTTCTGGCGCTCGTCCTGCTCGTCTTTCTCGCCTGGCGCTGGCATCCGGCCGATGCTGCAATCGCCGCGATGCTTGCGGGCGCGCTGGTTTTCACGGCATGTTTTTTTGTTATCTCGATCGCCTGCGATTACCGCTACCTGATATTTCTCGATCTTGCGGCCCTCACCGCACTTTTCTACTGTGCTTGTACCGGTATCGGAACCAACTGACATTGCCGGTTTATCCGCGGTCGCGGGAGCGTTATTGCCGGCGCGCGCTGAATGGTGCAACCTGCGCCCCGCATCGCTGCTGGTGGAAAGATGATTACGGTCTTCGGCGGATGGCCGACACGGGCATTCCGCGTCGTGTGGGCTCTGGAAGAACTGGGGCTCAACTATCAGATGCGTCCTGTCGACCTCCGCAAACGGCAGGACGACGCGGAATTTCTCAGAGTTAATCCTGCCGGTTTCCTTCCCGTGTTCGACGATGATGGCGTGGTGATGGTCGAGTCTATTGCCATTCTCGAATATCTGATCGCGAAATACGATGGAAAGGTGCTCGCACCGGATATGCGCGATCCGCGCTACCCGGCCTATCAGCAGTTCCTGCATCTGGGGGAGGCAGGACTTGCGGCCTATCTCAACATTGTCGTCGCCAGCAAATTCTTTGCCCCTGAAGCGGAAAAGCAGAATTGGGGGTCGCTGGTCGCCGAGCGGCTCTTTTTCAGCCGGCTGACGCTGGTCTCGCAGAGGCTCGCCGTGGTGCCGCTGATGGCGGGCGATGAATTCACCGCCGCCGACATTTCCGTTACCTACGCGCTGGACATGGCAGACCGTCTTGGCCTTGGCGACCGCTTCGGATCCGAGGTGGAGGACTACCGCCGGCGCGTTTCCTCGCGGCCCGCCTACTTGGCCGCCAAGGAGAAACTGCCGCCGATCGCCCCATTGAATCCCGCAAAGCAGTAATGGCGCAGGCGTTGCGGGCTTGTTTCTTCATTGGTTTCTGATTTCTTAACTTTGCCTGGGAGATGGTGTCCGGGGCCCGAGGAGATGGACATGTCCGCGCATGCCCTTGCTGCGCTTGAGTCCGCAACGGAAGCAGCGCCTGCGCTCCTGAGCGTCGTCATTCCCACTTTCAACGAAGCGGGGAATGTCCGCGAGATCGTGGCCCGGCTCGACCGCACGCTCAAGGGAATCGCCTGGGAGGCGATCTTCGTCGACGATGATTCGCCCGACGGCACGGCCGAAATGGTGAAATCGGTGGCGTCGCGGGACGCACGGGTGCGGTGCCTGAAGCGGCTGGGGCGTAGGGGCCTTGCGGGCGCCTGCATCGAGGGCATGCTCGCCTCGAGCGCGCCCTATGTGGCCGTGATGGACGCCGACCTGCAGCATGACGAGCGCATCCTCCCGCGCATGCTGGCGGCGCTGACGGCCGACAGTGCCGATCTCGTCGTAGGCAGCCGCTACATTCAGGGCGGTAGCGCGGAGTCCTTCTCTGCCGAGCGGGCCCGCTTCAGCCGCACTGCCACCGGCCTCACGCGACGGCTTTTGGGCGTCGAATTGTCGGACCCGATGAGTGGTTTCTTCATGCTGAAGCGGGATAGGCTCGACGAGGTGGCCGGCCAACTTTCACCGGTTGGATTCAAGATCCTGCTCGATGTTGTGTTGACGGCCAAGCACCGGCTGCGCGTCGTCGAGATTCCCTACGAATTCGGCGCGCGCCTTCACGGGCAAAGCAAGTTCGACGCGGCCGTCGGCTTCGAGTTTATCGGACTCGCGCTCGCCAAGATGACCGGCGGCGTGATCGGACCGCGCTTCATCTCTTTCGGCCTCGTCGGCACCTCGGGCCTCGCCGTACATCTTATCGTGCTGCGGTTGGCTTTCGAGACTCTCACGATGAGCTTTTCCGTGGCACAGAGCGTCGCCACCTTCGCCGCGATGGTGAGCAATTTCCTCCTCAACAACGCGCTGACCTATCATGACCGGAGGTTATCCGGGAAAGGGCTGTTGTTCGGCTTCATCGGCTTCTGCGCGATCGGCTCGGTCGGCGCGATTACCAATGTCGGGCTTGCTTCATGGCTCTATTCGCGCGAGCCGACCTGGTGGCTCGCCGGTGCCGCGGGCGCGATCATGGGCGCGTTCTGGAATTACTCCATGTCGAGCCAGTTCGTCTGGCGCACCCGTTAAGATCATTGGACAACAAAGGGCAAAAAGGACGCGAAGGCCGCAACGACTTTGTGCTCTTCGTGCTGTTCGTGGTTGAATCACCGCGAAAATCCGTTCCGGCGCATCGATGTTTCCGCGGCACATTTTGATCACAGGGGCGAGCAGCGGGATCGGCGCGGCGCTGGCGCGGCGCTTTGCGCAGCCCGGAACAAGGCTATCGCTGACGGCGCGCGATCCGGCGAGGCTGCAGCAGGTGCGCGATGATTGCCGCTCCGCGGGTGCGGCGACGGACTGGCAAGCTGCCGACATCCGTAGTGCGGATATAGGGCAATGGATCATGGAATGCGACGGGCGACAGCCTATCGATCTCGTCATCGCCAATGCCGGCATCGGCGGCGCGGCGGTGATCGCACCCGACACCGGCGAGATGCTCGCCGCGGCTCATGAAATTATCGGCACGAATGTTCTCGGCGTCGCCAACACTGTTATACCTCTGCTGCCGCGCTTCGTTGACCGCGGAAAAGGACATGTCGTCATCATGAGTTCGCTGGCCGCCTATGTGGGGTTGCCGCAATCGCCGCTTTATTCGGCGTCGAAGGCTGCGGTTCGCACCTACGGACAGGCGCTGCGCCGCCTGGTCGCGCCGAGCGGAATTCGCGTGACCGTCATCTGCCCCGGCTTTGTGGAAACGCCGATGAGCGCGAGCGTGCGGGGTCCACGGCCGATGCTCTGGAGCGTCGAGCGCGCGGCGGAGCGGATCGTGCGCGGCATTGCGCGCGGCGAACGCGAGATCAGCTTCCCCTGGCCGCTCGCCACGCTGGCGCGGATTGCGGATGTGCTGCCGCCAGGCCTTGTTGACCCGTTTCTTGCCCGCACACGAAGGAGCCATGCATGAGCGGATCGACGCAGGCTTTGCGCGTTACCCAGCTTGAAATTCCAAAGCAGTCCGACGACTGGCTCGCGGTTCCTTATTCCGTCTATGCCGGCGATCCGAACTGGATACCGCAGCTCAATCTGCTCGAGAAACAGCGCATCTCGCCGAAACATGCGCCGTTCTTCACTTTCGCGGAAGCTGCCTTCTTCATCGCAAAGCGCGGCGATACGCCGGTCGGCCGCATCACCGCACAGGTGAACCGGCGCCATCTCGAGACGCATCACGACAATACCGGTCATTTCGGTTTTTTCGATTGCGCAAACGATTCGGAAGCCGCGCATGCGCTCGTCGATGCCGCCGCGGCGTGGCTGAAACAACGCGGCCTTACGCGGATGCTCGGACCTCTCAGCTTCTCCATCAACGAGGAATGCGGCTGTCTCGTCGACGGCTTTGATTCGCCGCCAGCCATGCTTATGCCGCCCGGCAAGCCCTGGATGGGGCCGCTGCTCGAACAGACGGGACTTGCAAAGGAGATCGATCTCTTCGCCTACCGCACGCAGCCGAAGGAATTGCCGCCGCGCATCGCTGAGCTCGCCGACCGCGCGGCCCGTTTCGGCAATGTAAAGCTCCGCCATTTCGACATGAAGCGCTATCGCGCCGAAATCGCTCTCTTGATCGATATTTATAACGATGCCTGGGCGGATGCCTGGGGCTTTGTTCCTTTCAGCGCCGCCGAGATCGATGCGCTCGCGAAAGAGTTGAAGCCCTTTTTCCGCAACGAATATGGACGCTTCCTGATGATCGACGGCCAGGAGGTGGGCATCGGCGTCGGCATGCCGGATATCAACGGCATCATTGCGCCGTTTCGTGGCCATCTGTTGCCGTTCAACTGGGCGCGGCTTCTGTGGACGATGAAACGCGAGACCTGGCGCACAGCGCGCATTCCCTTTCTCGGCATCCGCCGCCAATGGCGCACCACGCCGCGCGGCAGCGCTCTGGTCGTGCTACTTGTGAAAGATCTCGTGCTCCAGGCTTCCGCGCGTTATCCGCTCGACTGGGCGGAATATTCCTGGGTGCGCGAAACCGATCCGCGCATGGTCTCGCTCGGCCAAGCCATCGCCGGTCCGCCGGCGAAGACGTACCGGATCTATGCGAAGGCGATTTGAGACCCTTGCAGCTTTTCCACTTCCCCAATCGTCATTGCCCTGCTTATCGGGGCATTCCGATCTCGCAAGGGGCGTCGCGCCGGTGCCCGCGCAAGTCTCGTCCGGTGCGCGAGCCGTTCTATTTCCCGATCTCGAAGATCGTGCCGCAGCCATTCTCGCAGGCGGTGCCGGTGCCGCCCATCTGGGTTGTGCCGTAGAGGTTGCCGGCCTTGTCCCTGATCAACCCCGCCGCGGGATCGGCGCCGTCGCTTCCGCCGGCAAAGGAATGGGATATGGTCTCGGTGCCGTCCGCCGCGACTTTGAAGACGGTACCCGAACCATACTGTCCGCCGCCTCTCGTCGTTCCGTAGAGATTGCCGGCCTTGTCCATGACCAGGCCGCCCCACGGATACTCGCCATCCGTCTTTTTCCGGCTGAAGGCGTGGAGCACTGTCTCCGTGCCGTCCGTTGCCAGTTTGAAGACGGTACCTTCGTATCCTTTGCCGCCAGTCTCGGTCGTCCCGTAGAGATTGCCAGCCGCATCCGCAATCACACCGGCCATGGGATAGCCGCCATCGCTTTTGCCGGTGAAAGAATAGAGCACCCTCTCCGTTCCACCCGCCGCAATCTCGAACACGGTTCCCCGATTATTGGCGCCGCCGAGCGACGTTGTGCCGTAAATATTGCCGGCCTTGTCGGTGATCAGCCCGCCCATGGGCGCGGCGCCATCGTTTCCGCCGGTGAAGGAATAAAGCACCGTCTCCGTTCCATCCGCCGCAACCTCGAAAACCGTGCCTGAATTCTCGGCGCCGCCCATTGACGTGGTGCCGTAATGATTTCCCGCCTTGTCCGCGATCAGGCTCGCGAGCGGATCGCCGCCATCGCTCCCGCCGGTGAAAGTGTAGAGTGTGGTCTCTGTCCCGCCGGGCGAGACTTTGAAGACCGTTCCGGCGTTGTTGGCTCCGCCCTGGGATGTGGTGCCGTAGAGATTGCCGGCTTTGTCCGCGATCACTCCGCCCCAAGGCCAGGCGCCGTCGCTTGGCTGACCGGCGAACGCATGGAGTACCGTTTCGCTGCCGCTCGAGGGAAATTCGAATACCGTGCCGCAGCCGAGGCCATCGTCACAGCCCGAGCCGCCGCCCCAGTAGGTGGTGCCATAGAGATTGCCGGACTTGTCCATGATGAGGCCGGCAGAGGGAGACGATCCATCGTTTCCGCCCTGAAACGAATACAGCACTGTCTCGCTGTTTTGCGCCCGCGCGGCGCCAAGTGGAAGAAGCAGCATGAGCGCCAATGCGCCGTTCAGAACGCATTTTCCCGAACCATCATAAATTTCGAGCATTGAAGTCCTCATCCCGGAGCCCTCCGGCCACACGCCGGCACGTCCCACTCTAGCCGACGCGTTCCCCACCGCGATACGGTTCTTCGTGCATTTCTCGCGCGAAATTTGCCCGGGCGTTCAGATCTTCACGATCCAGCGGCGGCGGCGGAGGAACTCGAGCGGCACCCAGAGCATCAGGATGAAGACGAGGACCGGCAGGTCGGAGATCAGGAACGAGGCTTCCATGTTGTGGCTTGCCGCGCCGAGTGCGTGCATGTCGTCCCCCGCCGGCAGGAGCTGGGCCAGTCCCTGGAGCACATAGGCAAGCAGCGCGTTGAGCCCGAAAGCCTCAAGGAAGGTCACGGCAGGGAAGCGGAACCGCCTGATATCCAGTCCCCAATAGGCAACCGAAAGCAGCAGCAGCACGAGCCCGGTGGAGAAGAGGACGTAGCTGCTCGTCCAGATGTTCTTCACGATGGGAAAGAAGGGGCTCCAGAGCAGCCCGAGTGCGGTCAAGATGGCGCCTGCCAATGCGAGACGCTGCGGCGCGTAAGCCCGGCCGCGATTCTTAAGCAGCCATTCGCCGGCCGCGGCGCCGAGCAGGCATTGCGCCATGGCCGGCAGCGTGCCGAGGAGTCCTTCGGGATCGTAGCCGTGAGCACCGGTCACGAAGACATGCGGGCCGAGCAGCGTGCGATCCAGCCACGAGACGAAATTTGCGCCGGGAACCAGCAGGTCGGTCGGTTGGTGCGGAACGGGAATGAGTGCAAGCGGCCAATAAAACAGCAGCACGAGCCCGGCCACGATCATCCGCGTGCGTGGGCTGCAGATGACAAACAGCAACGCCGTCGCGAAGTAGCAAATTCCAATGCGCTGCAGCACGCCCATCAGCCGCCAGTCGCCGCGATAGGGCTGGCCGAACCAGACGATATTGGTCAAGAGGAACCCTATGGCGAAGAGCATAAGCGTTCGCAGGGCGATGCGGCGGAACAGGGACCGGTCAAGCTGCCGGTTTCGCTGCAGCGATACCGCAACCGAAAATCCGGCCATGAAAATGAAAGCGGGAAAGACGAAATCCGCGAAGGTAAATCCCGCCCAGGGCGAATGGGCAAGAAAAGCGAAAGATGGAAGGAAGCCATAAGCGTCGCGGGAAAAAGCAAGCGTGTTGACAACGATCATGCCAAGCACCGCAAAGCCGCGTACCGCGTCGAGCGACGTGAGCCGTTCGCGCACGATCTTCGCTGCACTGTGCCCGGCCGCCCCATCCTGCAGCGGCAAGGCTACCGCATCGAGTGTGCCTGTCGTTTCCACCAATTCCATGTGTCCGTCTTGGTCGTGTGCTTGCGATGTCGGACCCGCGACCATCCGGAGATGATTCTGCGCTCTCGCGCAATCGCTCTCCCTTCGGGCGCAATCTTGCGGGCCATTCTAGCGGTGCAAGATTAACGAAAGCCGACCCGGCACCCCGATACGCCGGAAGGACAAGGAATCCCTGCGCGAGCCGAAACGTAACGGCTGACTGGTTTCGGGTTTAGGCGCGGAAAACCCAACTTTTGTGTATGCTCGTGTCACGCCGGAATGCGAATGACCACGATTTCGATCAGGACACGATTCCGCACCGGCGCGCAAGCGAAAAGGAACAACATGTTAGTTTTATCCGGAATCGGAATCGTGGTGTTCGGATTCCTTCTTCGCGCCAATCCGCTGCTCGTTGTGGCGGCGGCGGCACTGGTGACCGGACTGGCCGCCGGGCTTCATCCGCTCGCCGTTCTTGCGGTGCTCGGAAGAGCATTCAACGAGAACCGTTATGTGAGTCTGGTCTTTCTTCCGCTGCCGGTGATCGGCCTGCTCGAGCGCCATGGCTTGCAGGAAAGAGCAAGAATGCTGATCGGACGGCTCAGGAACGCCACGGCCGGGCGGCTGCTGCTCGCCTATCTTTTGATGCGACAGGCCTTCGCCTCGGTGGGGCTCACGGCCATCGGCGGCCATGCCCAGATGGTGCGGCCGCTGATAGCGCCGATGGCCGAAGCCGCGGCCGAACGGGCAGGCCCCGCGACCGCGGCAGCGCGCGCCAGAATCCGCGCCTTCGCGGCTTCCGCGGACAATGTGGGTGCCTTTTTCGGGGAGGATATTTTCGTCGCGGTAAGCTCCATTTTGCTGATCAAGGGATTTCTTGGGGAGAGCGGGATAGCGGTTCAGCCACTCGATCTTTCTCTCTGGGCGATTCCGACGGCGCTTCTGGCGCTCGCGATCCACGGCGCGCGACTGCTTCTGCTCGACCGTCGGCCGGCGTCTCCGACCAAAGTCGGCGAGTCGTGATGATTACGCTACACGATGTATATGTATTTGCCGGTCTCGTCTTCGTGGCGATCGCGGCTCTCAGCGCGCGCGACGCGTCCAATCCGCGCCGCTTCGGCAATGCCCTGTTCTGGGGATTGATCGCGGTGAGCTTTCTGTTCGGATCGTGGCTCGGCGATATCGCAAATGGAATCCTTGCCCTCGCGCTGGCCGCGCTGGGCGGCTTCAGGCTTCTCGGAGTGGGCGTTTACACGCGCGATGGGGAAGCCGAACGCGTCGCGAGCGCATATTATCGCGGCGACATGCTGTTTCTTCCGGCGCTTCTCATACCTGTCACCGCCATGCTTGGAACGGTCGTGCTCAAGAACATTATTGTCGGCGGTGCACCGCTTATCGAGCCGAAACAGGCCACCGTGATTTCGCTCGCGCTCGGCGTCGCGATTGCCTGGGTTGCGGCTTCGCTGTGGCTGCGTGAACAGCCTGTTGTCGCCCTTCAGGAAGGGCGACGGCTGATGGATGCGATCGGATGGGCTTCGGTACTGCCGCAAATGCTGGCCTCGCTCGGAGCGGTGTTCGCGGTCGCAGGCGTTGGCCGTATTGTCGGCGAGCTTGCCGCCAATACCATTCCTCTGGGAACGCCGTTTGCCACCGTCGTCGCCTATTGCCTCGGCATGGCGGTGTTCACTATCGTAATGGGCAATGCCTTCGCCGCCTTTCCGGTGATGACGGCGGCGATCGGCCTGCCGCTCGTCGTACATCGTTTTCACGGCGATCCGGCGATCATGGCCGCGATCGGCATGCTCTCGGGATTTTGCGGCACGCTGGTGACGCCGATGGCCGCCAATTTCAACATTGTGCCCACGGCCCTCCTCGGGCTCGACCGCAACGCCGTGATCCGCACGCAATGGCCGACCGCGTTGCTGCTTCTGTTTTGTAATACGCTCCTGATGTATTTTCTCGTCTTCCGCTTCGGCACGCATCATACATGACGCCAACCTCTATAAGCAGAGCCGTCCCTCGCCAGGCTCAGGACGAGAAAATCCGCAATTGCACAGGCGCCGCCGCCAGTAAGAATCCCTCATGCTGAGCTTGTCGACGCACGCCAGCTTTGAGTCCAGGTTTCGGCGAGCGGCAAAGATATGATTGCGCATCTCACCGAACAGCTCGCATCGCATTTCGCGCAGACTGCGCTCGGCCACGTCCAACGGGAATGGCCGAACAAGCTCGATCACGTGCTGGCGGGCCCGGACGACGTGCGCGGCCCGCGCGCCCTGCACCCGGTTTTCTTCGGCAGTTTCGACTGGCATTCCTGTGTCCACGGTTATTGGCTGCTCGCACGCATTTATCGCCGTTTTCCGCATCTGCCGGAATCGGTGCGCATCCGTGAATTGTTCGACGCGCAACTCGCACCGGAGAAGATTGCGGGTGAAGTGGCATATCTCGCACGGGCCGAAGCGCGCGGCTTCGAGCGGCCCTATGGCTGGGCCTGGGCGCTTATGCTGGCCGGGGAACTTACCCGCCACGAAAGCGCGGAGGGAATGATCTGGAATAAGAATTTCGCGCCGCTCGCAAACGCGTTCGAGGCGCGTTTTGCGGCCTGGCTTCCGCTTGCGACTTATCCGATCCGGGCGGGCGTGCATTCCAACACGGCCTTCGCATTGCTGCTCGCGCTCGATTACGGCGGGGTTGCAGGCATTGATGTTTTCGTCGGCCTTTTGCGCGAGACGGCGGTAGCCTGGTATGCGAACGACGCCAGCTGCCAGGCTTGGGAGCCATGTGGCGATGATTTTCTGTCGCCGGCCTTGATCGAAGCGGCGTGCATGCGCGCGGTGCTCGGACGCAAAGCCTTCGCGCCGTGGGTCGCCCGCTTTCTGCCAAGTCTTTCGCGCGGCGAACCGGCCACCCTGTTTGAACCGGCCTTCGTCAGCGACCGGACCGACGGCAAGATCGCCCATCTCGATGGTCTGAACCTCTCCCGCGCCTGGTGCTGGCAGTTGATCGCAGATGCCGTAGAAGATCCGGCCGCACGCGCACGCATCGATCAAACCATCGCACGTCATCTCGAAAGCGCGCTTCCCCACGTCACCGGCGACTACATGGGCGAACATTGGCTCGCGAGCTTCGCGCTACTCGCGCTGGAGCCGAATCCTGAGTTTCTGCATTCCGGGCGCGACTATGTCTGACGGACCCATGCGGTCCACCTTCCTCAAGCCTTATGGCCCTTCACACAGCAATTCCGGGCGGGACCGCTGCTACTGCTGCTCGTGGCGCAGCAGCTCTTCGGTCTGATGGGCGATGATCTCGAACCGGTTGTTGTCGAGGGCAAGAGCGCCGACGAACGGATAATCGAGCATGCGCACAAGCACGAGCACCATGGCGATCGAGGCTGCAAACGAAGCGGCAAAAACGACGGTGGCTGGCGGCTCCGTGCCCGATAGCACCACGAAGATGATCAGGATTCCTGCGATCGCGATCACCATGACCCACATCGCCAGCGGCATCCCGAGCCCCGCCTGGAACAGACGTGTCTCGCGTGCCGCCTCGGCTTGGGACATCAATACGAGAATCTGGGCCTTGGCTTCGCCCCCGCCAGCCAGCGCGGCAATATTCAGCGGGAATCGCAAGGCCTCCATCGCTCCGATGCCGAGACGTCCCTCGCGCATCGCCGGCCACTCTTCGTCCAGAACGAAGCGCACGTAGCCGAGAATGGCGGTATTGATGCGCCTGGCGTCGGCTCGCGGAAGCGAATCGGCCAGCATGATGGCACCATGCAGCGCGCCGCACTCGCTATCGATGGCCTGCGCCGCCGTGTTGTACTCCGACCAGACTTCGCTGAAGACGAAGGCCAGCAGCACCGAAAACATGATGCCGATGAGCTGGAAAATCTGGTTGCCGACTTCGTGATGCCGCCTGCGGGATTCGAGAGTAAGCAACCGGTCCACAAGCGACGCGCCGAGCGCCACGGCCGCCCCGGCAAACACCACAATAAGGATAGCCGCAGAATAGGACATCCCCCAGCTCCCGCTCGATTCCGTTTCCTGCTTAGCCTGAGTCGGCACGCCGTAGCGACCACGCTTCGGCGCCGGACCGGTCGAAGGGATGCTCCGAGCCCGCCTCGGGGTAATTGTTACTTCGCTTCCAGCATCCGTTCCAGCGTCGGAAGCTCGTCCGCGTCGCGGGCGGGCTTGTCCCAGCGGATGCGGTTGATACGCGGAAAGCGCATGGCGACGCCGGATTTGTGGCGCGTGGAGCGCTGCAGGCCCTCGAAGGCGACCTCCAGTACGAGGCCGAAATCCTTGTCGGCGCGCACCGCGCGCACCGGACCGAAGCGCTCCACCGTGTTGTCGCGCACGAATTTGTCGAGGGCGCGGAGCTCCTCGTCGGTGAAGCCGAAATAGGCCTTGCCGACGGGCGTGAGCACACGCGTGCCGTTCGCGTCCTCGCGCCAGACGCCGAACGTGTAGTCCGAGTAGAAACTCGAGCGCTTGCCGTGGCCGCGCTGCGCATACATAAGCACCGCGTCGATCAGGTGCGGATCGCGCTTCCATTTGAACCATGGGCCCTTTGGGCGACCCGCTTCGTAGATCGAATCCCAGCGCTTCAGCATCAGCCCTTCGGCAAGCCGCGGATCGCCTTGCGGCGGGTCGGCGCGTAGCGCGGCAAGCGCTTCCCAGCTGTCGAAGGCGACCAGCGGCGATAGATCGAGCCGCGGCGAGGCGACAAGCACGACGAACGCTTCGAGCCGCCCGCGCCGCTCGCGGAAGGACAGGGTGCGCAGATCGTTTTCGCCTTCGAACAACAGGTCATAGGCGCGGATGCCTGCGGGATAATTCGCAATCGTTTTCGCGTCAGGGGTTTTGCGATTGAGGCGCTGCTGCAGATCGGAGAATGATGTGATTGCGCCATCGCGGATGACGAGCAGTTCGCCATCGATCACGCCTTCGAAATTGAGCGTGGCGACCACATCGGGGAAGGAATGGCTGATGTCGTCGCCGGTGCGGCTGAAGAGCCGGCGAACGCCGCCTTCACTCACCGCCTGCACGCGGATGCCGTCCCATTTCCATTCGGCCGCGTAATCGCGCGGCTCCAGCTTCGCGAGTTCGTTTGTTTCATCCAGCGCCTGGGCGAGCATCACGGGCCGAAAGCGACCAGGGGCCGCGCGCGACGGCTTTGCGCTGCGCCCTTCGAGCCAGGCGAACATATCTTCGTAAGGCGGATGCTGCGCATGCCACAGTTCCTCGATCTCGCTCACATCCACGTCGCGCAGCGATGCCAGCGCCTGCTTGGCGAGCCGGGCCGAGACGCCGACCCGCAAGCCGCCGGTCAACAGCTTGAGCAGCGCCCAGCGGCCATCAGCATCAAGCGCATCGAGCCAGGTTTCGAGAAGCCGCTGCACGTCGTGGCGCAGCGCGTCGCGCAACGTATCGACCACTTCGGATAGTTCGGGCTCGGGTAATTTGGCCTCACCGCGCCCGGGCCATACAAGCGCGACGGTTTCGGCGAGGTCGCCAACGTGATCGTAGGACAACGCAAAAAGGTATGGGTCCATGCGTGATTCAACGGCTTTGCGGATAAAGGCGGGTTTCGCGACGTCGAAAGACAGCGCACCCGTCAGTGCCGCCAAGGTCCAGCCCCGTTCGGGATCTGGTGTCTCGCGGAAGTAATCGCGCATCAGCACAAGCTTCGCATTGCGCGAAGGCGTGAACGCGAGCCGGTCGAGCAATCGCGCAACCCCGCGCATTATTCAGCCCGTTGCGATTCGCCGGGCGATGAGACTTCACCTTCCTCATCGCCATAGCCAACGAGCGACAAGGCGCGCGCTCTCAACCCATTGATCTCGCACCAGCGCAGCAGTGCGTCATCCTCGCCATGCGTAAGCCAGACCTCCTCCGGATGAAGCTCGCGGAAGGTTTCGGTCAGCTCGTCCCAATCGGCATGATCGGAAATGACGAGCGGCAACTCGACATGACGCTGCCGGGCCCGGGCCCGCACGCGCATCCAGCCCGACGCAAACACCGGCAGCGGATCGGCGAAGCGCCGCGACCAGCGCTCGGCAATCGCATCGGGGGGCGCGAGAATGATTTCGCCGGCGAATTTGTTGATACTTGTGCCGGTCGCGGGCGCAAGCGGCCCGAGATCGATGCCATGCGCTTCGTACAGCGTGTTGAGCTTCGCCAATGCGCCGTGGACGAAGATCGGGCGGTCATAGCCCGCCTCGCGCAGCAGACAGATCACGCGCTGCGCCTTGCCGAGCGCATAGACGCCGACGAGATGCGCGCGCTCGGAAAACTGGGTGACGGATTTCAGAAGTTTCGTGATTTCGCCCGTGTCGTCCGGGTGGCGGAACACAGGCAGGCCGAAAGTCGCCTCCGAAACAAACACATCGCAGGGAACCGGCTCGAAGGGCGGGCAGGTCGGATCGCGCCGGCGCTTGTAATCACCGGAAACGACGACCGTGAGCCCCTTCCAGCGCAGCACAATTTGCGCGGAGCCGAGCACATGGCCCGCCGGCACAAGCGTAACCGCAACGTCATTATATGAGACCGTCTCGCCATAGCGCGCCGCCTGCGAGGTGCGTGCAAAATCTTCACCATAGCGCGCTGCCATGATGGCGAGGGTCTCCCTGGTCGCCAGCACGGCACCATGGCCAGGCCGCGCATGATCGCCATGTCCATGCGTGATCACGGCGTGCGGCACCGGCCGCACCGGATCGATGACGAAATCGCCGGGCATACAGGCGAGCCCCACGGGCGTGGCGCGAAGGAGATCGGTTGGTTTGGTCACGGTGAGGTGCGATCACAAGGTTTGCATCAATATAGTGCGTCCTTCGACTTACAAGGATTGAGGAACATTGTGCGATGCAACGACGCCGATGGCCTTAAGATTCCCCTCGTGCTGAACCTGTTGAAGCCCGCGCAGTGGTGTGCCGCGGCGGCATTGCAAGAGGCATCTTTCGGGCGCATTACTCGCAGCTATCTGGTGTCTTCGGAGATTTACTCATGTCGCGCTACCTTCCGGGCCTTTCGATCCTTGCGCTGTGCTGCTTCACGGGCACGGCTCTCGCCGCCACCATTCCACCGCCGCCGGCCACGCCCGCGGGCGACACGGTCGATGTGATCCAGGGCACGAAAGTGGCCGATCCGTATCGCTGGCTGGAGGACGCGGCCGACCCCAAGGTGCAGGCCTGGAGTGACGCCCAGAATGCACGGGCACGGGCCTATCTGGATGGGCTGCCGGAGGCCGAGGGGATCAAGTCGAAGCTCACCACGCTGATCACGGCAACCTCGCCAGCCTATTATCAGCTCCAAGCGCATGGCGATCTGGTCTTTGCCATGTACAGCGATCCGGCGAAGCAGCAGCCGATGCTGGTTGCGTTGAACGCCAAGGCGGATCCGGATAGCCGGAAGGTCGTGCTTGATCCCAACACGCTCGACGCCAAGGGGCTCACTTCCATCGACTGGTTCGTGCCCTCGCCCGACGGCAAGCTCGTCGCGCTGTCGCTGTCGAAGAACGGCAGCGAGGACGGCACGCTGCATGTCTATGAAGTGGCGACCGGCAAGGAGATCGGCGAACCCATTTCGCGCGTGCAATATCCGACGGCCGGCGGCAGCCTCGCCTGGACGGCCGACGGCAAGGGCTTCTGGTACACGCGCTATCCCGGTCCCGATGCGCCGGCCGCCGACCAGCATTTCAACATGCAGGTTTATTTCCATCGCCTCGGCGATGCGGGAACGAGCGATCCGCTCGTGCTCGGAAGCAAGGACGGACTCGAGCGCGTCTCCGAAGTGTTTCTCGACAATCGCTACGACCGGCCGGCAATCCTCGCCTCGGTGCAGCGCGGCGATGGCGGCGAATGGGCTTTCTATGTCTTGCGCGAGGGTCAGCCGCCGGTCGAGCTGGCGAATTATCCCGACCGCATCGTCTACGCCGCGATCGGACCCGATGACGCGATCTATGGCATCAGCCGCGCCGGCGCGCCGAACGGCAAGGTCGTCAAGGTGAAAGCGCCCTATGCGAGCGGCGCGCTGGGGCAGGCGGCGACGATCGTCCCCGAAAGCGATGTCGCGATCCTTTCGGGCGGCGCGGAGCAGCACGTCCAGGATCTGACGCTCTCGTCCGACCGGCTCTTCGTGCGCGACATTGTGGGCGGACCGAACGAGATCCGCGTCTTCGATCTCGACGGCCACGCCCAAGGCAAGCTGCCACTGCCCGACATCGCAGCCAATACGGAAATCGAGCCGCTCGCGGATGGCGACGTGCTGTTCGATGTCTCCACCTATCTGCGGCCGCGCTACTACGCACGCTGGACGCCCGCCACGGGCCAGACGACCGAAACGGCGCTCAAGGTCATCTCGCCAGTCTCTTTCGACGACGCGGAAGTGAAACGCGAATTTGCAGTATCGAAAGACGGCACGAAGGTGCCGATCAATATCATCGAATTGAAGGGCACGAAACGCGACGGCAGCAACCCCACGCTGCTTTACGGCTATGGCGGCTATGGCATCAGCATGACACCGGGATTCCTCGGCGCGATGCGGCGGATATGGCTCGATCACGGCGGGATCTATGCGGTCGCAAACATCCGTGGCGGCGCGGAGTATGGCGAGCGCTGGCATCAGGAGGGAATGCTGACAAAGAAGCAGAACGTGTTCGACGATTTCGCCGCGGCGGGCAATTATCTGATCGCGCACCACTATACCTCGCACGCCAAACTGGCACTGATGGGCGGATCAAATGGCGGCCTTCTGATGGGTGCGGAAATCACGCAGCATCCCGCACTGGCGCGCGCCGTGGTTTCGGCGGTCGGCATCTATGACATGGTGCGCGTCGAGCTCGATCCCAACGGCTCATTCAACACCACCGAATTCGGCACAGTGAAGGATCCCGATGATTTCAAGGCGTTGTTCGCCTACTCGCCCTACCATCACGTTCGCAAAGGCACGGCCTATCCCGCGGTGCTCATGCTGACCGGCGCTACCGACGGACGCGTCAATCCGATGCATTCGCGCAAGTTCACGGCGGCCCTGCAGGCGGCAACGAGTTCGAATCACCCCATCCTCCTGCGCACCAGCGCCAATTCCGGCCATGGCATCGGCAGTTCGCTTTCCGAGCGCATCGCGGAGCAGACGGACGAACTCGCCTTCCTGTTCGATCAATTGGGCATGACAAAGAAGGTCGCGATGCACTGAGGTTGGCAGCCGGCCCTTACCGGGCGGAACACACCGTGCGCGTGTCCGTTTGGCTCAATGATGGTTTCGTATGACGTGGAACCGTCTCTGCGTCCGGTTGCAACTGCAAGGCGGAATGGAGAGAGCGAAATGTATGCGTACAAGCATGGCCTCCTTGCCATAACGCTGGCGGTTGCAGCCGTAGCGGCGCAACCGGCTTCGGCGGCCCTGTACAAGACGAGCTGTCACAAACGGGACTGTGTGCGACTCGAGTGCGACGATCGCGGCGCAATCTGCTTCCGGCTCGGATATTTTCGTCGCGACAGCTACGACGAGGCCGCGCCCTCCTGCCAGTTCGAAGATTTCGGAGCGCCAAGCGGCGGCATCGGCTCCGGCGGCAGCGGTTGCGGCAGCGGTTCGAACCCGGAGTACCATTACCTGAACCATTTCGATCCGAACAATGACTACGCCGAATATCCCGGTTTTGATTGGTGACGCCTATCGCGCGAACTACGAAGACGGTTACCGGAACGGAGACTGCGACCCATACCCGGGCTGATCTTCGCGAACCGCGAACCGCGGTGGTTCCGCGGCCTTTCTTTTTTGCCAGTCGGCGCGCAAGGCCGCACTGCCATTCATCCGCCGTTCAGGTGCGCTCTCCCATCTAGCACCCGTCACCGGGCGAAAGGGAGCAGCGAAAGAAACAACGCCGTTCGGAATTCCTGACGATTCGTTTGCGCACAGGCGCAGCGGATGCGGCGGCTCCATGCCGGCGCAGCTGTTCGTGGGGGGATCATGAACCGGGCACACTCACCGCGTGCCCATCCACGAAAGGAGTCAGCCGTGAACAACCGACTTGCGAAACTGATGATTTCCGCCGCGCTGATCTGTCCGCCAGTTGCGGCCTGCGCGCAGGCGCTGGATCTCACGCCTTATCCAGGCCGTATTCTCTCCGATCCGAATTTCCTTCCTCTTACCGGCCAGTTCTACGGCACGACAGCCTATGCGCATGGCTGGACCGATGGGAATTCCGCCAACTACGCGGGCGTCGAGATGTCGTCGTTCCATATCAACACCAACACAATCGATCAGTTTCTGGCCTATGGCATTACCGACGATATTACGATCGATGCTTCGCTGGATGATTCACCTATCAATTACCGCGAAACCGATTACACGAGTGGCCGTTCGGCGACGCTCAATAGTTCGGGCATCAGCGATCCGACCTTCGGCGCGACCTGGCGACTTTTCGACCAGAATGTCTACCCCGTCGATCTCGATATGCTCGGTTCCTACACGCCGAACTGGGTCGGTGCGCACACTGCGACGGTCGATGAAGACGGAACCATAGCGAATGGCGGCCAGTCGGGCACGGTTGGCGCGGCACTTGGCTATGATACGCGCAGCTTCGGCATCCGCGGCGCCTTCGATGCCGATATCCTGGGTGACAGCAGCACTTACAATCCTGCCAATGGCGACACCCTCGAGACCGGGAGCCACACCAATTACATACTTTCGCTCGACACGCAGACCCGCCTCACCGACCTGTTCTCCGTCAATGCCGGTCTGGCGCACACCTTCACGTCGGATGCGAATGTCGTGAACCTGACGAATGGCGCGCCTCGCTATACCGAGCCGGGCGACAACACGACGCTGCAGCTGGCGCTGAATTACAATTTCATCCCCAACCAGTTCGTGATTTCGGCGACCTATGGGCATGAATTCTACGACAACGGCCGCACGCTTTATGACGATCCGCCGGAGGACACCGAAACGCGTGACAAGAATAGCAACATCGTTGGCGTGAAGCTCTCCTACGCGACGCCTTAAGCGGATTTTATCACCATGTCGCCCTGGCCGTCATGCGCGGCCAGGGTGATGGAACAATTGGTGCAGCAGCACCCTAGTGGTCCGAGTCACTCGAACTGAGGGTATAGTCTTTTGAGCTTAACGCGAGCGTTGGCTGTTGTGAATTGCCAGTCGGCCTTGGCGTGATGCTTGTTGCGATTGTGCTGCCAGGCGGCAACTTCGGCGACGAGAGATTGTTTGTCGGGAATGCGGCGGTCGAGACATTGGTTTGACAGAACGCCGAGTTCGGATTCGGCCATGTCGAGCCAGCTGCCGTGTTTTGGCGTGTAGTGCCATTCGAACCGTTCGACGAGGCGGCGCGCTTCGGCGGCGGGGAAAGCCGCATAGAGAGACGCGGTCGTGTGCGTGCTGAGATTGTCTTGCACCAGCACGATTTTCGCGGCCTCGGGAAAGTGCGTGTCGGACAGGTCCTTGAGGGCGTGAGCGTAGTCGATGGCGGTGCGGCGGTCGGTGACTTTGACATGGCGCCAGCCTTCCAGAGGCGCGAACATCATGAAGAGATTGGCGGTTCCGTTGCGTTCGTATTCGTAATCGTGACGGGCGGGTCGCCCCGGCTTGACGGGAATCGGCGCGCGGGTCTCGACGATCAACTGTTTCGAGGTTTCATCGAGGCACACAAGAGGACGATCGGGATTGCGCGGCCTCTGGTAAACCTCCAGCACGTCTTCCATGTTGGCGACGAAGGCCGCGCTGGCGTCCGGCGGAATCACCCATTGTTGCCTCAGATGCGGTTTGAGCGCGTTTTTTTAGAGTCCGCCCGATGGTGTTGTCGCTGGCCTTCTCGACGATATTCAATTCCACGACCTTATTCTCAAGCAGGCGCAGGCTCCAACCGGCGCAGCCCGCCGGCGCCGGCGAGCGGGTCAGCGCAATCAATTTTGCTTCCGCCACCCCGTCGAAAATCCGCGGCCGGGCCGAGTTCGGGTTGTATTTGCGGGTCAGCACCGCTTCGAACCCTTCCGCCACAAGTTGGCGCCGGGTCCGCTCGACATTGGCGATGCTGGTGTCCAACGCCTCGGCGATCCGGCTATCGCTCCAGCCCCCGTGAGACGCCGCGACGTCGGCCTTCAGCAGAATACGCGCCTTCGTCAACAGCTGCGCCGGGCGCTTGCCGGAGCGGATCAGATCGTCCAGTTGCGAGCGCTCATCCGCGCTCAACCGAACCACGTATTTCTTGACCGCAACTTCCTTCACAACCACGAATCACCCCAGTTAATTCACCGAAGGCGACAGTGATTCAGAAAATCCCGTCAACCGCAACGACGCGAGCCACTAGGTCCCGACGATCGCCCAGCGGTCGGGGAGGAATCCGTTGAAGCTGGTGCGCACGGCGTAGGAATAGGCGCCGATGGATTCGAAGACGATGAAATCGCCGGGGCCGACCGTTTCGGGCAGCATCAGCGGCCGTGGCAATACGTCCAGCGTATCGCAGGTCGGCCCGTAGACGCGAAAGGCCGTGTCGGCGGCGGATTCGGTCAGCGCGCGGCCTTTCGTATCCAATGCGAGCACGCGCGTATGATAGTCCGTCGTCCAGCCCGGCAGCGTCAGTTCGTCGAAGCTGCCATAGATGCCGTCGTTCATGTAGAGCTTGTCCCCCTTGCGCAGCACGACCTGGGCGACGAGCGAAACGCCTTCGGCGATCAGCGCGCGCCCCGGCTCGCAGAGCAGCGACAGTTCGCGCGCGTTCGGCAGGGTGGCGACCGCTTCGCGGATCGTGTCGAAATACCAGTGATAGGGCGGCACGTCCTGTCCCGGATAGGGGCCCGGGAATCCGCCGCCGATGTCGAGCGCGACGATGTCGATATCCGCCAGCGCGGCAGTGCGGCGCGCCATCTCGATCGCCTGGGCGTAGGAGAACGGGCTCAGGCATTGCGAGCCGACATGAAACGTCAACGCGGGCGCCGCGCCGGCTTCGGCCACACGTTTCAGCAGACGGGCGGCATCGTCCACCGTCGTCCCGAATTTGCTCGACAGTTCAAGCACGGCGCCGCCCAGCGGTGTCGAAAGCCGCACGAAGATGCGACAGCCCATCGCGCCTTTGGTTTCGGACAGCAGCTTGTCGAGCTCGAAATCGCAATCGACAACGAAATCGCGCACGCCATGCCGCGAATGGGCAATGGCAGCGGTGCCCGGCAACCGCACCGGCGCCATGAAATGACATTGCGCATCGGGAAAGAGGCCGCGCACCATCTCGATCTCGGCGAGCGAAGCCGTGTCGAAATGGCGAATGCCGGACGCATAAACGAATTCGAGCACCCGCGGCGCGGGATTGGCCTTGACGGCATAGAGCGTGTCGCCCGGAAAGGCGTCGAGAAAACGTCGCGCGGCGATCCGGAATTTCTCCGGAAAGAGCACATAGACCGGCTCGCCCGGTCGCAATGTTTCAATCAGCTGCTCGACGCTGCCGAAGCGGGGGAGTGCCGTATCGGTCGCACGCAAATTCATGAAAATAGTCCCGGAAAACAGATCGCGCGGGTGTAGTGGCGCCGGACGCGACGGTCAAGACTTCGATTGCCGGAAACGGGACCGAGGCCTCGTTTCAAGCAAAGTTCACTACGAAGAGCACGAAGATCACGAAGAGAAGAATCGCGCGCCACAGCCGCGCCGTAGTTCTTTGTGGTCTTCGTGCTCTTCGTAGTGAACTTGTCTATGGCCGCGCCTGAAACGAAATTTATGGATCAGTTGCCGTTGCCGTCGTCGTCGTCTGGGGGAGGCTGCGGGGGAGGGGGTGGCGGCAGGTAATGGCGGACCGATGGCGGCGGCGGGTCGTAAGCACCGCGCGGAGGCGGCGGGCCCGCTTCATCATTCTCCTGGCTGTTATTATAAGGCGTGCCGACGTCGTCTCCGGGATATTCCGGAGCATCTTCCGCATCCCGGGCCTGCGCCTCGGCCTGCGCGGCAGCCGACGAAGTCGAACTGGAATTGGGCGGCGCGTCTGTGGGCGGCGGAGACGGTGATTCCTCCGGTGCGGATTGTGCCCCGGGTTTTGGGGGTTCACCGCGGCCGAACAGCCAGTCCCAAAACGAGCGGCGGTCGGGCTGGTTTCCCTGCGCGGATTCGTCGTCTTCAGTCGGAGCGTTTGTACCGGCGTCCGCATCGTTATCGGAATCGGTATCGGCCACCGTCTCGGGCGGCGGCGGCACGGATTTGTCGAGCTCCTTTACGGGCAGTCCCTCTTCGGCCGCCGTCATCACGCTCTTCCAGATCGCAGCCGGCAATGTGCCGCCCGTCACGTTGCGCATCGGCGAGTAATTATCATTGCCGACCCAGACGCCCGCGACATAATCCGGCGTGAAGCCCACGAACCACGCGTCGCGGTAATCCTGCGTGGTGCCGGTTTTGCCCGCCGCTTCGCGCCCGGCAAGCGCGGCGCTCCGGCCTGTTCCTTCGACGAGCACGTCGTAAAGCATCGCCGTCAGATCGCGGTTCGTCTGCGAGGCGATGACGCGCATCCGCGGCGGCGTGGTCCGCTGATAGAGCATGTGATGCGCGCTGTCTTCGATCGCCGTGACGAGATAGGGTGAAACGCGATAGCCCCCCGAGGCAAATGTCGCGTAGGCCGCGGTCAGCTCCAGCGGCGTAACGACCGACGTGCCCAGCGCCAGCGACGCATTGGCCGCCAGCGGAGAAGTAATTCCGCAGCGGCGCGCCGCCTTGATGACGTTGGTAATTCCAACTTCCTGCGCAAGCTTTGCCGTCACGGTATTGATGGAATGCGCCATCGCCTGGGTGAGCGTGACGGTGCCGTAGCTGCGGCCGCCGTAATTTGTCGGGCTCCAGCCGTCGATGTCGACAGGACCGTCGTCGCGCTCATCCCAGGGACCGATCCCGTGCTCGAGCGCGGCGAGATAAACGAAGGGTTTGAACGCCGAGCCGGGCTGGCGCTTGGCCTGGGTCGCACGGTCGAACACGCTCGTATCATAGTCGCGTCCGCCGATGAGGGCGGCGATGGCACCGTCCGTCTTCATCAAAACGATTGCGCCTTCGCTCGCCCGAACGTGGCGGCCATGCGCGCTCAACGTATGGGACAGCGCGCGGCGCGCCGCCTCCTCGAGCTTCGGTTGCAACGTCGTGTGCACGATCAGATCGGCATCACGGCCTTCGCCGTCCGAACCGATGAGTTTCAAGGCTTCGTCCGCAGCCGCGTCCATGAAGAAATTGCGTGCATCGGTGAAGGTGCGATCGGTCACCACTGCGGGGTGCAGCCGCGCCGCCTCGGCCTCGCTTTTGGTGATGGCGCCGGTCTCTACCATCGCGTGCAGCACGAGAGCGGCGCGCGCCTGGGCGGCAGCGAGGTCGCGGCGCGGCGAAAAGGCAGAAGGGGCGCGCGTCAGCGTCGCCAGCATCGCTGCTTCCGGGAGCGTCAGATCCCGCGCCGATTTGCCGAAATACACATGCGCCGCGCCGTCGACGCCATAGGCGCCGGAACCCAGATAGATGCGGTTAAGATAAAGTTCGAGGATTTGTTTCTTGTTGAGCGACTTCTGGAGCGCGGCGGCGTCGAGCAGTTCCTCGTATTTGCGCGTGAAGGTGCGCCTCGGCGAAAGGAATATGATCTTCGCAGTCTGCTGGGTGATGGTCGAGCCGCCCGCCACCACATGGCCCGCACGCATGTTCACCCACAGTGCGCGCAACAGCCCGCGGATGTCGATTCCTTCGTTTTCGTAGAAGCTGCGATCCTCCATGGCGATGAACGCGGCTGGAAGATAGGGCGGCATGTCGGCGAGACTGAGACGCTCGCCGACAATGGCGCCGCGGTGCCCCGCCACATGTCCGTTGGCGTCGAGAAAGGTAAATGCGATAGGGCGGTTCACCGCATAGAGGTCTTTATCGAGATCAAGCCTCGGCGCGGACCAGACAAGAAACGTCGGCAGGAGCCAGACCAGTGCCACCGGTATCGCAAGGAACAGGGCAAAAAAAACAAAGACTCGGATGTATCTGGCGTCGGGGCGCGCGGCGTAGAGGCGTTGCGATTGCAGCTTCTTCAACGGTTTGTGCCCGCCATGTTTGGTCGCGTTATGTGCGGATCATTGCGGCGGTTTCAAGACTTGCCGCGAAGCCGTGCACCACACACGCCACCGCACGCAGGAATGTCATTTCCGCCGCGTGAAATCCGGAAATCAGTTAACGCGGCAGCCGCAGGTTGGAGCCTTGCGTCATCGGCTTTGGGAGCGTTTTCTTGTGCGCTGTTTCCCTGCCGCCACCCGTTCATCGCGCGTTCATTGCCAAAGCGTTAGGGAAGGTCATGTTCCGCCGTGCGTCCTTTGCTGCAGTGCTTGCTCTGCTGGCATGTGTTGTGCCGGCCCAGGCTCAGTATTTCACCGCCGCGGCGGAGCCGCCGCCGGTGCCGGCGCAGATGCCTCCGGCCGCGGCCGGTCCGCGCCACCCCGCACCCTATGGTTACAGTGTCCAGCCTCTTGATCGCATCCTGCCGGCCATCCGTAGCGGCAGACCCGGCCGTTTTTTCGATGCCGAAGGACCGTTCCCGGACCCGGCCGGCGGTTGGCACTACCGCATCAAATGGCTGACGCCGGAGGGGCGCGTACTGTGGCTCGATGCCGATGCGCGCACAGGCCGGGTACTCGGTCCATATCGGGGGTATGCCCACATGGTCTATCCTCCCGCGGGATTGCACTATTATCCTTTCCCCGGGCCACGCGGTCCCGGCCGGTTCGGCGGTTGGCGGCCGGGCGGTTGGCGCGGCGGCTGGGGAGGCTGGGGCGGGCGCCGCCGCTGAATCGGGAGGCCGGATGCGCATACTTCTCGTCGAGGACGATCAGGACCTGCAGCGCCTGCTGAAGCGCGCGCTTTCTGATGCGGGCTATGTCGTCGACACCGCGAGTGACGGCGAGGAGGGTCACTTTCTCGGCGACACCGAACCCTATGACGCGGTGATCCTCGATCTCGGGCTGCCCAAGATGGACGGCGTGCGCGTGTTGCAGCAATGGCGCAAGGCGGCGCGCACCATGCCTGTGCTCATTCTCACCGCGCGTGACCGCTGGAGCGACAAGGTCGCGGGCTTCGATGCCGGCGCCGACGATTATCTCGCCAAGCCCTTCTACACCGAGGAACTGCTTGCCCGCGTGCGCGCGCTTCTGCGCCGCGCCGCCGGCTTTGCAACATCCGAGATCGAGATCGGGCCGCTGCGCATCGATACGCGGTCTTCGCGCGTCACCCTCGACGGCAATCCCGTGAAGCTCACTTCGCTCGAATACCGGCTGCTCGCCTATCTCGCCCATCACCGCGGCCGCGTGGTGTCGCGCACGGAACTCGTCGAACATCTCTATGATCAGGATTTCGATCGCGATTCGAACACGATCGAAGTGTTTGTGGGCCGGCTGCGCAAAAAGCTCGACCCCAACCTGATCCAGACGGTACGCGGACTTGGTTATTGTCTCGACACGCCTGAGGCGGCTCGCGAGCCCGATCACGCAAAGGTTTGATTCGCTCGCCGCTCGGCTCATCGCCGCCGCCGCAGTGTGGATTCTGCTTGGGCTGCTGGTCGGCGGCTATGCGCTGTCGAGTGTCTTCCGTTCCTCTGTCGAGGGCGATTTCGATTCCCGCCTTCGCTCCTATCTTGATGAGATGATCGCCGCGGCCGAGCCCGACGCGCAGGGCGCCGTATCGCTGCAGAACCGCTTTGCCGATCCGCGTTTCGAACGCGTCTATTCCGGCTGGTACTGGCAGATCACGCCGCTGGGTCCGAAAGGACCGGTCACCCGCGACGCGCAGATCTCGCGCTCGCTGTGGGATCGGACAATCAGGATTACCGATTCAAACAAAAGTCGCGACGTCACCTGGGGCCATGGCGAAGGACCCGATGCGCAGCGGCTGCGTTTCGTCGCGCAGCGGATCGAATTTCCCGCGCCTCCGGGCGCGCCCAAAGGGGCGATGCGGGTTTATTCCTTCCTCGTCGCCGCCGATGTCACCGAACTTGAAGCCGAGATTGCGAAGTTCAACGGCACGCTGTTCTGGTCCTTTGCCGTTCTGGGCCTTGGTCTGATCGGCGCGATCTTCATCCAGGTGCGCATCGGCCTCCAGCCGCTCGATCGCGTCAGCGCGGCCCTGGCGCGCATCCGCGACGGCAAGGCGCAACGGCTGGTGGGACGCTTTCCCGCCGAGATCCAGCCGCTTGCAACCGAACTGAACAGTCTCATCGATTACGGAACCGAAGTGATCGTCCGCGCCCGCACCCACGTCTCCAATCTGGCGCATTTCCTCAAGACGCCGCTCAGCGTGCTGGTGAGCGAGGCACATGAGCATCCCGGCCCCCTTGCCGACACGGTGCTGCGCCAGGTCGGCAGCATGCGCCGCCAGGTCGATCATTACCTCGCGCGGGCCAGGGCCGCGGGCGCGGTCAACGTGCTCGGCAGCCGCACCAATGTGAGACCGGTGATCGAGGATCTGTCGCGCGTGCTCTCCCGCATCCATGCCGGGCGCGACCTTGTCATCGATGTCGATTGCCCGCGCGATCTCGCCTTCCGGGGCGAGCGCCAGGATCTGGAAGAAATGGTAGGCAATCTGATCGACAATGCCTGCAAATGGGCGCATGCGCGCGTGGTGGTTTCCGCGCGCGGCAACGGTGCTGCGCAGTTCGAACTGAAGGTGGGCGATGACGGCGAGGGACTCGATGCGGAGGAACGTACCCGCGTCGGCGCCCGCGGCGAGCGTCTCGACGAGAACGTGCCCGGCAGCGGCCTCGGCCTCGCCATCGTGCGCGATATCGCGCGGCTCTATGGCGGCTCGCTCACCCTCGACGAAAGCCCGCTCGGCGGCCTCGAAGCCCGCCTCGCCCTGCCGGCGATCGCCTAGGCGGCCGCTCCGCCGTTCTGTTTGTTCATTTCGCGACCAAATGCGGTACAAGACTTCATAACAGCGATCTTGACAATGATTATCAGCGACAAGTAACAAACAGGCCGACCGTCTCGCCGAATTTTATGAAACGCTGAAGCGATGCCTGTCGAGCACACCGGAAGCCTGACGGATGCATCACCCTCTCTTCCTGACGTGGCGCAGAACTGCGTCACTGCCGGTAATAACCGGCCGGGAAAGACCAGTGAGGCGGCACATCCGCGCGACCATGAGTGCCTTGCAGCAGGCCCGCCGTTTTACCGGCGAGCGGTTCCAACTCGCCGCAAGGCTCGCTGTAATTCCCGCTTTGCCTACCGGCCCAGAAAGGGCGACGTTCCGGCGCTTTCGGATTTCACGGTGCTTGTCGCCGCGCCGGTCTCGCCTGCGTCCGGCACGTCTGCGGTTTCCTCCTTCACCCCGCTTTGTCCGTCCGTATTCGAGTCCGCCGGCGGCAAGATCGCGACCGCGTGCTCGCCGATCTGGCGCAAGGCGTCCGAAGCAATCTTGGCTTCTCTCTCGGTTCGAAAAACAAACAGTGCCAGGTCGCGGCGGCCCTCACGCAGGCAGAAACAATATTGACCGTCGATCGTTTCGATATCCGTCACGATGTTCATGGCTATTCGGATAGCGCGTTTGCCAGTCCAGAATG
This sequence comes from Rhizomicrobium sp., assembly GCA_035502355.1. GTDB lineage: Bacteria > Pseudomonadota > Alphaproteobacteria > Micropepsales > Micropepsaceae > Rhizomicrobium. Next base: position 2,321 of record DATJUM010000190.1, on the reverse strand, counting down.
GCCGGACGAGATGTCGTCCGCAAGGGCGGGGTTCAAGCGGCGTGCACGTCCACGCATGCACCTCGGCGCCGGCTCGCGAAGAAGGCGACGATCGTTCCGAAGAACAGCATCGCGAGCAGGTTTTCGACGAAATGCGCGGGCGTGAAATGGGGCAGGCGCGGCTTCGCCATCGCGGCCGATAGCGGCACCACGATGTAATTCATCACGAAGAAGATGCCGACGCCATAGGCCAGGCCCCATGGCAGCCAGGCGCGCGAAAGCGTTGGCATCCGCCGCGCCGCCAACACGAAAACACAAGCGATCACGAGCGACATTGCCCATTGCAGGAAAAGACCCAGAACCGCCACCGACGCGCCGCCGGCAAGCGCCGCTTGTCGTCCCAGCAAACCGGCGGCGATGTAATGAAGAATGAGAACGGGACTCGCCTGATTGATCAACGCCGCGGCTCCGATATCGATCGTGCCGGCGATGAAGCCACCCAGAAGAATCGCCGTCCATGCCGAAGAGCGCCACCCCATTCTTCGCCTCCCCGCGGAATTGCGCGGGAAGACTAGCGAAGGCCGTATCTCCAGGCGATCAAACAACCGTGATGGAATGACGCGTCTGGCGAATAACTGCCTGGCGCGCGGAGGACGCGGAACAAGGCTTAACCACAAAAAGCACGAAGTACACAAAGAAGCCCTTGCACGCTTCGCGCGCGATCTTCTCTTGATGTTCCTGGCGGTGAATCCACTCTGCGTCCTCCTCGTCTCCGTGTGAACCCATTGCCGGGCAACTCGAAGTCGTCAGTCGCGGCAGCCTGCGATTGCGCTTCGGATTCTTGCCTTCGCTGTTCTCTTGCGCGGGCATTCCCGCTAGTGTCGCCTTAAGGGGACACGAGCAGTACGGGCAAAAATGAGACGGATTGCGATTTCGCTTTGCGCGGCCGCTATTGTGCTGGCCGCGGGCGCCGGTCATGCGGATCCGGCCGGCAACGCGGCCAGAGGCGCGGCCTTGTACAACCGTTGCTATATCTGCCACGCCAACACGAAGGGCGCTGGCAACCGCATGGGGCCGGATCTGTTCGGCGTCGTTGGGCGCAAGGCCGGAACCTATCCGGGGTTTGCGTATTCGGACGCGATGAAACACGCGGGCTTTGTCTGGACCGTGCCGAAGCTCGAAGCCTATCTTGCCGATCCGCAGAAAGTGGTGCCAGGGAACAACATGCCGCTTGCGGGCATCTCCGATTCCCAGCAGCGCGATGACATCGCGGCCTATCTGGCCACGCTGAAGTAAGCATGCTTACAATATCCCTATGCGCTGCGGCCGAATGCCGCAAAACGCGCAATTGTGCAGCGCACCCAAAGCCGAGGAGTTAACGCCTTAATCATGCTGCAAGCGCAAGATAGGCTTGAATTGACAGGGTGCCACCGGCATGCCTAGTTTTTGCGCCGCACAACAAAGCCAGCCGGACGCGCCGGCGCGGCGACAGGGCGATCAGGACCTTCGAAAGCCATGAAAATACTGGTGCCCGTCAAGCGGGTGATCGACTTCAACGTCAAGGTGCGGGTGAAGGCGGACCAGACGGGCGTGGATCTCGCCAATGTTAAAATGGCGATGAACCCGTTCGACGAAATTGCCGTGGAAGAAGCATTGCGCCTGCGCGAGAAGGGCAAGGCGACGGAAGTCATCGCCGTCTCCATCGGTCCCCAGGCGGCACAGGAGACGATCCGTACCGCGCTCGCAATGGGCGCGGATCGCGGCATCCTGGTAAAGGCGGAAGGCACGGTCGAGCCGCTCGCGGTCGCGAAAATTCTCAAGGCGATCTGCGACGAGGAAAAACCGGGTCTCGTCATCCTCGGCAAACAGGCCATCGATGATGATTCCAACCAGACCGGACAGATGCTGGCCGCGCTGCTTGGCTGGCCGCAGGGCACTTTCGCGCATCGCCTCGAACTTGGCGAGACAAGTGCCAAGGTCGAGCGCGAAATCGACGGCGGGCTTCAGACGGTCGACCTTAAGCTTCCCGCCATCATCACTACCGACCTCCGCCTGAATGAACCCCGCTATGCCTCCCTCCCCAACATCATGAAAGCCAAGAAGAAGCCGATCGCGGAGAAAACACCCGCCGATTACGGCGTCGATACCACGCCGCGGCTCAAGGTGCTGAAAGTCACCGAGCCGCCGAAACGGCAGGCGGGAGTCAAGGTCAAGACGGCGGCGGAGCTGATCGGCAAATTGCGCGACGCGGGGGTAATCTGATGACGTCGCTGGTCATCGCCGAACATGACAACCGGACGCTCAAGGACGCGACCGCCAAGGCGGTGGCCGCGGCCATGCAA
>DATJUM010000189.1:0-8124 GCA_035502355.1 Rhizomicrobium sp. | reverse complement strand
ACGGTAAGCAGCACAAGCAGGAACGCGGCGAGCAGCAGATGCGAGGGATGTGCCGCTACCGCCAATGCGCCGGCCGCAATCAGCAACGCGGTTCTCAGCTGCCCCAAAGTCCGCGCATGAAATGCCACCAGATAAAGCGCCAGCACGACGATCGCGGTGAAACAGTCGGGCTCGACCTGGCCGACATACCAGGGCAGTCCTGTTCCAACCACAAGGACCGCGCCAATCAATAGCGCAGGCACCAGCGACAGCCTCGGGGCTGCGGCGCGCATCGTTTCCGTCATCACCAAAGACGTGCACGCGGCCTGGATCAGCACGATAAACCAAAGGCTTGCAGCCGCGCCGCCATATTGGAGAAAGAGGGAATAGACCGGCGAACGCTCCACCAGAAACTGTCCGCCCAGACCTTCGAGCACATAGGCGCCGGTGTCGTAATAAATAAGCGGAAAGCCGTTCCAGAAAGCGGGGGCAAGCAGAATCGGCACCAGACAGACGAAGATGATCGCCTCGCCCGCCGGCTCCGCCGCGCGGATCTTCCAAAGCCCGGAAACGTGTCGCCACGGCGGCACGCCTGCAAATGCGGCAGCGAGGCTCACCGCCCTCCGCCCTTCCTGGTTGACTTGATGGACACCAACCCTAAACTTCGCATCGGCACGACATTCGGTGATCCTTCATGGCGGAACAGGCTCGAACTGCGCCGGCCGCGCGTCCTCTCTCGCCCCATCTTCAGATTTATCGCTGGCCAGTGACGATGGCCACATCGATTGCGCATCGCATGACGGGGCTTGCGCTTGTGGCCGGCACCCTCGTTCTCGCATGGTGGTTGCTCGCGCTGGCGGCCGGGCCGCAATATTACGACGCGTTCTCCGCCACGGCCCGGCATCCCGTCGGTCAGCTCATCCTGTTTGGCTTCGTCTGGTCGCTCAGTTTTCATCTCCTCAACGGAATTCGTCACCTCGCCTGGGATGTGGGCATCGGATTCGATGTGCACATTGCGAACCGGACGGGCATCGCGGCGATAGCGCTTTCGCTGCTTCTGGCCATTGCGGTGTTCGCCTATGCCTATGCCGTGCAGGGGTTGCAATTATGACGGTGCAGACGCCGCTGGCGCGCGTGCAGGGATTGGGCGCGGCGCATTCGGGCACGGGGCATTTCTGGCGCCAGCGCATCACCGCTTTGGCCCTCATCCCGCTTGCCATCTGGTTCGTCTGTTCCGCGCTGACATTGATCGGCGCCGACCGCGACACCGCGGCGGCCTTTCTCGCCCAGCCGGTCAATGCGATCGCCATGGCGCTGTTCGTGATCGCGGCGCTGTATCACATGACGCTCGGCGTGCAGGTCGTCATCGAAGATTATGTGCATGACGAAGGGCCGAAGATCGCGCTGGCGGTGCTCAACAATTTCTTCGCCTGGATCGTCGGCGCCGCCTGTCTCTTCGCACTGGTGAGAATCGCGGCGTGACGACGGAGCCTGCTTTGCTGTCCAGCAGGCGCTTCCCGCGGCTTCTATCGGCACGCGGAGCCGCGGAGGCGCAGAGCAAATTGCCCGCCGGGGCACGAAGTACACCAAGGGGAGCTTTGCGCCGCGCGTGCAACAATTCCTGGCGTCATCGCCATCTTTGCGGCTCCGCGGCTCCGCGTGCATCTGCAATATCCCCGCCCGCAAGCGGGGCAGGAAAAGATGGATTCTGATATGCCCGCCTATCCGATTACCGATCACACATTCGACGTCGTCGTCGTGGGCGCCGGCGGCGCGGGGCTGCGGGCGACGCTTGAGTGCGCGGCAAAGGGGCTCAGAACCGCCTGCATTACCAAGGTATTCCCGACCCGCAGCCACACCGTCTCCGCGCAGGGCGGCATCTCCGCCGCGCTTGGAAACATGGGGGAGGATGATTGGCGCTGGCACATGTACGACACGGTCAAAGGCTCCGACTGGCTCGGCGACCAGGATGCCATCGAATACATGTGCAAGAACGCGCCGGCCGCCGTCTACGAACTCGAGCATATGGGCGTGCCGTTCAGCCGCACCGAAGAAGGAAAGATCTATCAGCGCGCCTTCGGCGGCATGACCTCGAATTACGGCAAAGGCATCGCGCAGCGCACCGCCGCCGCCGCCGACCGCACCGGCCACGCCATCCTACACACGCTTTACGGCCAGTGCGTCAAGCACGAAGTGAATTTCTTCATCGAATATTTTGCGCTCGACCTGATCGTCGACGACGGCGCAGTGCGGGGCGTGATGGCGTGGAATCTCGACGACGGCGCGATCCACCGCTTTCGCGCGCAGCGGGTGATCATCGCGACTGGCGGCTATGGTCGCGTCTATTTCTCCTGCACCGGCGCCCATACGCAGACCGGCGACGGCAACGGCATGGTGCTGCGCGCCGGCCTGCCCCTGCAGGATATGGAATTCGTCCAGTTCCATCCGACGGGCGTCTACGGTGTCGGCGTGCTCATCACCGAGGGCGTGCGCGGCGAAGGCGGCTATCTCACAAATTCCGAAGGCGAACGCTTCATGGAGCGCTACGCGCCCCATGCCAAGGATCTCGCTTCACGCGATGTGGTGAGCCGGGCGATGACCATCGAGATCCGCGAAGGCCGCGGCGTGGGGCCAAAGAAAGATCACATCTATCTGCATCTTTCTCACCTCGATCCGAAGATCATTCACGAGCGGCTGCCGGGCATCACCGAATCGGCGCGCATTTTCGCCGGCGTCGATGTCACAAAGGAACCGATCCCCGTCCTGCCCACCGTGCATTATAATATGGGCGGCATCCCCACCAACCATATGGCCGAAGCCGTTACGCTCAAAGACGGCAATCCCGACACGATCATTCCGGGCCTCATGGCCGTGGGCGAAGCCGCCTGCGTCTCGGTGCACGGCGCCAACCGGCTGGGTTCCAATTCGCTGATCGATCTCGTGGTGTTCGGACGGGCCGCGGGCATGCGAGCGGCGGACGCGATCCGGCCCGGCGAGCGGCAGCCCGACCTGCCCGGGAACGCCGGCGAACAGTCGCTGGCGCGCTTCGACCGCTACCGCCATGCAAAAGGCGGCATGCCCACGGCGCACATCCGTCTCGCCATGCAGACGGCGATGCAGGAAGACGCGGCCGTGTTCCGGACCGGCGAATCGCTCACGAACGGCCGGTCGCGAATCGCGGAGATTTACAGACAACTTGCGGATATCGGCGTCTCCGACCGCTCGCTGATCTGGAACAGCGATCTGGTCGAGACGCTCGAGCTCGAGAATTTGCTCCAGCAATCGGTTGTTACCATCGAAGGCGCGGTCGCCCGCACCGAAAGCCGGGGGGCGCATGCGCGGGAAGATTATCCGGAGCGCGACGATACGAACTGGATGAAGCACACGCTGTCCTGGCTCGACCCCGCAACCGGCCGCGCCCGCCTCGCCTACCGCCCGGTGCATGACTACACGCTTTCAAACGAGGTGGAGTACATCCCGCCCAAGGCGCGGGTTTACTGATCGTCGCGACGTCGGCGAACGCAACAGGATAACGCAGACCAGACATCCTCCGGGAAGAAACCGCAATGAACGGGAAGTGGCTTTATCTGGGCCAGCGCAATCCGCGGCTTTCGCGCCAGCAATTCGTCGAGCGCTGGCTCGAGCACCGCAAGTTGGGGGCGCCACCTTCCATGCGGGCGGAGTTCCTGACCGCCACCTACTGCGCCGTGCGCCCGCGCGAGCTGAATATCGAGGCTCTGTCCGACGAATACGACGCAGCCGGCCTGTTTTCGCTCCGGCATCTCGCTTCGATACCGTTCGTCGCGCAATTCCTGAAACAGGACTTCATCCAGGCCGACGAGAAGCGCTTCTTTGCGACCACTTCCGAATATTTTTCCATGTTTTGCGCCGAAAACATCATTCGGGACGGCGACGACACAATAGTGGTTCTGTTGCAGTTCCTGCGGCGTCGGGACGACATCAGCCCGCCGGATTTCGTGAGCCGCTGGCATGAAAGCCATGGGCAAAGGATTTGCGGAGAGTCGCCGCTGAGTGCTGTGGTCCGGCGCTATGTCCAGAACATCCTCGTCGCGCCCGCACCGCCGGGCTTCGGCTATTCCGGCATTGGCGAATTGTGGTTCGACAGCCTCGACGCCGTATCGGGCGTCGCCGCGGAGCTGAGCCGGATGATGCTGGACGATTTCATCGAACGGAAAACGTCGTTCTGCCTTTTGACAGATGTCATCATGACAAAGCCGCGCTCATAAGCGCGCGCCCCCCGAACAATCGCGGCCCAAATTGCGTACGGCAAAGCGCTTCGCGATTTCGACGCAACAAGACGATCTTTTGGCGGCCGAACTGGCAGGCTGCGTCCCGCAAGCTTTGGGTAACCAATTCCGGTTAACTTATTGTGCAGCAGTTGTGGACGTGTTGCCCGGCATGTCGGGGTCGTGGATCATCAGCGCCGCGGGACGAACCTACGGACCCTATGGGACCGAGCAGTTGCGCGCGTTTGCGGCGGAGGGGCGGTTCGGGCGCCAGTCCCTTGTCGCCCGCACGGGCGAAATGGCGTTCCGCAAGGCGGGCGACGAGCCCGAACTCGCCGACATGTTTGCGCGGGAGCGAAGCGAAACCGACGCGGAGACGGTGCAAAGCTTGCGGCGCGAACCATCGGCGAGCTTTGGCCGAATCGAGACGGCGTCGCGCGCCGATGCAAATTCCCATTTCGTGATCGTCGCCGATTTGAAGTCGGGATCGATTGCCAGGCTCGAGGAGAAACTCGCAACGCTAGGCCATAGCTTTGCCATTCTTCCCCAGGTCTGGCTGCTGTCGAGTCACGAAACGGTCAATACCGTCCGCAATGTGCTGACCCCGCAGCTCGGCAAGCTCGATGTGCTGTTCGTTGTCGATGCCGGCAACGACAAGGCGGCATGGTTCAATTTCGGCCCGGAGCTCGATGCCCGCATCCGCAGATTGTGGCGGTCCGAACCGAAATTGCGCGCGACCGGCTGACCTGCTGCAACAAATGGGCACGCGGAGGCGCGGAATGAATCCGCCACGAAGTTTGCATCGATGGTATGGACCCCCGGGGCTGAAACCAGGGCTATCGCATCTGCCATTGTGGAGCGCGGCGTGGGACCGGCATTTTGCGTGCTTCGACAGGCTCAGCATGATGCTTCGACAAGCTCAGCATGAGGGATATCTTTCTGCCACAACTGCCAGTGCAAGTACGTTTCTCCTCGTCCTGAGCCTGTCGATGGACGCACCATGGCGATGCAGGTTCCTTGTCGCTCCATATGCGACAGCCCTCGGAATGTAACGGAAGCGCTGGTGGACGCACTGCCAGCACCCGGCGTAGTTTCTTCTTAGAACATGAAGAACTGTTGCGCGCGATGCGCGCCTTCCTTCGCGCTCCTTGTGTTCCTTGTCGTCAAATAACCCGGCGGTTCCGCGCGGCGTGCCCATAAGCGCTGCCAAATCCGTTGTTCAGCCTGACGGCATCAGTTCTGTCCGGAAGCGCTGATAGTTCTTCACATAGATCTCGGCGGATTTGAGAATGAGTGCGCGCTCGGCTTCTTCGAGCCGCCGCACTACGCGCGCCGGCTGGCCCAGCACGAGCGAGTTCGCAGGTATCTCCCGGTTCTCGGTGATCAGCGCATTGGCGCCCACCAGGCAATTGGGGCCGATTTTTGCGCCGTTCAAAATCGTCGATCCCATTCCGATCAAACTATTATCGCCGACGGTCGCCGAATGAAGAATGACGTTATGTCCTATCGTAACATTGGCGCCGATCGTGACGGGCTGGCCCGGATCCGTATGAATCACGGTGTTGTCCTGCACGTTGGAATTTTCTCCCACTTCGATCCGGTCATTGTCGCCGCGCAGTACGGCGCCGAACCAGATGCTGGCATGCGACCGCAGGCGCACCAGGCCGATCACGCTGGCATTGGGCGCGATCCAGAATTCGTCTTCGGCCGGAAATTCGGGGCTTGCGCCGCCGAGCCTGTAGATTGCCATTCCCATTCTCCTTGCATGTCGAACAAGTGTCACGAACCGGCCCGCGACGGGAAACGAAAAAAACGCTAGTCTCTTTTCATGGACTGAGTCGCGACCGGGGGTTTATTGGTGCGGCGCGTTTCGATAACGCAATATTTCAACCGGAGGTCCTCCGGACGCCCGCTGTCACGCGACCGTAATCTTCGCAGCTTCATATCCTCTCATGATGCGTTAGTGACAAGGAGCCGGCATGGCCAAGCGTTCCGTGCGTCGCAGAGACCGCGAAGTCCAATTTTCCGACAGCGCCACAGTTCACCCGCTGTTTCCCGCGCGCCAGTGCTATGATCCCCTCGATGCACAAACCCGCGACCGCAAATATGTGAAAAATGTCCGGGCGATGGGCCCGATGCAGCAGCGCTTGATGGATGCGATCGATGCGCACAGCGTCGTCGCGGCGCTGGGGCCGGCCGGAACGGGCAAGACCTATCTTGCCATCGCCAAGGCCGTCGAGTCGCTCGAGGAAAATCGCGTCGGACGCATCGTCCTGTCGCGGCCGGCTGTCGAAGCGGGCGAGAGCCTGGGATTTCTACCCGGCGATCTTCAGGAAAAGCTCGCGCCCTATTTGCGGCCGCTTTACGACGCCTTGACGGAGAGGCTCGGTACCAAGCGGCTCAAAGCCCTGCTGGCGGAAGGGACAATCGAAATAGCCCCCGTCGCCTATATGCGGGGCCGGACCCTCAATGATTGTTTCGTCGTCATCGACGAGGCGCAGAATTGCACCTATGGCCAGCTGAAAATGCTGCTGACCCGGCTCGGCTGGCGCTCGACAATGGTGCTGACGGGCGACCCGGATCAAACCGACCTGCTGAGCGGGCTTTCCGGCCTTGGAGAGATTGCGAGCCGGCTGGAGAAGGTTCCGGAAATCCAGGTGGTCCGGCTGGGCGATGCCGACATCGTGCGCCATCCCCTCGTCGCCAGCATGCTCACTGTGCTGTGAGGGCAAGCCCGCACTGAATGACGAGCAATCCGAGCGCAAGGCTCCAATAGCCGGACAGCGCGGCAGCAAGCCAGAAAGCGACGCCGGAACAGGATTTCTGGCGCCAGGCACGCGCCGCGTTCTCGAACAGGACGGTGGGACCGGCGAACACCATGACTGCCACATAGATCGCGCGGCCGAGAGAGGATCCCGTATCCTTTGCCACAAGCCGGTACAGACACGCCGTGATGCCCGAGGCGGTGAAACCGGCCGCCATCGCAAAAAGCGCCACCAAAACGTCGTGCACGCTGGCCTCCGAGGAACCCGCCAGCTCGAACCGATGCAGTGCCTGTGCCTGCCCGCACCGCCAATTTGCGTTCGAGATGTTCTGTTTTGAAACAGGCGGTGGGCTGGGTTCCTTATCGTCGGTGACGATTTGCCCGCCCCGGAATGCGGCCGGCCCGTGCTAATGGCCCGCAAGGACAAAGCACGAAATGGCGCAACAGAGCCGACCAGGAGATGTCGACGCGGCCGTCCGGAAGCATTCCGGCTGGCTCATACCTCTTGCGCTGCTGGTCCTGATCGTGGCGCTGTGCGCCCTGGTCCTGCTCTACTATCTCGCGCCGAGCCCCAATTCGCTGATCGAAGAGCACGCCTCGCCGAGCGCAGGCCTTTACCGGGTGCAGCTGAGGGTCGGGACTATCGCCCTCAGCGTGCCTGCCAATTACCTTCCTTATGCGGCCGAGCGCAGCGGCGGCCCACGCCGCGAAGTTGCCGTTTACGCGGAACTGCCGGACTTTCGCGGGTTCTCCGATTCCGCGGCCGGGGAATTTGGCGGAAACAGCCCGGATTCGCGCGTGATCCATATGCTGATCACGCGCGAATCTTTCGATGTCGGCGAAAGCGCGAGGCTCACCCGCATCTATCTGGCCGAAGTTATCGACCCGCGCGGCCGGCCGGGGCCTGCGGGACTCGTCGAATATACGTTCCGGACCAATTCGGGCTATCGCGGCGAAGATTTGTTCGTGGGCCGGGACGCTGGCGCCGCGGTTGTCATGCGATGCACCCGGCTGAGCGCGGAAGTGCCAAGCCCCAATTGCATGCGCGAAGTACAATATGCGCCGGGGATCCTGTTGAGCTACCGGTTCAAGCGTTCGCAGCTTGGACACTGGCGCCAGATCGCGGCCGGCGCC
>DATJUM010000188.1:0-24100 GCA_035502355.1 Rhizomicrobium sp. | reverse complement strand
CTTCTGCGTCCCAGCTCCTTGCAAAAGGGGGCTTGGCAGCGGGGCGAATCAGTCTGTATAAAAAAATCGGCGATGGAGTTCGCCTTATAGCCGCCCTCGGGGCTGATGACTCCTTTTTGATCCTCAATCTTGGGGGGAGTCACGCGCACGTGCCATTCGCCGCATCGCCTGTTGCGCCGCTGTTCCCGGCGCACTCTTTCATGGTTCGAGCAGGTGGCCGCCGGGCACAAATCCGCGGTCGGGGGCGCGTGCGATGACGCGTGACATTCTTCTTCAGCTCTCCCAGGTGCTGGCCGTCGTCGGTCTTTCGCCTCTGTTGCAGGGAATTATCATCCAGTTCGAGGAGCGCGTGCAGCGCGCGCAGGGACCGGGCATTTTCCAGCCCTACCGCGACCTCTGGAAGCTGTTCCACAAGCACCTCGTTGTTCCCGATACCGCATCCTGGATTTACTGGGCGGCGCCCGTCGTTGCGTTCACCTGCATGTTGACTGTTCCCATCCTGATCCCGGTATTGACCAATTTTCCGCTCCCGCTCTCGAACATGGGCGACATATTGGGTGGCGGCCTGATCCTCACACTGGGCTCGTTCATGGTCCTGCTGGCGGGGCTTGACAGCGGCGGCGCGTATGGCGGGATCGGCTCCAGCCGCGCCGTGATGGTCGGCATTCTGGCCGAGCCAACGCTGATACTCGTTTTCATCGGCATTACACTGCTTGCGAAGGCGATGCTGCCCTTCGTTGTAAATCACCTCCTGGTCGCCAGCCCGGCGGTGTATTTCAGCCCTGCTCATCTCTTTCTGGTGGCGGCGTTCTTCGTGCTGCTTCTGACCGAAACGGACCGCCTGCCGATACATTCCAATACGCACCTTGAGATTTATATGATCGACGAGGGACGCATCCTCGAATATTCCGGTCCCCTGCTCGCACTGCTCAAATGGGCGTCCATGATGAAGCAGTTCATCCTTTACACGATTTTCTGCAACGTACTCCTCATTCCGTGGGGGCTTTCAGTCGAGGGCAGCGCCGCGGGCACGTTTGCCTCCGCCTGCGCGCTGATCGGCAAGTTTGTCCTGGTCGGCTGTGTCGTTGTGTTTGTCGAGACGGCGCAGTCGCGGCTGCGCTTCTACCGCTATCAGGAACCGCTGGCGGCCTCTTTCCTGTTCGCGGTCCTGTCCATAATCGGAACACAGCTGAGCTGGTCATGATCGTTCAGAACCTGCCGCCGCTGGTTTCTTCGGTCTTCAGCCTGCTGGCGATTGCCTCGCTGCTTCTTACCTTCGTGATCCTCGGGTCACGCTGGCTGAACCACTATCTCTTCGCGTTCGCCGCAGAATCCTGGCTTATTGCCGGCCTGTCGGTCACGGTCGGCGCCTACGGAGACTTCCCGGAACTCTATCTGATTGCCGTTCTGACCGTCGTGTTCCGGGGCATACTGCTCCCCTATCTCGTTTGGCGCATCGTCCGGCGACAGCTCGTCGACTACGAAGTGCATGTGATCCTGAGGCCATCGAGCAGCCTCGTGGTCGGCGCGATGGCTGTGGTCTTTGCGCTGATCGTTGCCGCACATGTGGGCGGCCACCTTGGTCTGGCGGGAACGGTCGCGATTCTGGCGCTGACCGTGATGCTGTCGATGAAACTGATCGGATTCTTGATGCTGTCGGTGCGCCACGAGGCGATCAGCCAGGTCGTCGGTCTCCTGATACTCGAGAACGGAGTCTTTCTTGGAGCGCAGGTACTCGTGCCGGGCATGCCGATGCTGCTCGAAATCGTCATTCTGTTCGATCTGTTGGTGGCCGTGGCGTGCTTCGGCGTCCTCGTCCGTTACCTTGCGAGCACGGTCGGAACGACAAGCAGTTTTGGCCTCAAGAGGCTTGTCGGATGACCAGCGGCATTCTCCTTTACATCCTTGTGGTGGCACCGCTGGCAGCGGCGTCGTTTTCGCTGGTATCGCGCAACGCCCGCGTTGCGGAATTCAGCAATTTCGCGGCGTCCGGCATAGTCCTCGCTTGCGCGGTACCGCTGCCGTTCATGGCGGCTGCCGGCAGCAGGGTTTTCCTCGACGGATACATCGCACTCGACGGCCTCGGCGCCTGGGTGGTGCTGTGCACGGCAATCGTCTACTTCCTCGCCTCGTTCTTCGCGATCGGCTACATGCGGATGCTGGACGAGGATGAGCGGCTGCCGCAATTCTACGCCCTGTTTGCCATATTCGCGCTTACCACGCTCTTTGCCCCCGTTGTCAATAATGCCGGCCTCTATTGGATCGCCATAGAGCTCACGACCCTTGTAAGCACGTTTCTCGTGGCCTTCGAGCGCACCGCCGAAAGCATGGAGGCAGCGTGGAAATATATAATGATCGTATCTGCGGGCATCAGCCTCGCATTGCTGGGAACCGTGCTCTTTTACTGGGCCGGAACATTTGTTCTCGGTCCGACCTACAGTCTAACATGGGGCGCGCTCCAGGCCGCGGCGCCCCGAATGAATCCATCGCTGGTGCTGCTCGCCTTTCTGCTGTGTCTCGTGGGCTACGGTACCAAGGTCGGGCTTGCGCCGATGCACACCTGGCTTCCGGACGCGCACAGCGAAAGTCCCGCACCGGTGTCCGCCATGCTTTCGGGCGCGCTCCTTAACGCCGCAATGGTCGGCATTGCAAGATTTCTCAGTATAACCAACGCGGCAAATTTGCCGACTATTCCGCATCTTGTTGTCGTGATTTTCGGTCTGGGCTCGCTGGCGCTGGGTGCGCTCTTCATCGTCCGCCAGGAAGGCATCAAGCGGCTGATGGCCTATTCCAGCATCGAGCACATGGGTGTGATAGCGCTCGGCTTCGGCTTCGGCGGCATTTTCGGAATTGCCGGCGCGCTCTATCACATGCTCAATCATTCGCTGAACAAATCGTTGATGTTCTTCGGCGCCGGTTGCGCGATGCGAAGCTACGGCAGCAAGCAAATTGCGGACATCAGGGATTATCCCCGCCATTTTCCGAGGACCGCCGCGCTTTGGCTTTCTGGCGCGGTTTCCATAACCGGGGCGCCGATTTTTGCTCTCTTTCTGAGCGAATTCATCATCATGAGAGGCGGTTTTGCGCAGAATTTTTCCTGGGCGGTCTATGCGATGGCGATTTTCCTGATCGTCATTTTTGTCGGCTTCCTCAATCATTTTCGGGTGATGTTCTATGAGCCGGCCCAAGGCGCGGAGCAGCCCGGGCCCCTGAGCGCATGGTGCGTAATCCCGATGGCGCTCGCTCTCGTTCCTCTTATTGTCCTTGGTTTCTGGTGGCCTCTTCCAATCTGGAATTTTTTCGCCGGCATTGCCGCACACCTGCAGGCAGCAGCGCAATGAACGGCGTCGTCCGAAGCCAGCGCAGGGTGGACGAGATTCCCGGACTGTTGCGCGAGCTTCACAGGCGTGGCGGGCGCATGCAAATGGCCTATGCTTGGCAGCCGGAGGCGGACCGCACAGAAATTCGCTATCTCGCCGGTGCGGGCGCAGATGAGCCGTTCTCGATGTGGTGCGTCGACGCCAGTAGCGGCTCGCCGCCGAGCTTTGCTCCGGAGAGTCCGCTTCTGGGCTGGTATGAACGGGAGATTAGTGATCTTTTTGGAATAGAATTCTCCGGTCATCCGGAACCCAAGCGCCTCGTACTTCATGAAGGCGCGATCGCGGCGGCGCCGCCGATGCGCGCGGATTATCCGATCGGCAGGGAACTCGAGATTGTCGGCCATGCGACCGGCATTCCCGAGATCAGGGGCCCGGATGTCCAGCGTCTTCCCTGGGGACCCGTTCGAGCGGATGTCGTGGAATCGGGAGAATTCGTTTTTTATTATATCGGCGAACATATCCTGCACCTCTATACCCAATTGTTTTTCAAGCATCGCGGAATGGAGGCCCGCTTTACCGGGCTGACTTCGCTGGCCGGCGTCGTGCTGGCAGAGCGCGTATCTGCTGTCGGATCCTTTTCGCATGCGCTGGCTTTCTGCCAGGCGGTGGAAGATGCGAGCGCGTGCATTGTTCCGGCACGCGCGCGGATGCTCCGTGTCCTGCTGGCCGAGATGGAGCGCCTCTACAATCATCTTCATTATCTCGGTGTGCTTGCCGAGACGACCACGCTGAAGGTGGGGGCGGCGGAAGGCAAGCTGTTGGAGGAACGTGCCAAGCAGCTGAACTCGCGCCTCACCGGAAGCCGCTTTCTGCAAAATGCCGTCATGCCCGGGGGCATGCGCCGCGATCTTGATCCGGAGACGTGGCTCGGCGAAGAACTGGAGCGACTGCGCGAGGAGGTTGCGAAATATGTCGCACTTCTGGGGCAGACAAATTCATACCGCGACCGTCTGATGGGCACTGGCCCGCTGCCGCACAGGATCGCGTTCGACCAGGGAGCGACGGGTCCCGTGAAACGCGCCTCCGGCATCAATCGGGACCTGCGCCGCGATCACGACTATGCCGGCTACGCCCATTTGCCGCTTACCGTCCCGACAAAAACGGAAGGCGATGCACAGGCGCGCGAACAGATCCGCATCGCGGAAATCGATGCGAGCTTCGTTCTCATGCAACGTGTGCTGTTGCTTCTCGAAGCCGGCGAAATCCGCGCATCGTGCTCTCCACCGGCGAATTCCGAGGGGTTGGGTTGGGCGGAAAATCCGCGTGGATCGCTCTTTTATGCCGTGCACTTCGACGGCAATGGCAAACTGAAACGCGTCAAGATCAAATCGCCGTCTTTTTCCAACTGGCGGGTTTTTCCATTTACCGTGCACGACGGAAACATGATGGATTATGCAATCAATGAAGCCAGTTTTGGCCTCACGATCGCCGGATGCGACAGGTAGATCGCGATGCCGCTCTGGACTCTCTTTGGACTGGGCGAGGGAAAGGCGACGACCGGCTGGCCGCGTGGTCCGGGCTCCGATGGCCAGGAGGGCGTCGCTGGCATGCCCCGGTTCGACCGCGCACTTTGCGAGGAGGGTTGCATGGCTTGCGCGGAGGTCTGTCCTACGCGCGCGATCTATATTCCTTCAGCCGCCGATCCGGCCTCTGTGGAAATCGATTACGGGCGTTGCATCACCTGCCAATTATGCGTCGAAACCTGTCCGACAGACGCATTTCAATCGTCGCGCAATTGGGCCTTTGCCGTTCGGGAGCGACATGATCTGGATACCGGCTCTGCTGCCGAACGCGAAAATGCGAAGCCGCTGCCTCGACGGTCTCTGAAATCATTCAAACGAAGCCTTCATATCCGTCATGTGGATGCGGGCTCCTGCAATGGCTGCGAATCCGAGCTGCAGGCTTTGAACAACCCTTTTTATAACCTCCACAGGCTCGGCATTTTCTTTACCCCATCACCACGGTTTGCCGACGTGCTGCTGGTAACGGGCCCCGTTACGTATGCCATGCGCGGACCGCTGCTCGAGACATACGCGGCCATGCCGGATCCCAAATGGGTCGTGGCGGTCGGCACCTGCGCGGTTTCGGGCGGTATCGCGGAAGGCGGATATTCCTGCGGGCACGGACTCGAAGGTGTTTTGCCGGTTGACGTCTATCTGCCCGGCTGCCCGCCAAATCCCGCCGCCATCGTCGAAGCCCTGCTGTTGCTGCTCGATCGAACGCCGCAGCGCGTGCATGGAGGCACGTATGGCGAATAATCTGTTCTTGGCGGCGGGAGCGCTGTGGCTGTTGGGAGGTGTCGTTGCGCTCTTCGGGATGCCGAATTGGTCGCGCGCCGGACTTGGACTCGGATGTCTCGCCGCCGCGCTCGGAGCGATCTCCGCGCTGCCCGGAGGAGGCGGCGACGTACTGTTGCCGATCGGCGTCGCGGGAAAAGGCGTGCCGTTTTCAATCGAGCCATCCGCGGCGTGGCTGCTGCTGTTTGGCGCCTTGGCGGCTTTGCCAGCCACCGTTCTTGGCTCGCCCGCGCGCGGACGCGGAGCCGGTTGGTATTTCGGCGCCGCTGCAAGCCTGATCGGCGCGCTGGGCGTTTTCGGCGTTCAGGACGGCATCGCTTTTCTCATCGCCTGGGAACTTATGAGCCTGGGCGGGGCGGTCATGATTCTTTCCGAACGCCTGTCAGCCGAAACGGCCACACCGGTGCTTTTCATGCTGGCATTGCTGGAGGTCGGCTCCGTGGCTCTTGCGCTTGCCGTTCTGTTGCTGGCCGGGCACGCGGGCGGCACCGCCTTCGCCTCTTATCCGCAAGCGGCAGCAAGCCTCTCGACCGGGATGCAATTCTGGATCGGGCTTCTTCTTCTCATTGGCTTCGGCGCAAAAATCGGCCTGTTGCCTTTCTACGAATGGTTCCCGCAAACCTATTCGGCCGGAAGCGGCGCGAGCGGAGCGCTTCTCTCCGGCATTGTGTTGAACGCGGCTTTCCTGGGACTGGCGCGCGGGTTGACGCACTGGATTCCCCTTGGCGATTCGACCACGCTGTCGATCTTCGACGCGCTTGTTGTGGTCGTTGCCGTATTGAGCACAATTCTCACCGTGCTTTATGCGTTCCAGCAGGAGGACTGGCGGGCGCTGTTGAGCTTTTCTTCTGCGGAAAACGGAGCGATCGCCGTCGCCTTGCTGGGCGCCTCTCTGGTGTTCGCCCGCGACGGTTCCGGCGAACTCGCCGGCTTGGCCTGGATTGTCGCGCTGCTTCACCTCGCCGGGCACGCTCTGGCCAAGGGAGCGATGTTTCTTTGCGCGGATGGAGTCGCGGGCGCGGCCGGGAGCTACGCGCTGCAACAGACGGGCCTCATGCGCAAAAGTTCGTGGCTTCTGGGCGTGGGCGCGGTGTTCGCGGGCATGAGCCTGGCCGCAATGCCGCCGCAAGCCGGCTTTGTGAGCGAATGGTACATGTTTCAGACCATGTTCAACGGATTTCATTTGAAATCACTTGGCGACCGTCTGCTGCTTGTCATCGCGGGTGCCGGACTTGCGCTCACGGCCGCCGTCGCACTCGCGACATTCGTCAAAGTATTGGGCATCGGCCTTCTCGGCCGCGGCCGTGTCGTCAGAGAAAAGATAGCTGCGCCGTTTTCCGTCGGGGTCGCCTTTCTCGGTTTCTCTGTACTCGCGCTCGCTGCGGGCATGCCATGGTGGCTTGCCGCCCTGGCGCAGGCGACACCGCCGGGATATGCGCGGGATGCAGCCGAGCGCATGCATGACGGCTGGTTGCTGGTGCCTCTGACTGCGAACTTCGCTTTCATCTCGCCGAGCAAGCTCGTGATCGCGATGCCATTGCTTGCGGTCATTCCGCTTGCCCTGCTCCTGCTGTCGCGGGCTCGCGTTCAGCGCTGTCCCGTCTGGTATGGGGGAAAGGCGCAGGATCCCAACCGCGCTTCGACCACCGCGCTTGCGTTTTCAAACGCCCTGCGAACTTTCTACAGTTTCATCTACCGGCCGGAAGTCGAAACCACCCGCGAGCTCTCCAGGGATGGAAACGGTCATCCGTATTTCGTACGCCGGCTGATCTTTACCCATAGCGTCGCGCCGGTTTTCGGGCCTTTTCTGTTCCGGCCTGCCGAGCAGATTGTGGTATGGCTCAGTCAACGGCTTCGGGCGCTCCAGTCCGGCCATCTGAACTTCTATCTTGCACTTATCGGATTGCTTCTTGTGGCGACGCTTATCGTCGCTCTGTTGTAACGCGGATATTCCATCACGATGTATGCTTATCTGGCGATCGCGGTGGCTGGCGTTTTCGGTTGCTGGTCGCGCTATGTGATGACCCAACTGATACAATCCATCTGGGGATCGGATTTTCCGTACGCGACGCTCCTGATCAATATATCCGGCAGCTTTCTCATGGGCTTCCTGTTCGTGGAGACCCTGGAACGGCTCACAATTCCGGTTTGGGCACGCACCGGCATCCTTACCGGCTTCATCGGGGGCTATACGACATTTTCCACCTTCGCGATGGAAACGCTGCTGCTGATCGAGCGGGGAGAGGCGCTAAAAGGCGGACTGTATCTCCTGCTTTCCAACCTGCTCGGCGTGGCCGCCGCCTTCTTTGGCGCGTTTCTCGCGCGCAACGTGTGAACGGGAGGAACGTGATGCACAGCGAGGTGACGATGGTTCGCATCTACATCAAGGAGGCGGACCATGGAAAGCATGGAAATCTCATGCAGGAAATCCTGCGGCTTCTGCACGATCAGCACCGCGTCGCGGGCATTACCGTATTTCGCGGGATCGCCGGTTTCGGCGCTTCGGGCGAGGTGCATTCCGCGGACATCCTGCGGCTCAATGTCGATCTGCCGCTTGTCGTCGAATTTTTCGACGAGCCGAAAGTCGTTGACGCCGTGCTGAAGCTCATTCGCGATATGGTGCCCGGCGAGCACATCGTACGCTGGCCCGCGACCTGCAATATCGGCGGCTAAGCAAAGTCCGCCGGCGGGCGGGCGGCGATTCCGTCGAGATGTGATGTGTCGTTGTACCGGTCCAGGCGCGAGTAAGCCGGGGTAAGAATGAATTCATTAAGCGCGCACGGACTTTGCTCGAGCCGCCAATAGGCCGAGAGCGGCTGATCGAGCACCTGCAGGAGGATTGCGCGGTTGATGCTCGCATGGCCGACGAGCACGATTGGGGCTTCGGTCCCATGTCGGGCGAGCGCTGTCCGCAAAACCTCGGCGGCCCGCGCAACAAGTTCCTGCAGGGATTCTCCGTTTGGGAAGCGCATCAGCTGCGGGGTTGCAAACCAGCGAGCAAAGAGTTCCGGCTGTTCCCGGTCCATCTCTTCGTAGGTTTTCCACTCCCAGTCTCCGTAGTCGAGATCGGCAAGCTCGTCGAGCACCGACGCCTGAACGCCGCAGGCCTCCGCGATGGCGGCAGCGGTGTCGATGCAACGGTGCAACGGACTTGTATAGATCGCGGCGATCTTCCACGACGCGGCGATCCGGACTGCAACGGCGTCAGCCTGTGTGCGGCCAAGTGGAGAGAGGGGAATTTCCCGGCGGCCCCGGAAGCGCGGAGGATCGATGCCCTCCACATGGCCGTGGCGAGTGAGAAGGACATGCGTCATGGCTTTCCCTCAATTTCGCGCTGGCGTGACCTAAGCCACGTGATGATCGATGTGCGATTGCCGCGCAGCGGCTTGGCCCAGTGCGCCGACCGTATGATGTCGCCGTTGCGGCCGGCCCACCAGTGTTCCTTCACGACAATAAGTGTCCAGCCTTTTGAACTGCTGCTCGCTTCGTAGGTTTCGATGGCGAAACCATAATCCGCGCTCTGATAGCTGTGGCGCGCGTGCTGCCACGACACGCCGGCCGTCACCCAGCGATCCGTGGCCTCGTTCGGTTTGTCGCGGCGCACGATTTCTTCGAAGAGCAGAAAGAAGGAGTTGTCGGCGAAGGATTTCATGGGACCATGCAGAAGCTCAGGCGGCACATTCGCGCAGCCCGCTGGACGACATCGCTTCCGAGCGTTCGAACTCGAAGATGTAATCGCGCGTCAACGGCACTGCATCCTGCTGCCTTGCAAGCTGAAGCTGGAACACCATCAGCCGCCCATGGCGAAACGCCATCTCGCTCGACGCAAGATAGAATTCCCACATGCGCCGAAACCGCTCATCATAGATATGTTTGATGGTACGCCAATTGGCAAGAAATCGTTCGCGCCACTTCTGGAGCGTTTCCGCGTAGTGCAGATGCAAAATCTCGATGTCGGTAACGATTAGCCCGGACGATTCGACGGCAGGCACCACTTCGGAGAGCGCCGGAATATAACCGCCGGGGAAAATATACTTGCGGATCCAGGGGTTTCCTGTAGCCCACCCCGACGCCGAACCGATGGAATGGACGACCGCAATGCCGTCCGCAGCGAGCAGATCGCGGAGTTTGCGAAAGAAAAGAGAGTAATGGGGTAAGCCGACATGTTCGAACATGCCGACCGAGACGATCCGGTCGTAGCACCCGTCCAGCTCCCGATAGTCTTTCAGATAAAACCGGACGTCGTCGCCGACGCCTGCGGCGTCTGCCCTTTTGCTGGCCAGCGCAAGCTGTTCGCGGGAGAGTGTGATGCCGTCGACCCGAACTCCCGCGCGGCGTGCCAGATCGATCGCCAGGCCGCCCCAGCCGCAGCCGACATCGAGCACGCGCTGATTTCTTTTGAGCAGGAGTTTGGCTGCCAGGTGTCGCATCTTTGACGACTGCGCCTCATCCAGTGTCAGTTCGGGATTCGGGAAATAGGCACACGAATATTGCAGCGCCTGATCCAGGAAACTGCAATAAAGTTCGCTCGACAGATCGTAATGATGCGAGGCGTTCTCCCGCGCCTGTCGACGCGAGTTCCATTGGGTCCCGTATCGGCCGAGACGGACCAGATTGCGTGCGGCAAAGCCCGACCGGCGATTTCGATATTCAGCAAGATTTTGGCAGCACAACCGCAGGAGATCGGCGAGGGTCCCGCGGGTGATTTCGAGAGAGCCGTCCATATAGGCTTCGCCGAGGTACAATTCGGGACGGATCGCGAGTTTCCAATGCAGGCTGCGGTCACGCAGTGCTACAATGACGTCCGGCCTCTCGCCCTGCGGGACATCCCCGAAACTATGAAACGCATCGTCGGCGTCGATGACACCGATGCTTCCGATCGTGACAAACCGGCGCAGAAAGCGAGCAAGCAGGCGCATACTGTATCCCCACGGTTCGAACGGCAGAATGCCGTTCTGTTTGCCGTAGGGGTCATCAGCCTGATCGCGGCGGTTAAGCGGGGAACCCCATCCCGTAGGTATCCTCAAAGAATAACCCGCTGGTCTGGTGAAAACAAGCCGGCCCCGAGCTTGGCGGGTGGAGTCATGCGTGATATCAGACACTGGAGACCGCGCCGAAAGACCTCCGGAACGGCCCGGCCGGTGATTTCCGACGGCGATGGAGTTCGCCGCAACCGCTCCTACGAGCTGATGACTCCTGTGAAAACCCAATTCACGGGAGGAGTCTGTGCAGTTCCGCGCGGCCCCAGACACGCATTCGAGTCCGCCGAAAGCCAAAGCCGGGGATCAGGCAGCGAGCTTCCGGAGCATCCTTTTTCTCAATGACGCGGACCTTCTTCGCGACGTCGGGCCGGGCGCCCCGGATTTCTTTCGGGATCTCAATCTGGATCAGATCATCTCCGCGATAACGGCTCGCAAGGAGGCCTACAATCTCGGTCCTTTTTTTGGGATGCCCCTGCACGATATCGATGCCATTGCATTTCGCCAGGAAGTCATGCGCGATCTCGAAGACCGGGACGTAATGGCCGTGGTCGCTGCCTTTGCTGAGGACATGCGCGCGATCCGCACCGGACTGGATCGGGCGGCCAAACGGTATCATGCGCGCCAGAAGCAGCGCTGGTTTCTGGAGACGGTGCGCCGCTACGGTCGGGCGCTGACAAGCCTCGCGCAGGGATTGTCGGCCGCAAAGACCCGCTCTCGCGGATTCGGGGGGTTCACTGCGTGGGTAGCGCAGTACGTTGCCTCGAGCCGCTTCAAATGCCTGGTTGCGGAAACGGAACAGATCGCCGCCGGTCTTTCGGCGATACGGTACTTGGTAGTTATCAACGGTCTCCACGTCGAGGTTCGCCCCTACGCGGGGGAACCGGACTACAGCGCAGAGGTGGCGGCGGTGTTCGAAGAATTCGATCAGGGCGATGCAAAGTCGTACGAATTCGAGTTCAGCGCTGCGGAAGACGTCAATCGCGTCGAGGGATACATCCTCGACCTCGTGGCGCAAATGCATCAAGGCTTGTTCGAACAACTCGAAACCTATTTCGCTGCAAATCAGGGCTTCATCGATCCGGTTCTGATCCGTTTCGACAATGAGATCCAATTCTATGTTGCGTGGCTCGAATTTGCGGCGAATATTGCGAAAGTCGGCCTGAATTTCTGCTATCCGCGTTTCAGTCGGCCCGAAAGGGAAATCCGGGTCCGGCAGAGTTTTGATCTGGCGCTGGCCGTGCAACTGCAAAGAGAACACGCCGCGCCCGTCTGCAATGATTTTCATCTGAGCGGCTCCGAGCAGATCATCGTTGTTACCGGTCCCAACCAGGCCGGCAAGACGACGTTCGCCCGCAGCATTGGTCAGCTGCATTATTTCGCAAGCCTCGGTTGCCCTGTCGCCGCTGAGGACGCCCAGCTCTGCCTTGGCGCGGGAATATTCACGCATTTCGAACGGGAGGAGAACGCCGCGGCGCTGCAGGGCAAGCTTCAGGATGATCTCATCAGAATTCACCGGATCCTGAATTCGGCGACGCCGGAGAGCATAATTATCATCAACGAGATATTTGCCTCCACCACGCTCAAGGACGCCCTGTTCCTGAGCCGGAAAATAGCGACGTCGATCATGCAGCTTGGTGCTGTCTGCGTCTGGGTGACCTTCCTGGACGAACTGGCGGGACTGGGCGACAGGACCGTCAGCATGGCCGCCGAGGTCCTGCCGGAGAACACCGAGCTCAGAACGTTCAGGATCGTCCGCAGACCCGCAGATGGTCTTGCCTACGCATTGTCCCTCGCGAGAAAGCATGGGCTGACCTACGAACTCGTCAGCCGCCGCGTTAAATCATGAAGACGCGTCTTCTTTATCCGGACCGGGATTTCGAATGGTCGGCAGCAGCGCCCTGGAACGGGGCGGCGCTTACGGTCGATCTCGCGCTGACGACGCTGTTCGACACGATGGCGCAGGGCGATGCTTGCGTGTTCGATGCGGCCCGAAAGGTTTTGTTGTCAGGCGTCAGAGGCGATCTCGAAACCATCCGCTACCGGCAGGAGATTATCCGGGACTGCCTCGACCATCCCGAAGTTCTCCGTGCCATCTATTCCCTTGTCGTCGAGGCGAAAGAGAAGGACAAGGGTCATTACCTGGGAAGCCTCAAGCGGTATCCGCACTGGGTCCTGAGGGACGCAATCGAACAGATGGAAATGTTCGCCGGGATGTTCGGGAAATTGCGGAAACTGATCGATTTGCACGAAAAGAAATTCGCTTCGCGCGGCTTGACGAATCTTTGCGCGATGTTGCAGCGGGAGTTCGATGACGCGTATCTCGCCCGTATCGGAATGCATCTGCAACAGCTGAGATTTCCTGGCGCGATGGTGTTGAGCGCCGCTCTCGACCGGGGCAACAAGGCTAGCAACTACGTTCTGCACCGTGTGCCCGATTGCGGCGAAACATGGTGGCAATCGCAGTGGCGGATGCTGAAGGAGGCGCTGTTCCCGCCAAAGTCGTCCGCCCCGGGTTTTACGTTGCATCCGCGCGACGAAGGGGGTGTCAGGGCGCTGGAAATTCTGCGCGACCAGGGGATCAGCAACGTTGCCGCCGCGCTGGCGCAGTCGCGCGATCACATACGCAATTTCTTTTCGGAACTGCGCCAGGAACTGGCATTTTACGTGGGCTGCGTCAACCTGTGTGAGCGCCTGACGCAAAAGGGAGAACCCGTCTGCCTGCCGGAGCCCATGACCTCCGGCGATGCGGATTTTTCGTTTCGCGGGTTATACGACGCATGCCTTGCGCTTAACCTCGGGCAGCGAGTGGTCGGCAATGATGCGAATGCCGACGGTAGGACTCTCATCATCGTCACCGGCGCCAATCAGGGAGGGAAATCGACGTTTCTTCGCAGCGTCGGCCTGGCCCAGCTGATGATGCAGTGCGGGATGTTCGTGCCCGCGCAGTCGTTCCGCTCCGCCATCTGCACCGGCCTCTTCACGCACTACAGGAGAGAAGAAGATGCCTCCATGAAGAGCGGCAGGTTCGATGAGGAACTGGGTCGGATGAGCGAGATCGTCGAATGCATATCGCCGGACGCGATGGTCCTGCTGAACGAGCCCTTTGCGGCCACGAACGAACGCGAAGGCTCCGAAATCGGACGGCAGGTCATGACGGCCCTGTCGGACAAATCGATCCGGGTCATTTGCGTGACCCACCTGTTTGAACTTGCGCACGGCTTGTACAAACAACACTTGGGCAACGCGCTGTTCCTGCGGGCAGAGCGTCAAGCGGACGGCGTGCGCACGTTCAAGCTGATGGAAGGAGAGCCTCTGCCCACAAGCCATGGCCCGGATTTGTACGACTCCATTTTCGGCACGGATACGCGCGAATGGCGAGACGACGACAGCAGATCGGCCGCGCGAACCGCATAGGTGCAATCGCTGTCGATTGCGCGGGGTTTAGCGGGCAACGGCCGCGCGGCACATCTCGCGAAATTCGGAAAGTACGTCCCGATAAAGTTGGTGCTTGAACGAGACCACGATGTCCGGGTCGTGCTCCGGCGGAACCCAGATCCAGCAATTGAACTCCGGCTGATGCGTCTCGACGTCGATATCCTCGTCGCGACCTGAAAAGCGCATCAGGAACCATTTCAGACGCTGGCCCGTATAGCGTCCGCCCCACGTTTTTCCCACGAGGAAGAGTGGCAGATCGTATTGAAGCCATTGCCTGCTTTCGGCGAGGATCGAGGCATTGTCGGTGCCGATTTCTTCTTTAAGTTCGCGCAGGGCGGCCATACGGGGCTTTTCTCCCTCATTGATACCGCCCTGCGGCATCTGCCACGCCGCGTCGTCGACATCGACCCGACGGCACATGAGCACATGTCCGCGCGAATTGAGGAGCATGATGCCGACGCCCATCCGATAGAGATCCGATTTCGGCGGCATGTCATCGTTGTTCATGGGGATCGTTTCCTCGAAGGTTTCCGCATTCCGGCGTAAGGTGATTGCCTCGATTTATCGTTCGTGCGGTTTCCCGCGCGCTCTTCGACGCGGAGAAGAACGGCCAGCACGCGATGGTCGGGCCAGTCGCGCGGCGGGGGCTGTACGCGCCGCTCGGCGGAGATTGCGTCGGCAACGGAAGGCTGCGCCAAAGCGAAGTGCTCGACGAGGCAATCCTCGATCTCGCCCGCCAACAATCCATCCGAGATTGGAAGCAACATGATCAGACGCTGGACCGAATCGAGCTTCACGTCCGCCGGTGCGCTTGCAAGGTCGAGAGTCAGTCGACAGGCGAGCATGGCAATCCACGGGTCTGGATCGCGCAACAGGGTCGAAAGGGCGCGCCATGGCCATCTCTTGGGCAGGCCGATTTCCTGGAGTAGGGCGAGGGTGCTGCGGCGTCTCTGGATGCTGGCGGCGGTCTCTCTTCCGAAAGACAGCCGTCGGTCGGCGGCGGCCCGAACCAGGCCGGCACGCGGTCTGGCACCCAGCGCGCGAATGGCGGTCTCGGCTGCCGGCCGATAGAAATCCTCGGCGAGCGCTTCGACAAAAAACGGAAGAGCTTCGAGGCAGCGGAACCTGCCAACCGCTTCGATGACGCCGGCGGACGGCTTTTTTCGGAGAAGCGAAAGAAGAAGAGTCAAATCACGAGGATCGCAGAGCTTGCCCAAGATCCTCGCCGCAGCGTTGATAACCGCCTCTTCGCCAGTCAGTTCGACCGGGTCGGAGATGGCGCGCGGCGTGTGGAGAAATTCGCGCAGGATATCGTGGGCGCCCAATGCCGCCAACGCTTCGACCGCGCGGCGCCGCGTTTCATACAACCCGCTCGGCTCGCGCGCGAACAGGATCGCGCTCAGGGAAGGAATGGCACGCTCGCCACAGGCTATCGCCTCGATGACACCAATGTCGCCGTCATGCAGCGATTTGAGTTTGCGAATCGCCTTTCTCACGTCCTCCGGCATCCACGGAAGCACGGTTGCGCCACTCGTGACAGCCACGTCGTTCACCGGTTGTTTGCCCCAAAAGGGTCGGAGAAGGTCGCAACGGTGCCCAGTTGGTGCTCGATTTCCAGCAGGCGATTGTACTTTGCGATGCGCTCGCCCCGGCATGGCGCGCCGGCCTTGATCTGACATCCTCCCATCGCGACCGCGAAATCGGCGATGAACGCGTCGGGCGTTTCGCCAGAGCGGTGCGAGATCACATATCGCCAGCCAGCGTCGCGGCAGAGATCGATGGCTTCGATGGTCTCGGTTACCGTTCCTATCTGGTTGAGCTTTATCAGTGCAGCATTCGAGGTGCGCTTGGCGATTCCCTTGCGAAGAAATTTGGTGTTGGTGACGTAGATGTCGTCCCCGACGATCTGGATTTGTGCCCCGAGACGCGTGGTCAGCAAATGGAATCCGTCCCAGTCATTTTCCGCCAGTCCGTCTTCGATCGAGACGATCGGGAATCGCGCGACCCATTCCGCGTAAAGATCGACGAGCTCCTCGCTCGTTCTGGGCCGCGCGCCCCAGGTTGGAACGGCATAGCGCCCGTTCTTGTGGAACGAGCTGGCAGCCGGATCGAGCGCAATGGCGACTTGCGCGCCGGGTTCGTAGCCAGCGTCGCAGATCGCACGAAAGATCAGTTCGCAAGCCTGTTCATTGTTTTCGAGATCAGGCGCAAACCCTCCTTCGTCACCGACAGCCGTGGACAGGCCACGGGAATGCAGAATGCTTTTCAGGCATTGAAACGTTTCTGTGCCGTACCGCAGGGCTTCTGCAAAGTTCGGAGCTCCGTGCGGAACGATCATGAATTCCTGGAACTCAACCCGGTTGGCGGCATGCCTGCCGCCATTGATGATGTTCATCATCGGAACGGGCAGGCGGCGCGCTTCCGCGCCGCCCAGATACCGATAGAGCGGCAGGCCAAGCACCCGCGCGCCGGCGCTTGCGATGGCCATTGATACTCCGACAATGGCGTTGGCGCCGAGATTCGCCTTGTTTTCCGTGCCGTCGAGTTCAATTAACAGGCGGTCGATATCGGCCTGCATCGTTGGATCATGCCCGAGCAGCGCGGGACGCATCGTGCGCTGGATGTTTTCGATCGCCCGGCGGACGCCCTTTCCGCCGAACCGCCCATCATCCTCGTCGCGCAGTTCGACGGCCTCGAACGCTCCGGTCGACGCGCCCGACGGCACATCGGCGCAGGTTTCAATCCCGTTCGTCAGCCGTAGCCACACGCGAATGGTCGGGTTTCCACGCGAATCCAGAATCTCGATCGCGTCGAGCGCTGCGATGGCCGGATTCATTGCAGTCCGCTTCGACGCTTGGTTATCTTGCGTCTCGGCGCGACCACGACCCCGTAGTACGGCACCGGCTTCGGAATAGCACCGGCCACGAACGGTCTTCGGATCCGGTTTGCAAATTTGCGCCGCAGTGCGCGAAAGAATCTCGCCAACATCGTCCTGCCGTCTCATTTTCGGCAGGAGTCATCAGCCAATGTGGCGGTTTAAAGGGGAACTCCATCCCTCAAAATAAAAGGAAAACACCCCTGGAATAGTTCCGTCAACCCCAAAATATCCGGCATTTGAAGAAAGGCGCCAGGCAAGAGCCGTCCTCGCACGGGGTGCCTGCTTGATATCGGACCGTCGACAAGTTACATCCACATTTGCGGGGATGGAGTTCCCCATTTAACCGCCCTTGATGGCTGATGGCTCCTGCGGATTTACCCCGGCGGTGGGAGCATGAGCCTGCAAAATCGCGACATAGGCTTCCCGGCTTTCTGCTTCCGGTTCAGGGAGCGGTGAGATGGACATCAAGGAGTACGAGCGCGCCAAATTCGATCTGGCCGATATCCTGCGTTCGGTTTCGCCGGCGGCCCGCGCCACTGAGCCGGACAACTTCTTCCCGTTTGAAGATTTGTTCGCCAGGTTGGCCGAGGACCGGTTCAACATCGTAATTGCCGGCCAGTTCAACCGCGGCAAAACCTCCCTGATGAACGCAATGCTCAACACCGAACGGTTGCCGACCGGCATTGTGCCGCTCACATCCGTCATCACAACCGTGCAGTACGGCACCGACGAGCGCGCCATTCTGGAGTATGAAGAGCGCAGGCTTCCCTCCGAGATATCCGTTTCGTCGCTTGCACAATATATCACTCAGAGCCGCAATCCCGGAAACATACAGCGGATTAGACTGGCGCGTGTCGAGCTGCCTGCGGAACTGCTGCGGCGAGGATTCCATTTGGTCGACACGCCCGGTCTCGGGTCCGCCATTCTCGAGAACACGAGGACCACCGAGCATTTTCTGCCCGAGGCGGACGCCCTCGTATTGGTCACGAGCTATGACAGCCCGCTCTCCGGCGATGAAATTAGACTGCTGAGCGATTGGGGCCTGAAACGTCGCCGTGTCTTTCTCGTCGTGAACAAGGAGGACCTCGTCGGCGCGGATGAGAGGCGGGAGGTTCTGGAACATGTTCGAGGGCAGATCGACAGAGGCCCGGGCGGACGGCGGACGGAGATATTTTCGCTGTCCGCGCGCGATGCGATGAAAGCCAATGCTTCAGGCAATCGAGACGAACTGGTGCGGTCGGGATTGCCGCGCTTCGTGGAGCGGCTGACCGCATTTCTCGTGGAAGAGAAACAGTCCGAATTTCTGCGGCAGATGTGCCAGCGCATTGAGGAACGTCTTTCACGACTGGGGGGTACGGGCGACGAACTGCGGCGCCTTGCTGCGCTCCGCGCCCAGGCATTTGCTCCCCGCGCGGACGATCCCATGCCGGTCTCCGCCGGTGGCGCCGGCGCGAAGGTCGTGCCCCGTTTCGCGGTGTGCCAGATCTGCCATCGCGTCGAGCGCGACGTGCACGCGTTTCTCCGGAAATATCAGTACGAAATAATCATCAACCGGAAAACGCGAGAGGAGCTTGCCGAGGCTGGAGGGCTTTGCTCCTTCCACACCTGGCAGTATGCGTGCATCGCCAGTCCGCACGGCACCTGTGTCGGCTTTCCGGGAACAATCGACAGGTTGGCACGGCTGCTCGGGAAATTGGCGGCCGGCGGCGGCGAATTCGCGGGAGCGAACAGCGTGACGGCGCTGCACCCGGCGCAGGCGAGGTGTATTTTCTGCCGTACCCATGCGGCGGCCGAGGGGCGCGCGCTGGCAAAGATCGTGCGCCTGATCGCAGAGGCGGCCGAAAACGGCGCGGAGCTTTTCCCCGATATCTGCCTTGCGCACCTGCCGCTGGTCGTCGGCGAAATTCCGGACCGCCGGATCGTCCAAAAGCTTCTTGCGGCCGAAGCGGAATCCCTGGGGATGGTCGCGGACGACATGCGGCGCTACGCCCTCAAGCGCGACGGAACGCGGAGCGCGCTTACCACGCGCGACGAGGCCAACGCCCATCTGAGAGGTCTTATTGCACTCGCCGGGCACGCCGATCTGAATTTCCCGCGGGGGCCAGAATGAACGACAGGCGAGACACAAGCACCCACCCTCCCATCGACGAAGGCAGCCGCGCGCTTGGGATTTTGATTGCGGAGGCGTGCGCTGCCGCGCCGTTTCGTTCCGTTGCGGCAGAGCGGACGATATCGCGATTGCAGGCGCTCGCGGACAGGCTGGAAGGACAGCGGCTCCACCTCGCGGTGCTCGGCCAGTTCAAGCGGGGCAAGAGCACGTTGCTGAATGCCCTGCTTGGCGCACCCGCTCTGCCGATGGCGGTGACGCCGCTTACGGCGATCCCCACATTCATCGCGTTCGGTGAGCATTTGCACCTGCGCACCTTCGGGATCGGGGGAGAAACCGAAGATATTCCCGTTGCCGATATCGACGCGCTGCACGCGGAGCTCAAGGCGCGGGTCACCGAAGAAGCCAATCCGCGCAACCGGCTCGGCCTTGCACGGGTCGAAGTGAGCCTGCCGGCCGAGTTGCTGCGCAAAGGCATTGTCCTGCTCGACACTCCGGGTATCGGTTCGACCTATCTCCACAATACCGAGACTGCGGAGGCTATTCTGCCCGAATGCGACGCGGCGCTCTTCGTCGTATCGCCGGATCCGCCGATTACTGCCGCCGAGCTCGAGTATCTGGCCCGGATTCGCGCGACCGCGCCGCGCGTCATTCTTGTGCTCAACAAGATCGACATCGTCGAAGGCGAGGACAGGGATGCTGCCATCGAATTCCTCCGAAGACTCGCGGAGCAGACAGCGGACCTGAAGGGGGCGCCGTTGTTTTCCGTTTCCGCACGAACCGCGCTGCGTGCGAAATTGGTACGCGATGCCGAAGGGTTGCGAGCCAGCGGCATTGGAACGCTGGAACATTATCTCACAGACTTTATCGGACGCGAGAAAGCGCGGACGCTTGATGCCGCAATAGCAACGAAAGCGGAGGTGTTGATCGGCGAACTGCAATTCGAGCTCGAAAGCCGCCTCGCGGCTTTGCGCATGCCGATCGACCAGCTCTCGCAGAGCCTTTTGAAATTCGATCAGGCGGCGGACCGTTTCAGGTCCGAGCGCAACATGAGCAGCGATCTGATCGCCGGTGACCGCAGGCGCCTCCTGGCCGACCTCGATGTCGAAGCAGACCGGCTGAGGGAGCAGTTGAAGACTGATCTCGCCGGCGAGATGGATCTGGCAATCGGTGCAGGCGAACCGGAAGATGCGGTATTGGCGCGTCTGGCGGAGCGAATCCCGCTCCTCTTTCAGGCCGAGTCCGAATCGCAGGACACGCGAATGCGGCAGCGATTCGTCGCCATGCTGCGTGTCCACCAGCAACGCGCGGACGCCCTGATCGGCAGCGTCCGGCGCGCAGCCGCCGATCTCCTGCAGATCGGCTATACCGCGCCGGCCGTCGAGGATGCTTTCGATTTGAAACGGATTCCCTACTGGGTAACGCAACCGCGCGAGACAATGCGCCTCTTGCCGCCGGGCACCTTCGAAACGCTTCTTCCCGGTTCGCACCGCCGACACCGGATGCGGATGCGGCTGTTGGCTCAGCTGGATGACATTTTGCGCCGAAACGTCGAAAATCTGCGCTGGTCGATGCGGCAGAATCTCGAGGACGGATTCCGCGCCTTCGAATTGCAGCTTGACGAGCAGCTCCAGCTGACGCTGGCGGCGACGCGGGAAGCATTTCAGCTGGGAATGCGGCGCCGCACGGAAGAATCTGCCGGCGCGCATACCGAGATCGATGCGCTTGGCGTCGCCGTCGGGCGCCTCAGGCAACTCCGCGAAGCGCTTGGTGCCAGGGCGGCGGCCTCCGAAGGCGAAGGACCATGACACAACTGAACGTCCGTCGGCTCGTGCTCGACGTGGACAAGGCGCTGCGTGCGCCGTCCCTGCTCGAGATCGCCGCCTCCATCCACAAATGCCGCGGCGTACAGGCGTGCAATGTAACAGTTACGGAGGTCGATATCGAAACGGTCGGGACGAATATTACAATCGAAGGCACGGGAATGGACTATGATGAGATTCTGCGGGCGATCGAGACGACCGGTGCGGTCGTGCACAGCCTCGATCAACTGGTCACAGGCGACCGGATCGTGGAAGACATAGCTCGCGTTCGATGACGTATCGGAATTGGCTCGCAAACCCGAGGACGCGCCTGGACGTCACGGCCGGATTGGTGGATGGAATTCTCACCGCTCTGACGCTTGCCGCGGGTCGCCTGCTGCGTCCGGGCGCCGAGGTTTCCGCGGGTTTTGTATTTCGCATCGCGGTCGCGACGGCCCTGACGACGCTGTTCGTGTTCTTTGTTGCGCATTATGCCGAGTTGCGTGCCGAACTCTCGCGCGCCGAGCGGCAGTTGAGTCTGCTGACGCGGGGCACACTCGCCGCGGGACAACTGGGAAAGCGGGCATTGCGGGAGGCCGCAACGGGGTCGATGATCGCTGCGGGTTGTGGCCTCCTGGGCGCATCGGCACCGGTGGCGCTGTGCCTTCTCTTTCCAGCCTCTCACGGGATGGCGATAGTTGCGGCCATCGCGATGCTGGGAATACTTGGCGCAATATTGGGCCGTAGCCTTCATAGTTCGGCGGTCCTGTGGTCGGCGGCAATAATGGGCGGCGGCGCGGTATTGACCTGGCTGGGTGTCAAGCTGGCCATTGTGGGATAGGGCGAGGAACGGGCGGACCGAAGCGGTTCGTGGCAGAGTCCATCATGAGTTTATTCCTGGATCATTGGAGGTGAGCACGAGAGTTTTGCCCGACGACGACGGCGCGCGCCTCGACCGCTGGTTCAAGCGCCATTACCCCACGCTCGGCCACGGGCAGCTGGAAAAGTTGTTACGCACAGGGCAGGTGCGGCTCGACGGCAAGCGGGCGAAGGCCGGCGATAGGATATCCACAGGCCAGTCCATCCGGTTGCCGCCGCAACTTCAGATGCTCCAGAGAGCTGTGGACAATGTGTCCACAGATTCACAGCCCAGATCTCCACAGCCCTCTGAGCAGGCGAGGATAGAGGCGGAGGGACTTGTTCTGCATAGGGATTCCGCCGTTCTGGTTCTCAACAAGCCAAGCGGGCTTGCCACCCAGGGCGGCAGCGGAATTACCGAGCATGTGGACGGTCTTCTCAACCTGCTGAAATTCGAAAAGAAGCAGCGGCCGCGGCTTGTCCACAGGCTCGATCGCGACACGTCGGGCGTTCTGGTTGTGGCACGAACGGTGCCGGCGGCGGCGGCGCTCAGCGCGTCGCTTCGGCGCCGCGATGCCGCGAAGGTTTATTGGGCGTTGACTCGGGGCGTGCCGCATCCGTTGCGCGGTACGATCCGGTCCGCGCTGGCCAAAGAGGCAAAGGGCCGCGCGGAAAAAATGGCCATGGTCGAACAGGATTCCGAAGGCGCACGAAGCGCAGTCACGGAATATGCCGTGATGGCCACAGCCGGCCAGGAATTCGCCTGGGTCGCGGTGAAGCCTGTGACCGGCCGGATGCACCAGATACGCGTGCATCTCGCCTCGCTCGGCACGCCCATCATCGGCGATTTCAAATATGGCGGCGCAGCTTCGCGTGGGCGGGGCGAGATCGAGAACCGGCTCCATCTGCATGCCCGCGCCATCGATATCGCTCATCCCGATGGTGGACGGCTCCAGGTCACCGCTCCGTTGCCCCCCCATATGCTCAGGACATGGAAGCTGCTCGGCTTCGATCCCGAAGCGCAGAGCCCTTTTGAGCGCAGGCGCGAGCGCGGATGAAACGGGCGAAGCGATTCTATGCCGACGTAGCGGTTGCGGAACGCGACGGGAACTATGTCATCCTTCTCGATGGTAAACCTGCCAGGACGCTGCAGGGAGCGGTCCTGCGCGCCCCCTCGCGCGCACTTGCAGAGGCCATGGAGGCGGAGTGGCGCGCACAGCAGGAACGTATCGATCGATCCACGATGATGCTGACTGGTCTCGCCAATTCGGCGATCGACCACGTGGGGCTGCAGCGCGGACAGGTCATTGATCACATTCTGGGCTTTGGTCGCAGCGACGTTGTTTACTACCGCGTAGAAGAGCCAGCCGTGCTCGCGGCCCGGCAGAAGGAGCTTTGGGATCCGCTACTCGACTGGGCGCGGACAAAGCACGGCCTCCGCCTGATGGTGGATGCAGGCATCAGCTATATCGAACAGCCCGTGGATGCGATGGTTCGGATGCAGGAGATCGTCTCCGGGCTTGACGATCTCAGGCTCGCGGCGCTCGATCTCGCGGCTGCGCTCACGGGATCATTGGTGATCGCGCTCGCGCTGACCGAGGGCCATATCGCGGCCGAACAAGCTTTCGCCGCCGCCGTGCTCGACGAAATCTACCAGGCGGAGAAATGGGGCCGCGATGCGGATGCCGAATCCCGCCGCACGCGCATGCTGGATGAGTTGAGAGCATGCGAGCGCTTCGTGCGGCTGCTGCACAAATAGCGGATGGGCCTTTCCTCCCCCGCAAGCGGGGGAGGTGCCCGCGAAGCGGGCGGAGGGGGGCATTGACGCGCAGCACTTCCCCCCTCCGTCGTGCTCGCTATGCTGGCCCGACGCCTGCCCCGCGAGGCGGGGGAGGAAAAGAAGTGGCGCACGCAAACTGTCGAGGGGAAGCGATGAAGCATATTTTGCAGGAGCTTGAAGAACGGCGCCAGAGGGCGCGGCTGGGCGGCGGCGAGGCGCGCATCAAGGCCCAGCATGAGCGCGGCAAGCTCACCGCGCGCGAACGGCTCGAACTGCTCCTCGACCCGAACTCGTTTGAAGAGTTCGACATGTTCGTCGAACACCGCAACGCGGATTTCGGCGCCGACAAGAACCGCATTCCGGGCGACGGTGTGGTCACCGGCTGGGGGACGATCAACGGCCGCATGGCCTATGTCTTTGCGAAAGATTTCACCGTCTTCGGCGGCTCGCTTTCCGAAACCCACGCGCAGAAAATCTGCAAGATCCAGGACATGGCGATGCAGAATCAGGCGCCGGTCATCGGCCTTCTGGATGCTGGCGGGGCGCGCATCCAGGAGGGCGTGTCGAGCCTCGCCGGCTAT
>DATJUM010000187.1:0-8355 GCA_035502355.1 Rhizomicrobium sp. | reverse complement strand
AGGTGGCGTCGGCGCTTGCCGCCCGCGACCGCTCCCGATGCGGCCCGGTGGCGCCGCCGGAGGGGCTTTATCTGGTGCGGGTGGATTACGAGGCTTGAATTGGGGTGCGCTTGTCACTTAATTTGTCTTATGAACCTGATCCTTCGCATTCCTGACGATCTTGCAGACCGGCTCGGCACGATGGGCGAATTGGAGCGCCGCGCGCTTGAAATCTTCGCGCTGGAAGAATTCAGGTTTGGGCGTTTGAACAAGGCCGATCTTAGACGATTGCTGGGCCTGGCGACGGCTGCGGAAACAGAATCGTTTCTGGCCGCGCATGCTTTCGAACAAGATAATGTAATGCCCGATGAAGGTGCTCGCGCACGGGCTCAACAGGCCGTTGAGAACATCCTCGCGCGCCGGAGAGGTGTGAGGCTCGGCGGACTTGAAATCAAAACCCTGGTCGGCGAAGGGCGTCCATGAGCCTCGTCATCGACAGCTCGATGACACTTGCCTGGTATTTCGAGGACGAACGCACCGAGCAAAGCATTGCGGTGCTGCGCCTCGTTGCAAACGAAGGCGCCGTAGTTCCGGCCCTCTGGCGTCTCGAAGTTGCCAACGGGCTCCAAATGGCGTTGCGGCGCGGGCGCATTGATGTAACCTATCGCGATGCGTCTCTGACCGACCTTCGTGCGTTCGCCATCACCATCGCGCCGCGGGTGTAGAACACCTGCCGTTGATTGGACACGGCAGATAGCAACCAGAATTGTCGGATCAGACCATTCCGAAATAGGCATCCAGAATTGCCGTGTAGATCGCGGTAAGGGTCTCGATCTCGGCAACGGGCACGCATTCGTCGACCTTGTGCATGGTCGTGCCGGCAAGGCCTATTTCGGCGACGGGGGCGTAGTTCTTGATGAAACGCGCGTCGGAGGTGCCGCCGGTCGTGGACAATTGCGGCACGCGGCCTGTCACCGCCTGAACGGCCTTTGACAGCAGGTCGGTGAACGCACCAGGCTCGGTCAGGAACGGCAGCGCGCCGACATCCGCGCTTATCTCTGCCTCGCCGCCCATTTCCTTTGTAACTTCATCGGCCATGGCCCGGATACGCCGAATGAGGTCCTCCGGTGCGTGAAGATCGTTGAAACGGATATTCGCCGAAGCCCGCGCGCAGACGGGCGAGACATTTCCCGCCGGATTGCCGACATCGAAGGTTGTGAAGGCTAGCGTCGAGGGCTCGAAATGTGGCGTGCCGGTGTCGAGCGGCTCGCGTGCCATGCGCGCAACCAGTGTCGCAAGGATCGGAATGGGATTGAGCGCCTTGTGCGGATAGGCCGTGTGGCCCTGCACGCCGCGCAGAGCGATATCGATCCGCATGCTGCCGCGGCGGCCAATCTTGATCATGTCGCCGGCGAAGGCCACAGCTGTCGGCTCGCCGACGACGCAATGATCGATGCGCTCGCCTTTCGCGGCCAGCCATTCGAGAACTTTCGCCGTGCCGTTGACGGCCGGACCTTCCTCGTCGCCCGTGATGAGCAGGCTGATCGAACCGCGCAGTGGCTTTTCGAGATGCTGCGCGGCTGCCACCGCAAACGCGGCGATGGCGGACTTCATGTCGGCCGCGCCGCGGCCGTAAAGAAAACGATCGCGGATTTCCGCGCCGAACGGATTGGCGCGCCACGACGCGACATCACCGGGCGGCACCACGTCGGTGTGACCGGCAAAGCAGAAATTCGGCGCGCTGTTGCCGATGCGCGCATAGAGATTGTCGATCGGCGCCGTTCCGGGTGTCTCGAAGCGCAATCGGGTGCAGGAGAAGCCGAGCGGCGCCAGTGCCGTTTCAAGTACGTCCAACGCGCCGGCATCCGCGGGCGTCACTGACGGACAGCGGATCAGTTCCTGGGCGAGGGCGACGGGATCGAGCATCACCGGATGGATTTAGAACCGGGACAGAAGCGGGTCAATGAAAGCACGCCAGTCCCTTGCGGGCGCTCTCCAATATGTTATATTTTTACAATGTAATTGCATTGCAATACAAAATGGCCAGGACGACTCACAAGGCGAAGGAAGAGAGTTTCAACTTTCGGGTCAATTCGCGCCTGAAAGCGGAATTTCAGGCGGCCACCAGGGCGGATGACAGGCCCGCCGCGCAGGTCCTGCGGGATTTCATGCGCGCCTATATCGCGCGCCGCAAGCGGCTCGAATTTGCCGCCGAGGCGCACCGGCAATCGAAAGCCATCGCCGCCCGCGCCGCCGATCCCGGCAGCGACGAGAGCGCGATGATGCGCGAGCTTGACCTTCATTTGGACGAGTTTGCACGCGAATGGAAGTGAAACGCGGTGATCTGATCGCGGTCGCGCTTTCCGGCGATTACGGAAAACCGAGGCCCGCATTGATCGTGCAGGCGGATCACTTTGCCGAACTTCCTTCGGTCACGATATTGCCGCTGACCAGCGAGTTGCGCAGCGAGCATCTCCTTCGGGTCACGGTCGAACCGAACCGACAAAACGGCCTGCGCAGCCCATCTCAGATCATGGTCGACAAGCTATCGACCATATCGCGTGCGCGAACGGGAAAGCGGATCGGCCATCTCGACGCCCGCACGATGCAGGTCGTTGACGGCGCGCTCGCAAAATTTCTGGCACTCGCCTGAACCGCCGCAAACGGTCAGGGCCGCCCGAGCGCGTCGATCAGATATTTGCCGTTTTGCGAACCGAGCCCTGTGACGAGGTCGTAGCCTTTCACAGCCTCGTATTTGCCGCTCTTTCCTTCTGTCTCGTCATGAAACAGCAGGCCGTAGCCTCCGCCATCGGCGAGTGTGTACAGGGTCGGGTTGAGGAACCCTACCGGCGGTTGGCCGTTCGCAGCGGCCTCTTCGTTGATGAGCGCGACATAGCCCGCCCACATCGGCGAGGCGAAGCTCGTGCCGCCCCAGCCGCCATTACATCTGCCGCGCGCGCAGACCCAGCAATCCGTATTCGCATTGGCGGCAATGTCGGGCACATTGCGCAATGTCGTCGAGCCATCGTTCCGGTTGTTTATGAACGGCAATTGATAGGCTTCGATCTTGATGTGGCGGTCGAGCGAAGGACCGCCGGCGCTGTACGACCAGCCCGTCTCCGAGAGCCAGGCGCCACCCGGTCCGGTGGTAACAACATCGGTGCCGCCGACTGCGACGAGATTGGCGTCCTCCTCCGGCCACGGCCCGCTTTTTCTGAGGCTGGACGCATCCCCGCTCGCGGTGAGAAAGGTCTGTCCCTGCACCGCCATTTCCCGGAACAGCGCGTCGTCGGTATCGAAATTCCTGCCCCACCCCCATGACGTGCTGAGCTGCAGGCTCGTATCATCGCTTGCCATCCGGTTCAGCACGCTTTCCGGGCTGTGGCCGACATAGACCTGTACCCGTTTCAGCCCCGGCGCCATGGAGATCGCGTATTCGATGTCGAGCGCCTGCTCCACATCGTTGCAGGTGAGGCATTTCCACGGCTTGCCGTCCGTCGAAATGCCCTTCACCGGCACATGCAGCGGCTGTTTCACGTCATCGAAATAGAGCTTCACATCGGCGGGATTGTAGCCGACAAGCTCCATCAATCCGACCGACTGCCCCTTGCCCGCGAGTTTCGTTTCGCCGTAATAGGCGGCGCGCAGATCGCTGCCATAGTAATAACCATGGGGACCGGAGCCCGTCCCGTGCCAGTGCGGTGGCGGAGGTGCGGGCGGAATTACCCGCGGCGCGGGCAGAACGAGATCGTCGAGACCGGTGACATGCAGGATCGGCACGCCGAGATCGAGCGTCGGTTCTCTGTCCGGCGCCATGAAGCTGCGGGCCTCCAGCGGATGTTTGTAAAGCAGGAGGTTGACGTGAAACACGCGCTCGATATCGGCCACCGTGCCTTCGACCTCGATCATCAGGCGGTTGGCGCTCAATCCGGTCACGCGCAGCCCCGAGGTGCGGAAGAAATCGACGGCGGTCCTGTAATCGTTTTCCGCCGCACCGAAGCGCGCAGTGAATTCCGCTACCGAAAGATAGCGGTGCCAGGAAGGACTGGCCGGGTCGTAGATGGCGTTGAGCGTTGCCGTAAGTGACTCGGAGTCACGCAACGGAAGCGCAATGTCGAGCTGGAGCCGCAGGCGCGGATCGGGGACGCCGGTGACCGGGACGGCGTGCCGCGCGACAATTGCCGGCACATGCGTCGTCAGCAGATTGCGTGCCGTCGCGGGCAAGGCGAGACCTGAGAGGCAAGCGGCAACGACCCAGCAGGCGGCGGTGCGAATGATTTCGTTCATTGACAGGCGCATGGCGTACCCCGTGCTCGCGAGGCGGCAGGGTGCAGCCGGCGGCGCTTGCAATCAAGTGCGGATGCTTTCACGCTTGGCTTTGCCATGGCTGCCGTGCGTCCCATTACCCTCGACGAAATCCGCAATGCGCGCGCCCGCATCGCCGGCACGATCCTGCGCACGCCGCTCGTGCGGTTGGAGCTCGGGGCGGATGGACCGGATATCCGGCTGAAGCTCGAAAACCTCCAGCCGATCAATGCCTACAAGCTGCGCGGGGCGGCGAACGCCGTCGCCCTGTTGCCGGATGCGGACCGGCGGCGTGGCG
The DNA here is from genome assembly GCA_035502355.1 of Rhizomicrobium sp. Classification (GTDB taxonomy): domain Bacteria; phylum Pseudomonadota; class Alphaproteobacteria; order Micropepsales; family Micropepsaceae; genus Rhizomicrobium. The sequence continues at coordinate 3,773 of DATJUM010000187.1, read as the reverse complement.
TGTGGACGATCAGCGCCGGGAATGCCGGACAGGGCGTAGCGTATGCGGCGATGAAAGCGGGCGTGCCCTGCAGCGTGGTCGCGATCGAATCCGCGCCGGCCGCGAAAATCGAACGCATGAAGGCGCTCGGCGCGCGGATCGTGCCCACCTCCTATGCGCGCGCCTGGGCCGCACTCGAGGAGCGCGTCTATCCGGGCGTCGAAGGGACTTTCATCCACCCTTTCGACGACCACGATTTCATCGCCGGCAATGCCACGATGGGTCTGGAGATCCTGGAAGATGCGCCTGACGCTGCGGTGGTGATCGGCAGCATCGGCGGCGGTGGGCTTGTGGTCGGCGTGGCGAGTGCGGTGAAAGCCCTGAAACCCGGGATAAAGGTGTTCGGCGCAGAGCCGGAAACGGCGGCACCGGCGGCGCTGTCCTTTGCCGCCGGATCGCCACAGACATTTCCGGAATGGAAAGCGTCGTTTGTCGACGGCGCCGGCGGCCAGAGCATGTTCCCGCGCATGTGGCAGCGCATGCAGGGATTGGTCGATGGCAGCATCGTGGTGAGCCTCGAAGAAACACGGCGCGCGATGCGCCTGCTCGCGGAAAAGACGCGCGTCGTCGCCGAAGGTGCGGGCGCGCTTCCGCTCGCGGCCGCGCTCAGCGGCAAGGCGGGCCCAGGCCCCATCATCGCCATCGTCTCCGGCGGCAATATCGACCTTGCGAAATTCTGCGAGCTGATCGCCGCCTGAGAAAACGCTGGGCCCTAACAGCGAATTCGCGCCCTTTATGGCGCAGACCAAATTGCGCTGTTGCGTGGCATCCTGGGAGCGCGAAGGCGTGGGCAGCGTGATGCGGAACAGCCCCGCCGTACCTGACCGGCGGGCGGTTTATCGACGGCTCGTGGCGCTTGGTCCGGCGCTGCTGTTGCATGTCGGGCTTCTCATCCTGTTCCTGCGCATGAACTGGACCCCATTCAGCGAAGGCAACCTGTCCGGGCATGAAATCTTTTTCCTGCTGAAGCCGGCTCCAGCAGTTCCGAATTGGCAGGGAGATTTGCTGCCCCCGATCGACAGCACGGCAACCCAGTTGCCGCATCTCGCTCTGTCGCCGATGCGGATGTACGCATTTGCTCCCACCAATGAAATTCCTGCCGCCAGTCCGGAGGAGGTTGCTTCAGAGCTGCGCGGCGTAAGTGGAGCACTGTTCAAATGCTGGCCGAACGACCTGGCAGGCTTGACGCAGGTGAAGGCAGAGCAATGTCTCACGCTCACACCCGACCGATCATCCGGTTTTCTCGAACCGCCCGAGGAATCCCGGAACGCGGCGGAATGGCTTCGTGATTGGACCCGCCAGAACGCACCCCTTCGCTTGCCCTGTACCTACGGACTTTCCACGGCAACGGTCTTTTGCGTGGCAACCGGACTGATAAACGGTTTCGACCTGAAAAATGCAGCGAGTTATGTCGAAGACGACAATGATTTGCATATGAATGGAGTTGATACGATTCGTCACGAGATGCAGACTGTCGATCCCTGCGCGCTCGACAAGACGGCGGGGCTGGACTTCGTGTGCCTGTATCGCGTCCTGAACGGCAACACTCCGCCGTAGCGGGTGCCGCCGGCGCAATATTTTACCCACGAAGCACGCAAAGAGCACAATGAAATTCTGCGCGCTTCGCGCGCAAACTTTCTTTGTGTGCTTCGTGGTCAAATAACTTCCGCGGGTCGACGAGAAAAATACTAAAGGGCCGGGCGGCTGCCGGTGATGGAGACGCGGTGGCCAAAGCGGCCGCGGGGATAGCGGCGCGATGGAAATCGTCCGCATCTCATTTTCGCTGAAGACCAGAAAAAAGCAAAAGTCTATGGGAACTTACGATTTCGATGCAGGTGCACGACCTGATCTGTCATGCAGTCCTCGCATATGGTGTCGCGTACGGCTGGCTTCCGACGAGGCGCCTGCTCCGTCTCCGACCCATCCACCAACCATTACACCCGGAAAAGTCGGGCAGAACGTGGCCCTGGTATACGCCGGAAGGCTAACTCCTGTAGCGCCTGAGTTCGACACGCCCAGGTACATGATGTAGTCCGGCGTGTGCGCCCAGACTTGGATGGCAGAGCTAGTTGTATTCAGGATTTGCTTGCAGGCACCAGCACCGCGATTCGATGTGAGGTCTACGGCATTTGCAGCCAGGGGAAGCTGGACTCCGGTGTTAGCGCCCCCGTTGGTCTCCACGACGTTGATATTCGCGGTAAGATCGCTCACCGAACTCTGCGCGACGGAAGTGATGCCGTCCTGATCCGGTTCCATCAGGCTGTTCCACGTAGGTTCATATTCGAATACGTGCGTCCCCGAAGGGGTCGTCGGACCGGCGTTGCCCAGAACGTATCGCCCGGTGGAGAGGAGCTGCCAGCTCATGCAGCCGGTTGTGTCGGCTGTAGGCTGGAAGGCAGGATTGCAGTGCAGGATCGTGTTCCCGTAAGTCCCGAAAGTGTTGCCGCCGCAGAATTGGGCGATCACGCTCTGGCTCGTGGCGGGCGGGCAACTGCCGAAATTGGCGAAATTCGGCGATCCGGCCAGGCCGGCGAGCGAGGGAAACAGCGGGTCATTCGCGAGCGGCGAGTAGAAAACACTGGTACCGTCACCGAATGTCGTCTGGGAAGCCGCACTGCTTTCGAAGAACGGAAGGATGTTGGGGAGGTAATCCAGCGAGAAATCCGTCTGGGTCGATGCGGCAGAGATGAGTGCGAGCCCGTAGCCGCTGGCGTTGGTGTGGGAAAGCAGGAGGCACCCCTTGTCGTTTTCGATGGCATGGGCATTGGCGACATCGATACCGATCTCGCCGCCGACAACCGCATTGCAGTCGCTGGTGCTCGAAGATTGCAGAATATCGATGAAATTGGAGTGGCTCTCGCGCAAATCGACCTTGCTGCGGTCGGTGCTGCCGTCGAACCAATAGCCGACGACATTCGGATCGTTCAGCTCGTTGTGATTGTCCGAACCGGTGTTGAACAGCGCCGTCGAGTTGGAATTCCAGATGTGATACTGGATTTCGTGAGCATAGGTGAACGTGGTCGTGAGATTGATGCCGTTATTGTTGTCGTTAGCTTGATTTTGCCCGCCGATCAGAAAGGCCGTTGCGGGACAGGTGCCTGGAACAAGATGGGGCCCGGGAGTCGGCAGGGTGCAATTCGGAATGCTCGGCGTACTGCTCCAGAGCTGTGTATCCTGATTGTACGTCCAATAGCGCTGGCTGGCATAGGCGCTGGCGCAGGAACCTATCGAGCCCGAGCATGCGCCTGCCAGGGCGGTCGTTGTGCTGTTGAGGAATTCCACCATCGAGAGATTTTCGTTAGCCGAAGCGGGATGAGACATGACGATTTCGTTTTTCGCCGGCCATACGGAGACGACCGTGGTACCGGACGGGATGCCCTGTGGCGTATTGCAGTTTGGTGGCGAGCCAGAAGCGCAGATGTATTGGCCGGGCCATAGCTGAGACCCAATCACCTGTTGACCGTAAATGCCCGCCAGCGACGTCCCCGAGGCAACGGTCAGGATGTTCGAGTTCTGAGTCAGGGTCACGTTGGCGTTGATCGTTGGCCCTGCGTAAACGGAGCCGACAAGGGTAAAGACGCCTGTGCCGGAAATGGGGCTTGCGACGTTCGCCACAGTCCAGCGCCCGTTCGCGCCCTGGGGGCTTTCCACATTGGAAATCCACACCGTGTCGCCGTCAACAAGCCAGTTCGCTGGGCTGGTGATCCCGCTGACGGCAACGTCTATCGCGCCCG
>DATJUM010000186.1:0-10103 GCA_035502355.1 Rhizomicrobium sp. | reverse complement strand
CCTGTGATGCTCGGCCGCAACGAGGCGCGGGTAAATCTCAAGGCCCCCTCGCTCGATGGTGAAGTCGTGGAATCCGCCCTTGAAGGGGATGCCGCGCATCTTGACCACGCGCATGCGGCGGCGTTCGGCACCATAGTCGATTGCCAGTTGTTCGAGCAGCACGACCCCATGCGCAATGGAATGGAGTTGCAAATCATTCTGGTGAGCCGTGAGATCATCGAGCAAGACAACGGTGGATTTACGCCCCGAGAAGAAATGCTTGAGCGCCAGAATTTGACGCCGGTAGCGCAAGGGGCTCTGCGCAAGAAGGCGCAACTCCGACAGGCTGTCGACGACAATGCGGCTGGGGTTCAAGCTCTCCACCTTGTCGAAAACGAGCCGGCTCGTTTCGCTGAGCTCCATCTCGGCCGGATGCAGGACCGTCAGTTCCTGACTTGGGTCGAGGACTGTTTCTGGGGGGACCAGTTCAAAGATATGGATCCCGTCCAGGGACCAGCCGTGGCGTTTGGCCACAAGGCGCAATTCGCGCTCGGTCTCGGACAGTGTGATGTAGAGCGTACTCTCCCCTCGTCGCACGCCTTCGAGAAGAAATTGCAAAGCGAGCGTAGTTTTGCCCGACCCCGGCCGCCCTTCATACAGATACATGCGATCCGCGTCGAAGCCGCCTCCAAGGACATCGTCCAGTCCCTTGCTGCCGGTCGAGATTCTGGGGGGATCCTCATTCTGCGTTTCAGCCCCTTGGCCGTTCATCTCAGTCCTTCTCCTTTGCTAACCATACGCCTGTTCTGCTGCGTGGCGGGGTCGGGGTCCACCCCCTGCTGGATCGATGGAATGGGCCTTCGGACATCCCTTTGACGCGCCTTCGCCCTCTCTGAATGGCCGGAAGCGGAAGCACAAACCCCAGCCAAGCCTCAAAAAACCGATACGCGCCCATCTCATATTCGTTCCAAAGGGGCGCTCCCGCTTCCACGCAATTCTTCAGAACCACGCCGTTCCTCGGATCGCTGCTTCCCGAGAAACGCTGGTCGCGGACGCGCTTGGCATCGCACAGGCGGGGGAATGTCTCTCCCGGCTCCCAACTTCGTCCGGACCGGGAACATTGCGGGCCGAAGCTCGAACCCCCGGGGAAACCGTCATGGTCTGCCGCACGCGGCCCGCGAGAAGCGGGCAAGGGTGCCGGCTCCATGCCTGGGAGGATCGCAACTCAATTGATCGGGAAAGAAACGCACGTTACTTTGTCGCGCATGGGGCATTTCGATGATGGAACGTCAGTATGCCCCGCTATGCGCCCTATACTACGACGGTCGTCGGCGCCCACAGTGTTCCCCGCTGGTATGAACCACTGGACCGCCTGGTCGCAGCCGGGCAAATGGGGGCCGGTGATTTCGCCGACGCGCAGTTCCGGGCGAGCCAGGCTGCCATTCTCGAGCAGGAGATCGCCGGGATCGACCTCATCACCGGTGGCGAGATGCACCGCCGCACCCACAACCGTCATTCTCCCCCGAATGCCATGCTGAATCATTTCTGGCGGAAGATCCCATCGTTCCAGGGGGAAACAAAACCCAAGCCCATTACCCCGCATGATCCGCACGTGTTTCACCCCGCCGCCATCTGCCGTGGTCCCGTCCTCGACAATATCGACCTCGGACTGGTGGACGAGTTCAAGATGGTCGCAACTTTTGCGCGCAAGCCCGTGAAGATCACCATGACCGGGCCCCATCTGCTCTCCGTCGTCGCCTATGATGAATACTACAACGACATCCGCCGAATGATGACCGATTTCGGCAAGCTGCTTCACCAGAACTTCACGATGCTGGCCAGGGCCGGCTGCAAACACATTCAGATTGACGAACCCTATTTCACGCCCTGTTCCGATGAGGAAGTCGCCGCTGCGGTGGACGTCATCAACATGGCCATCGAAGACCTGCCCGAGGATGTCTCGGTTCTCGTACATATCTGCCAGGGAAACTACGCGGTGGGTCCCGACTATGACGGGCAGATAGGACACCGCTATTTCGATGCCGGCCGCTACAAGGCGGACATCATTTGCAAAATCGCCTGCGACGGCTTCCTCATCGAACACGACATGACGCCCCGATACGAAGGCCTGCTCGGCGACAAGCAACTCGCGGTGGGAGCGGTCGACGTTCAGGCACCGAACATCGAAACCCCCGAACTTATAGCCGATCGCATCCGGGTGCATCGGTGGCTCGCCCCAGAGCAGACCATGATCACGAGCACGTGCGGCTTCAACCACCTGCCGAGGCATATTGCCTTTGGCAAACTCCGCTCCATGACCGGGGCCAAAGCTATTCTGGGCGGGGTAACGTGAACGATCACGCGGATAGCGCTCATCAGGCGGCACATCTGTTGCGGGTGACGGAAGGCGCGGCAGAGATAGCAATCTTCGCGCTCGATCTGAGCACTGGCGCCTTTCAGTGGAGCCCCTATGCCTCTGTTCTGTTCGGATTCGATCCCCCCTCTTCCCCGGGTCCTTTGGCGGATTGGAGAAAGGTGGTCTTCTTTGATGACTTGCCCAAGATTGATGCAGCCGTCCAAACTGCCAGGGAGACCGGGACATTCTATGTGGAGTTCCGTATCACCCGCCCCGACGGCACGCTGCACTGGCTGGTGGCCAAGGGGCGCAGGCGGGAGATGGATAATTCGGGCCCGCTGCTGGATGGCGCGCTTTACGAAATCACCGAGCGCAAAGCGCTCGACGCGCGACTGCTCGCGCTCAATGAGACGCTGGAAGCTCGCATTGGGGAGGCGCGAGAAGAAGCGCGAGCTTTGGAAATTGTCAACGAGACTTGCGTCGCCATCGCTGCCGAACATGATCTCGAACGTCTGGTCCAACTTGTAACTGACGCCGGTGTCCAGCTCAGCCATGCCGCCTTTGGTGCATTTTTCTACAATGTTTTGCGTGAAGATGGCGAAGCTTACACGCTTTACACGCTCTCGGGTGCGCCACGCGAAGCCTTTGCGCAATTTCCGATGCCGCGCAATAGCGCAATTTTCGACCCAACGTTCCGCGGGCGCGGCCCCGTAAGGATTCACGACGTGCTGGTGGATCCCCGCTACGGCAAGAACGAACCGTATCGTGGAATGCCGAAGGGCCACCTGCCGGTGAGGAGTTACCTGGCGGCATCGGTTGTGTCGCGTTCCGGTGAGGTCTTGGGAGGGTTGTTCTTCGGCCATCCCGAGCCTGGCGTCTTTACCGAACACGCGGAACGAATTGTCGTCGCGCTGGCTTCGCAGGCTGCGGTCGCAATCGACAATGTGCGGCTATACGAAAGCAGTCAGCGTGAGCTGGCCGCGCGAATCAAGGCAGAAGATGAACTGCTTCAGCTGAACAGGACGCTTGAGCGGCGCGCAGAAGTGCGTGCTCAGCAGCTGTCGGCAAACCTTTTGAAGCTGGAAGATACCGAGCGCCGATTCCGCCTGATGATCGAAGGAGTGACGGACTATGCAATTTACATGCTCGACCCCGAGGGCAGCATTGCCAATTGGAACCCCGGCGCCGAGCGTATAAAGGGATACTCGCGCGAGGAAATCATCGGCCGCCACTTCTCCAGTTTTTACACCGAAGAGGACAAGGCGGCCGGACTGCCCCAAAAAGCGCTCGCGCGGGCGGCAGAGACAGGCAAATTCGAATCGGAAGGCTGGCGGGTCCGCAAGGACGGGTCGCGCTTCTGGGCAAGCGCGGTGATCAACGCCCTGCGCGATCCGGAAGGCAAACTGCTTGGTTTCGCAAAGATCACGCGGGATCTCACCGAGAGGCGAGACGCCGAGGAGCGCACGCGCCAGATCCAAAAGATGGAGGGCATTGGCCAGCTAACAGGAGGCGTCGCGCATGACTTCAACAATCTGCTTACCGTCATCATCGGAAATCTGGAAACGCTGCAGCGGAATCTCGGCGCGGGCGAGGTCGCTCCGGATCGCGTCAAACGATTGATCGAGAATGCCCTGCATGGAGCGCGGCGGGCGGCGTCGTTGACCCAACGGCTTTTGGCCTTCTCGCGCCAGCAGCCGCTCGATCCCAGGCCGATAGATCTCGGCAGATTGTTGAACGGCATGTCAGACCTGCTTCGGCGGACCCTGGGCGAGCAGATCGTCATCGAGACAGTGCTGGGTGGTGGCCTCTGGCCGGCCTATGCCGATCCCAATCAACTGGAGCTGGCCATAATAAATTTGGCCGTGAATGCGCGCGACGCGATGCCGGAGGGCGGCAAACTCACGCTGGAAACCGCCAATGTCCATCTCGATGAGAAATATGCCGCCTCCCAGGCAGAAGTTTTGCCCGGCCAATATGTGATGATTGCAGTGACGGATACGGGGAGCGGCATGACGGCAGACGTAAAGGCTCGCGCCTTCGATCCATTCTTCACCACCAAGGATATTGGGCAGGGCACGGGCCTGGGACTGTCCCAGGTATACGGTTTCCTCAAGCAATCCGGCGGCCACGTGAAGATCTACAGCGAGGTGGGCGAGGGCACGACCATCAAGCTTTATCTGCCGCGGGTGCATTCGGCAGCTCCCACAGAGGATGATCGTGATTTCAAGCCGGCACCAGCTACAGGGAACGAATCCATCCTTGTGGTCGAGGACGATCCCGGTGTCCGAGCCTTCAGTTGCGAAACCTTGGCGGAGCTGGGCTACACCGTGCTCGTTGCAGAGAATGGAAGCGCGGCGCTAAAAGTCCTGGAAACGCATCCGGAAATACGTCTGCTATTCAGCGACATTGGCCTGCCTGGTGGAATGAACGGCCGACAGCTCGCCGACGAAGCGCGCAAGCGCCATGCAAGCCTCAAAGTCCTCTTCACGACCGGTTATGCGCGAAACGCGATCGTACACAACGCACGTCTTGATCCCGGAGTGGAACTCATCACGAAACCGTTCACCCAGGCGGCGTTGGCGAGCAAGCTTCGCGACATCCTGGATGCCGCGCGCTGCCCGGGACGGATTTTGGTCGTCGAAGACGAGCCGCTGATTCAAATGCTCGCGACCGACTATCTTGTAGCCGCCGGATTCAAAGTCGACATCGCCGGTTCTGCAACCGCGGCCATGAACAGCCTCCGGCTGATACCAGGCGGGGTAGACGCGGTGATCGTTGACATTGGGCTGCCGGATCGGAAAGGCGATCATCTGGTGCGAGAAATCAGGGCGACCAATCTCGCGCTGCCGATCGTGGTGGCGACCGGCGAAAGCCCGGCCGATCTGCGGCGCACCCTCGGCAACGAAAAAAACATAGCCATTCTGCGCAAGCCATACTGTGCGGATGATTTGTTGGGCGCTCTGGCGGACTTGGGCGTCGGCTTGAAACCCGCTTAGTTGCAAACTGGATGAAGAAATTCCGGGCATGGCGAGCGAATTGTCGTTCCGGCTTTCCCAGCGCCACGCATCTCCGGTTTGCTTTGCAGAGTGGCCGCCGCCAATTCCCGCGGCGTCGCATTCAGTTCCTGACCCTGAAAATCGTGCCTTCGCCGCCCGTGCCGCCCTGCCAGGTGGTGCCGTAGAGATTGCCGCGCCTGTCCATGGCCAGAGGACCTTCGCTCGGCTCGTATCCGCCGTCATTGTCGTCGAAGCTGTACAGCACCTTCTCCGTACCGCCTGGATTGAACTTGAAGACGACGCCGCAACCGGGTGAGCCGTCGATATCACAGTGCGGAATGCCACCGCTATTTGTCGTCCCATAGAGATTGCCGGAGCCGTCCGCGATCAGGCCGCCTTCGGGAAAACCGCCGTCGCTTGCGTCTTCGAATTCGTGAAGCACTGCCAGCTTGCCGTCCGGGGTCAGCCGGAACAGGACGCCGCAGCCTTCCAATTCGGTACCGCACTTGAGGTCGCCACCGCCGACGGTTGTGCCAAGAAGCTTGCCGCTCTCATCCAGCACCAGCGGGCCTGTCGGGCTCGCGCCGTCATCATTCTGGAAGGAATGGAGGACAGTGAACGATCCACCCGAAGTCAGTTCGAACACCGTGCCGCAAGCGATGCCCAGGCAGCTGGAGCTGTCGCCGCCATCTACAGTGACGCCGTAGAGATTGCCGCTCTTGTCGGCGATCAGCGGGCCGGCGGGACCCTGGCCGTCGGCCCCATCGAACGCATGCAGCACGGTCAGAGTTCCGGCCGGCGTCAGTTCATAGACAACGCCACAACCATAGACGCTGGGGCAGTTCGGGTAGAAATTGCCGCCGCCAAATGTCGTGCCGTAGAGGTTTCCGTGTTTGTCGAGAATCGGGGCGTTGTCATTGCCGGCGTCGGCGCCGTCGCTGCCGGTGAAGGTGTGCAGAACAGTCTCCGTTCCGTCCGGCGCCACCTTGAAGATGGTTCCACAGCCGAGCTCACAGACGTCGTAACCTCCGCCGCTATCACTGGTAACGCCGTAGAGATTGCCGGATCTGTCGCGGGCGAGGCCGCTGCCGGGATTGGCCCCGTCGCTTCCCCCGGCGAAGGCATACAACGTGGTGTAGGTTCCGTCGGGAGCGAGCCGGAAGACGGTGCCCTGGCCGTCATTGCCGCCATCGAAGGTCGTTCCATAGAGGTTGCCGTCATGGTCGCGGATGAGACCGGACGGAATGCAGCAAATGTCTCCGCCGCTGAAACTGTAGAGCACGCGCTCCTTGTTTGCCTGCGCGGCTCCGAGCGGCGTGGCAACGGCCAAGGCCAAGCCCGCCGCCAGGTACATCTTGCGAGTTCCGGACATCTGTTCCTCGGAAGGATTTCGGCCACGCCGGAGCCTACTCCGAACGATGTTGCGGTTCCCGCATATTTTCGTGCCAAATGAGCCCGCAGACAGGCGGAATCGCAGTCATGGATCGAATCGACCACGCTATCGTCCGTGAGCTCACGCAGAATGCACGCGTCAGCTTCCGCGATTTGGGCGAGCGGGTGAATCTCAGCGCCAATGCCGTGGCCGAGCGCGTGCGCCGGCTCGTTGCCAGTGGCGTCATCCGCGGCTTCCATGCGCATGTGAGTCCGGAAGCGCTCGGATTTCACATGTCCGCCTATGTGGATGTCAAAACCGGCTCCAGCGCGGGGCCGGAAGAATTGCGCAAACTGCTTGGGGGGCTTCCCGAAGTGCGCCGAGCGGTATGGACCACCGGCGAGTTCGATTTCACGCTTGAAGTTCTTTGCAGGGATCAGGCGGATCTCGTGCGCATCATCGAGTTCCTGCGCACCCACGGAGCCATCCGCGAAACCTATACGCGTCTCATTTGCATGGAGCTCGGCGGGGCGCACGCTTGTCCGGTCGACCTGGATTAGGATCCCCCGAAGCCGAGCCCCGCATCCTGCGGAGGTCTGCCGTGGGTTCCGCAGCTATGCCGGGCCTAAGCCTCGGTTTCCTTCGCTGTTGGCATCTCTGCGGGCCGAAATGCGCGCCAAACGCAGCGGTCTCTATTGTAGGATCGAGGACGTTTCGGGGCTGAACCATGCATCGGAGGTTCCTGAGACCATGAAGATCATTCCCGCAATTGCTGTTATTCTGGCGTTCATTATTTCCGGGAACGCCGCGCTGGCCGGTAGCGACAGGTATATCGGCCATTGGCCGGTCACCGTCACGCGGTCCAAGGACGTCAATGGATCCTACTGCCTGGAGCTGGGCGACTTCGGCGAAGCCTCGCTGACCGGCGGGTGGGGCAACCCGACCGATGGCGTATACCAAATCATCGCCCAGACCTTTGTGGCGACGATCCCCGTATCGGTTGGGACCGGTGGATTCGATTATCTGGTATTCGTCGCTCCCGCCGGTCGCGGCAATCTCGCCAAAGGTACCTTCGTCTATGCCGGCGACCCCTTCGGCGATGGCAATGGCTATGGCGTGGGCAACGCTGCGTTCGGCGCGAAGGGCGGCTGTTAGCCGGAACAGCCGAATTCTTTCCCGCCACCGCGCACCAGGCCTGATGCGGTTTCGGCACTCGCCACAAACTTCGAGGGAGAAATTCAATGCGTTTGTCTCGTATCTCGATTTGCAGCGGACTGCTCGGTTCGGTCTTCGCGCTCGCGGCCTGGGCGCCGGCGGAGGGCGCTGCGACCTCGTCTGCGCATTCACCCTACAAATACACGGTGCTGCATGAATTTGCCGGTGCGCCCGATGACGGCGCCGGCTCGGGCGCCGAAGTCACGCTGGACAAATCCGGCAACATCTACGGAACGACCGATTATGGCGGCGCGAATGGCGAGGGGACGATCTTCAAAATCGCGACCGATGGCACGGAGAGCGTCGTCCACTCTTTCGGCGGCAGCGGCGACGGCTCCTCGCCCGATGGCGCCGTCACCATCGAGTCGAACGGGGACATGTACGGCACCACGGAATTCGGCGGCGCGACCGGCGACGGCGTTATCTGGGAGCTCACGGCCGATGGAACTTATTCGGTGCTGTACAATTTCATCGCCGACCAATGCCAGTATGCCCTCGGCCGTCTGATACAGGACAGACAAGGCAATTTCTACGGCACCTGTCTGTTTGGTGGCGTAAACGGGGACGGCACGGTTTTCAGGTACAGCCTCAGGAAGGGAAAGGTCACCGTCCTGCACGCATTCGATGGCACCGACGGCCAGTTTCCGGAACATGGCGTCGTCATGGACGGGAATGGCAATCTTTTCGGCGTCACCGAACTTGGCGGCGCAACCGACAATGGCACGGTCTACGAACTCGCCAGTGACGGGACCTTTGCATCGCTTTACAGTTTCACCGGCGGCGCAGATGGCGGCTACCTCTATGGCGGTCTGGCCATCGACGCGGCCGGAAATCTCTATGGCAGCGCCGTCGACGGCGGTGCCCATGGCGACGGCACAGTGTTCAAGCTGGCCCCCGGTGGAATGCTGACCGTGCTCCATAGCTTCACCGGCGGTACCGACGGCGGCGAACCCGAAGGCGACATGCTGCTTGTGGGCAGGAATCTATACAGCACAACGGGCGTCGGCGGCGCGTATGGCGAGGGCGGGATCTACGAACTCACGGCCAAGGGCAAGCTCAAGGTGCTCGCGGATTTTTCCGACGCCGTTTACTGCGCCGGGCTGACCCCGAGCGGCACGACATTCTACGGCACCGTACAAAACGGCGGCACCAATGACGATGGTCTCGTCTTCAGCCTGACGAAGAAATAGCCGGTTCGTTCCGGTTCCAGCTGCGACTTGCTGCTTTTCGTTGTCGCCGGTTCCTCTGATGGCCATTTCCGTTGGCGGGCGCGAGTTTCCACGGCACCACGTTGCATCGCGCAAGTACGAATGCGGCGGGGTTTACGAGCTGACACCTGAGTACCGCACGGACCGTTGAAGCAGGCACGCGCATTTCCCACTCGCGGCTTGCGGCAGGAGTGTTATCCTGCGGTGGTGCGGGCTAGTCCAAGGGACACGCTCTGGCGCCGCCAACGGCGCCAGTCGCGGCAACTCTGAGAGGGAAAAGCCCGTGCGACATTTTCTGGCGGCGTTCGTCGTTTTGGTTATCGTGTCCGCCGCAGCGTTGGCGCAGCAGCCAGCGGAACCGAGTCCTTCGCCACTGCCGCCGCCAATTCCCGCGCCGCGGGACAGGCCCTACCCTGGCACCATCCGGCTTGCCGTCGATGCGACGGATACGGTGCGCGGCATTTTTCAGGTGCACGAGACCATTCCGGTGAAGCCCGGCCCGCTGGTACTGCTGTTTCCGAAGTGGATTCCCGGCAATCACGGTCCGAGCGGTCCGATCGACAAATTCGCCGGCCTTGTTATTCGAGCGGGCAGCACCCGGCTTTCCTGGACGCGCGACACGATCGATGTCTATGCGTTCCACGTGGCGGTACCGAACGGCGCCACTGCACTCGATTGCGATTTCCAGTTCCTGTCGCCTGTCGCGACGAACGAAGGGCGGGTGGTGATGACGCCCGAAATGCTGAACTTGCAATGGAATGCGGTCGCGCTCTATCCGGCTGGTTATTTCAGCCGCGACATCACCGTGCAGGCTGCAATGAAGCTGCCCGCGGGCTGGAAATTCGGCACCGCACTTGAAACGGCATCCGGATCAGGCGGCAGCACGACATTCAAACCTGTGACCTTTAACACGCTCGTCGATTCGCCGGTCTTTGCCGGGCGTTATTTCGAGCGCGTCGATCTCGATCCGGGCGGGC
>DATJUM010000185.1:0-3134 GCA_035502355.1 Rhizomicrobium sp. | reverse complement strand
GCATGTTCCAGCCTTTCTTCATGGAGGCGCAGCGCCACCAGCACGCAGATCATTCCGGCAAGGCTCGTCAGCGTGCTCGGCAGCCAGATGATCAGGCCGCCATAATGCTGATCACTTAACGCCGGAATATCCCAAAAACGTCCGCAGATGCGATAGACGGGATAATAATCCCTCGCGGAAAGCGAAAGTACCGCGCCCAGCACCATCTGGAAGGGTTCAACTGCGATGACGAGCAGCGCACGCAGACCGAAACCCAGCCGGGCGGGCGGCCGCGGCCGCGGATCCAGGATCAGCGACCAAAAGAAAATTCCGTCGATCGCCATGCTGGCGTTCATGACATTGTACAGGTTCACATCGAGCATGACCCGGGTGTGAATATCGGGAATGAGCCACAGATAGATCAGGCCGACGAAGAGAACCGGCGCGACCAGAGGATGCTGGATGAAATCAACCGCGCCGCGCACCGGTTTCGACGCGAGGACAGGTTTCAGGAATTGCGGCATGCCGGCCCAGATCGCCTCGGCGGGTGTGCCAAGCGCGATCAGAAATGCTCCAACATGATGCAATATGAAATGCTGGGCGCGATGCACGAAGAACATGTGCTGGGCGTAATAATCGACATGCGTCTGCAGCACGGCATAGGTGGCAAGCACGCCCGCCACGAACGACAGGCGGCGCCAGAGCGGAGGCCGGAGAGACACCGGCAGGCGTACAAACCCGAGGACAAACCAGCCTAGTGCGAGACCTGTGACCAGAAAAATCGGCCAGGAGAACTCCCAGGGCATCCAGAATGGCAGGTCAGCCGGGTAGTAGCGGCAGGCAATCCAGAAAGTGGCGCCAGCGACAAGCAACCCGATATAGGCTAGCCAGCCCTGGCGCCGGCCGGCTACTGCCGTCGCGGTCTGCTGCATCACCGAGAGCGTCGCCATCCGCGGCCTTATAAACCGGTCATTCTTCTCGCGGAGGGGCGATTGGTCACACCGCCGGCCCGTGGCGGACTCTGCCGCATTGACCGCGCCATGCTATCTGCCTGCCATGTTTCGCCTGCCATCATTCGTCGCGCTGACTGCCATGCTGATTTTCGCGACGACGGGCTGCGGCCCTGCCACCCGCGCCGACGCGACCGATATAACGGGCGTGATGCCGCCGCTGTCCTTTTCGATGGTTCGCGCAAACGACTTTGAGACCGTCAGCGCTGCGGATTATCGGGGCAAGACCGTGCTGCTTTATTTCGGTTACACGCATTGTCCCGACGAGTGCCCGACGACACTGGCCAACATTGGTGCGGCCCTCCGTAAGCTCGGTCCGGCCGCGCGGAATGTGCGCGTGCTGTTCGTCAGCGTGGATCCCGGACGCGACACGATTGCCGTACTGAGACGATATGTGCAGGCCTTTGCGCCGCAGATCGATGGATTGCGGGGGACCGATGACGCGATCGCCATGCTCGCGCGGCGCTATCGCGTGCTTTACACCGTCACGCCGGCAGCGCCCGGACATGCCTATGAAGTCATGCACTCCGATTCCCTGTTTCTGTTTGATGGAACCGGACGCGCCAGGTTCGTGCTGACCTCGACGAGCGACACGGCGGCACTCGCTTCCAGAATTCAGGAACTGAACGGCTGATCTCGCGGTTATAGCGATTCGGCGTTCGGCGCATCGATGCGCTGGTCCATGTTCTGCGATGGCCGGTCGGATCCCGCGCAGCCGATGACGCGGGCTGGAACGCCTGCGACCGTGCAATTGGGCGGCACCGGCTGAATGACAACGCTGCCCGCTCCGACGCGGGAATTCTCGCCCACTTCAATGTTGCCAAGAATTTTGGCGCCGGCCGAAAGAAGCACGCCACGCCGTATTTTCGGATGGCGATCGCCCTTTTCTTTCCCCGAGCCGCCCAGCGTCACGCCGTGCAGCATCGAAACATCGTCTTCCACCACGGCCGTTTCGCCAATCACGATCCCGGTCGCATGATCCATCATGATGCCGCGTCCCATCCGGGCGGCGGGATGAATGTCGACGGCGAATAGTTGTGACACCCGGCTCTGCAGGAAATAGGCGAATGTCGTACGGCCCTCGCGCCAGAGCCAGTGCGCGATGCGGTGCGATTGCAGCGCATGAAATCCCTTGAAGAACAGAAACGCCTGCACATAGCTGTGACACGCCGGATCGCGTTCGAAAACAGCGGACAGATCGGCACGTACCGCTTCCCCGATTTCAGGTTCGGCATCGAGCGCTTCATCGAACACTTCGCGCGCCTGAATGGCGCTCACCTCCTCGCCGCCGATCTTGCGCGCCAGATGGTACGAAAGCGCGTCTTCAAGTTGTTCATGATTGAGGATCGTCGCATGGGCGAGACTGGCGAGAGAGGGTTCTTTCTCCGATAATTCCTGCGCCTGAGCGCGCAATGCGGACCAGACCGGATCGCAAAGGGCAAATCTTTCGACGGCGATTGGCATGCGGTTCTCCTTGAAACCAGTCTAGCAGAAGGGCTATGGCCGTTACACCCTGCGCCGAGTCACCAGCGCGAACGGGCGCCGTGCCCGAAAACCTCCGCCCATGAAGAACTCGCAAATGTATGATGGAAAGCTAAACATCCACGATGGCCGTCCGCTCGACCTGCTTCTGACGCGCCGGTCCGGCTCCGCAAAGGCGATGACCGGGCCGGGACCCACCGCATTGGAGCTGGACGTCATCCTGGCGGCAGCTGCGCGAGTGCCGGACCACGGAAAGCTCGCGCCCTGGCGATTCATTTTGTTCGAAGGCGACGCGCGGGCGGATTTCGGCGCGTTCCTTGCGGAGTGTGTGCTGGACGATGATCCGCAGGCCAGCGTGGAGCGGCTGCGCCTGGAACGTGAAAGATTTTTGCGTGCCTCGGTGATCGTGGGCGTGGTCAGCCGCGTGCGGGAGGGCATTCCCATTCCGGAATGGGAGCAAATATTATCGGCGGGCGCCGCCTGCCAGAATCTGATCCTCGCCGCGCACGCACTGGGTTATGTCGCCAACTGGATCACGGAATGGTGCGCATACCATCCGCGGGTCCGCGACAGACTGGGACTGAAGAGCGGCGAGCGTATCGCCGGCTTCGTGTACCTCGGCGGCTCTGCAGTTTTGTTGGAGGAGCGCAAACGGGCCGATTT
>DATJUM010000184.1:0-61957 GCA_035502355.1 Rhizomicrobium sp. | reverse complement strand
CGATCGGCGGTCTGCCTCTCGAAGGCTTTTAGACCGTTCAGCGGTCCTTGGGACTGGCTCTTGCCAAAGCCCATAAATACCGCCGGTCGGCGCCGCTACCTCAACCACGCCTCGTCGGTCCGAGGCATAGCCTCGTTAGGTCTATATGGCGCGCCAGCGCGTTCGCGCTAAGTCATTGAAATCACTGGCGCGCCCGACAGGATTCGAACCTGTGACCTCTGCCTTCGGAGGGCAGCACTCTATCCAGCTGAGCTACGGGCGCTATCCGCGAAGTCTTGCTATAGCGCCGGGGGAGTGCGGCGGCAATTGCGGCTAAGGCGTCAGGCGCCTATTGCAACGGCGGCCGGAACGCGCCGTCCCAGTCCTGCGGCGGCGGATTGGCCTCGTACCAGACCAGGCGCGCGAGATGCAGGTCATAAAGCATCTGGCTCGCGCCCGAGATTTTGCGGCATTGGCCGATGAGCGACCGCGCCTTCTCCCATTGCCGCGCGCGGATATTCTGAAAGATGTGCTCATGAAAGGTCGCGACGGCCCGAAATTTCGGGTTCGCCCGCACCAGCGCATTTCCAAGCAGCGCGTAGAGCCGGACCGGCTCGGCCCCGGGATGGAGCACCCGATAATCGATTTCAAGAAAGGCATAGGCGCGTTTTGCCGCCATCGCAGTGGACTCGCTCGCAATTGCGGCAGAGCCGTAACGCCAGGACAGGCGGCGGATGCGCCCGGCGCTGGCAGGATCCTCTGCCACCACGCAAGCCTCGGTGCGGCCGCGCGCACGGACCGCGCCCACCAGCTGCTTTCCGGTTGCGAGACCAATGCCAATTTCGAGCGTCGGACAGGGCATTTCGCCCTGCGGCCATTGCTCCGTCAACCGCTCATTGGCCTTGGCCAGCATATCGATCATGCGGCCCGCGGAATCGCAGGCCTGATACGCCTGTGCACCATCGCCCGAGGCCGCCCATTGCGCAGAAAACGATGTGCCGTCGAAATGGCTGATCCAGGCGCCATGCGCGACCGCGTCTTCAATCAGCGGCGTCATGATCGATTCGGCAAGGCGCAGGAAACCCGCAGCGTCACCGTCGAAAAGTCGCGCGAGCGCAGCCGCACGACGCAAACCGCAGGAGAGCGACGTCAGAATCAGCACCCCGCCGGCTGGAGCCGGAGCGGGCGGCGCCGTCTCTGCTGTATCCGGAGCAGTCTGTGGTGCATGACGGGCAACCTTGGGGCGATTGCGGGGCTCTGCTCTGCGAAGAGGCCGTACGAAAAGTCCGGCGAGAGCGGCAATAAGGATCGCAATGCTGGCATTGGCGGTATCGAAAAGCGCGCCGAGATGCAGGTAAAGCAGCCAGCTCGACAGTTGCGCCGCCAGCGCAGCCACGAAGGCAACACCCATGGCCCATGAAAATTGCCGGACCGCGATCAGCAGGATGAGCGCGGCGCCGACTGTTTCGAGAAACAGAATCTCGGCAGGGATCGAGTCAACGCGCCGGAGCGGATTTCCTCCTGGGTACACTGCACGGAAGGCGCCGAATTCATGGGCCGCGAACCGCGTCGCGAGGCCGGCGGGATCCGCAACGATGAAAGCGATCGCCGCTGCCAGGACAACAAGCGTCGACAACCAGCCCGGAAAAGAAGTTTCGTCGGTATTCATCGTCATGCCGGGACGCCTGCGCGCGACGCCCTGATCCTATTGCCCCAACACGGCGCAAATGGAAGACATGAAGTTGTGAGCAGCGGCAACATTCGCGCGGTCGATCGTCGCGAATTATCCGGCGAGCCGAACCACGAGATAGAGCAGGCCGGCGCCCAGAAGGGTCATCACGGTCGTGAGAAATTTGGGATGGGCATGATAGCTCTCGGGCAGGAGATCGCTCGCGCCGATGTAAAGGAAGAAGCCGGCAAAGAGACCAAGTACCAGCGAAAGTGAACCGCCGGGCAGCGATACGAAAAAGCTCGCCGCTGCGCCCAGCACGGGCGCGACCGCATCGATCACGAGCCAGCGCGATGCCTGTCCGGGCGCGCCGTTGTTCTTCAGCACCAGATTGACGGTATTCATCCCGTCGGAGAAATCATGCGCAAGGACAGCCGCGGCCACCACGATTCCGATGGCGGGTGACGCGCGAAACGCGATACCGATCGCGAAGCCGTCCAGGAAACTGTGCACCGAAAGACTGCCGGCGCCGAGCCACTGCCGCTTCAGCGCTGCGCTGTCCGCCAGCGACGCCCCGCCGTCGTGATGATGCGAGTGCAGCAGAATCAGACGGTCAAGCACGGCGTAACCGAAAAAACCCGCCGCGGCCACGGCGAGCACATCCGCGGGTACCATGCGCGCGCCGCCGATCCGGATCGCCTCAGGCAGAAGATCGAAAAAACTCAACGCGATGATCGCGCCCGCGCTGAAGCCCAGTATCAAATGCAGGCGGTCGCGCAGATGCAGAGCCATCGCACCGCCCGCCAGCGTTGACGCGCAGGTGCCGAGCGCGATCAGCATGATGAGAGTGGCTGGCAAGACATCCCCCGGCCGTTTGGCAACCGCGATATCGCACAGGTCCGGCGTGCGGTGGTGAAATCATTGCGCTGAAAAGAAGCCCGATTTCGCCATGGCTCCCGTGAGCGAAGGCTGGCCTTGCCAATCGAAGCGGCGGAAGCTGTCTGGTCCGCCTTCGCCAAGGCTTCGGCGGACAATCTTCACGGCTTCGCCGCGAAGATTGGTGGAGCTGAGCGGGATCGAACCGCTGACCTCCTCATTGCGAACGAGGCGCTCTCCCAACTGAGCTACAGCCCCAATGCCGTAAGAACCCATCGGCCCTCAGGCGGGGCGGGTATCTAGGGTTCGCCGTTCGGGAGTGTCAAGGTGCAGGCGCCATGGCTTGCGGGGCTCCAACCCGCTCTTTACAACATGCGCCATGCCTTGATTCCTCAGCACATTCTGGAGAGGCAGCTCTTATCCATGCTTGCCCCACTCGTCGTTACGCTGCTCTGGCTGTTCAATACGCTCGTCGAGCTGTATATCATCATCATTATTGCAGCCGTGGTGGTGAGCTGGCTCGTCGCGTTCGGGGTACTCAATACGTACAACCCGTTCGCCCGGTCCGTGGTGCGCATGCTCGATGCGCTCACCGAGCCCGTCTTCCGACAGGTTCGGCGGATCATTCCGCCTCTGGGCGGCCTCGATCTGTCGCCGCTGATCGTTCTCATTGCTCTGCAGGCGCTCAAGATGCTGGTCAATGGCTACGCGGTCATGGCGGTCTGACCCGGTACAATGAGGATGGGGCTTCGCAGCGAACCCGATGGCATCGATCTCACGCTGCGCCTGACTCCCAAAGGCGGCCGGGATGCGATCGAGGGCTGGGGGCGCGATGCGAACGGCGCGCCGGTCCTCAAGGCGCGGGTCACTGCGCCGCCGGAGGATGGAAAGGCGAACGCTGCACTTGTCACGCTGCTCGCCGCGTCATTCGCCGTGCCACGGCGCGCGGTAACGATCACAGCCGGCGCGGCGGCGCGCATCAAGCGCGTGCGGATCGGCGGCGACCGGGCAAGGCTCTTTGCCCTGTTGAATCAGTTTGGAGAGGTGAAGTGAGTGCCAGAATCATCGACGGCAAAGCCTTTGCTGCAGGGCTGAGAGCGCGCATTGCATCGGCGACCGCCCGCCTGCAATCGGATCACGGTCTTACTCCTGGGCTGGCTGTCATGCTGGTCGGCGATGATCCGGCGAGCGAGGTCTATGTACGCAGCAAGGGAAGCGACGCGCGCGAATGCGGTTTCCGCGCGCTGGAGTTCCGGCTGCCGCGGGCGACCAGCGAACCGGCGGTTCTCGAGCGCATCCACGCGCTGAATGCCGATGCCGCGGTGCACGGAGTTCTGGTCCAGTTTCCGGTGCCACCGCAAATCCGCCAGGAGGCGATTCTGGATGCGATCGACCCGGCAAAGGATGTCGATGGCCTCACGCCCACTTCGGCGGGTCTTCTTGTCAGCGGGCGTGCCAAACTTGTCTCCTGCACGCCGCTCGGCGTGATGATGCTGATAAAAGACACGCTGGGCAGCATCGCCGGTGCCGACGCGCTGGTGATCGGTCGCTCGATCCTCGTCGGCAAACCGATGGCCCAGCTCCTGCTCGCAGCCAATGCCACCGTCACGATCGCGCATTCGCAGACGCGCGATCTTCCGGCGCTGGCGCGGCGCGCCGATATTCTCGTCGCCGCGCTCGGCAAGGCGCAATTCGTGAAAGGCGACTGGATCAAACCCGGTGCGTGCGTGATCGATGTCGGCACAACGCGGACCGATCTCGGCAATGGGCGCGCACGACTCCTCGGCGATGTGGATTTCGAGGCGGCGCAAAAGGTCGCCGGCGCAATCACGCCGGTTCCAGGTGGTGTCGGCCCGATGACGCGCGCCTGCCTGATGCGCAATACGCTTGTGGCTGCTGCGGCGCAGGCGGGCCTTTCGATGCCCGCAATCTGACGCGTCCCATCTTCAGAGCGAATTCCGGTCGATTTGGATCAGTTTGACTCTGTCATGGCCCGAGAACGCGGATAGGTTGCACTCCCCTTTTCCCACCATGGCCGGGCTTGACCCGGCCATCCCGTGGCCGCGCATCGGCGCGGCGAATGACTCCTCCAAGCCGCACAAGGACTCATTGGCTCGCAGACGCTCGCGTGCTGGCTGGCCGGGTCAAGCCCGGCCATGGTGAGAATTCTGTAATTTCAGTGCCGATGCGCATTTCGGGATCGTCAGGGATACTGAAGTGATTCACCTTCGCCGGAATCCCCTTCAGAGGCGCGATGCGAGCTCTTTTTCGAGCGCGGCAGCACCTTGCTGGGCGTCCAGAATGGACACGAATTGCCCATCCGGATTCATCAGGTAGATGATGCTTGAGTGATCCACGGAGTAGCCGCCGCCGGGCAGCGCGTGCCGGGCATAGTACACGCGATAAGCCCGGGCAACCGATGCGATCTGTTTCGGCGTGCCGGTCAGGCCCTCAAACTCGGGACCGAAGGCCGCAAGATATTTCCTGAGAACCGCAGGATGATCGCGTTCAGGATCGAGCGTGATGAACAGCGGCTCGGCTCGGCGCGCCTTCGTGCCCAGCCGGCGCAGCGCATCGGCCATTTCCTGCAACGTCGTGGGGCAGACGTCGGGGCAATAGGTATATCCGAAATAGACGAGCATCCAGCGCCCGCGAAAATCCCGGTCGGTGCGCACATGCCCATTCTGGTCGATGAGCGTGAAAGGTCCGCCAATCGCAGCCTGTTGCTGGCCCACGGCGCCATAATCCGAGCCGCCCATCCGCCAGATGAGAAACGCCGCACACACGGCAAGCGCCACCGACAGGCCGAGGAGCAAAGCCGGCAGGCGAATCACAGGATCAGCAATCGCGACATGCGCGGGCCGGATTGATAAGCTTCGCGACCATCATGGCAAGCGCCGGAATGCCGCGCTCGGAGACCGGATGACCGCCACGCAGGCCGAAAGCGATCGTACCGCGGAATTGCGCAACTGGCGCGCCTGGCCGGGCCGTGCGCTTCTCGGAAGCGGCGCGCAGACAAGCCGGGGGCGGGTGCGGCTGCGTACGCTCAGCAATCTGCGCTGGCTTGCCATCGCAGGGCAATCGGCCACGCTGTTCGTGGTGCGCTTCGGCCTCGATTATCATCTGCCCGTCCTGCCTTGCCTTGCCGCGCTCGTTTCCAGCGTGGCGCTCAACACCTTCCTCGTCGTCCGCTTTCCGGCAACGCACCGGCTCAGCAATCGCGACGCGACATTGTTTCTCGGCTTCGATGTGCTTCAGCTCGCAGCCCTGCTCTATCTGACGGGCGGCATCGAGAACCCCTTCGCGCTGATGTTTCTCGCACCCGTGGTGATTGCTGCAACCACGCTCAATCTCGGCAATACGCTCATCCTCGCCGGCCTCGCTCTGGCTTCGATTTCGGCCATTGCGCTCGAGCATTTTCCACTTCCCTGGGCGCCGAACGAGGGCCTGGATCTTCCGCCGCTCTATCAGGGCGGGATCTGGGCCTCGCTCGTGATCGGCATCGGCTTCACCTCCGTCTATGCGTGGCGGATTGCGAGCGAAGCCGCGCGGATGCAGGCAGGCCTGGCCGCCACGCAGCTTGCGCTCGCCCGCGAACACCGGCTTGGTTCGCTGGGCGCGCTCGCGACGGCAGCCGCCCACCAGCTGGGCACTCCGCTCGGGACCATCGCCGTCGTGGCCCGCGAACTCGAACGCGCACTCCCGCCGGAGTCGCCGGAAGCCGAGGATGCCAGGCTTTTGCGGTCAGAGGCGGAGCGCTGTCGGGGAATTCTCACCCAGCTCGCCCGGCCCGAAGAGAATGTGCTCGGCGAGGCGCAGCGTCTTCCGCTGGGCGCACTGCTCGACGAAGTTGCTGCCGAATACCGTGGCGGCGATATCGAGATATTCGTTCATCTGCCGCAGAGCGGAAAGTCCGGTCCGGAACCGAAGCTCTGGCGCATACCCGAACTCCTGCACGGGCTGGGCAATATCATCGCCAATGCGGCCGATTTTGCCCGCACCCGGGTTTCCGTCCGTGCCGAATGGAGCATGGCGGAACTGCGGCTCTCGGTAGAGGACGACGGCCCGGGATTCGACCCTGAAATTCTCGAGCGCATCGGGGAACCTTATGTCACCTCGCGCCCGGGTTCCTATGCGCTGGGCACGACCGAGCTCGGCCCCAGCGATACGTTTTCCAGCCAGCACGGCATGGGTCTGGGCTTCTTCATCGCCAAGACGCTCATCGAACAGACCGGAGGAACCGTGATCGCGCGGAACAATAACGGTGCCGGAGCCGAGGTCCTGCTGGCCTGGTCCAGGGGCGCTATCGATGGCGATGCACCGCCCGGCCGGGTCGAGGCGTTTTGACCGGGAGGCCCTGTCCCTATATTCCATGCCCGGTTATACACTCGACAGCAAAAGACAATGACTCCTGCTCCGCTTCCAGAGGAAAAGACGCTTCTGATCGTCGAAGACGATCGGCCATTTCGAGAAAGACTGGCGCGTGCCATGGAGGCGCGCGGGTTCCAGGTCACGATTGCGGAAACCGTCGCCCAGGGTATCGCACGGGCACGTGAATTGCCGCCCTCCTATGCGGTGGTCGACCTGAAACTGGACGATGGCAGCGGCCTCGATGTCGTCGAGGCCCTCCATGCCGTCCGGTCCGAGGCGCGAGTCGTGGTGCTGACCGGATTCGGCAATATCGCGACGGCGGTGGCAGCCGTGAAATACGGCGCGATCGATTACATCCCCAAGCCCGCGGACGCAGACGACATCCTTGCCGCGCTGCTCGCCGCGCCGGGCCACAAGCCGCGCCCGCCGGAAAATCCGATGTCCGCGGACCGCGTGCGCTGGGAGCACATCCAGCGCATCTACGAATTGTGCGGTCACAACGTGTCGGAGACGGCACGGCGGCTCAACATGCATCGCCGCACGCTTCAGCGCATCCTCGCCAAGCGCAGCCCGCGTTAATCAGCCCGCGCGCACAAAGACGTCGACGCGATCAGCCGGCCCTTTGTCGTCCACGCCGCCCATCGCGCGCACATCGATACGGTTCGACGGCACGCCATTGTCGATCAGCAGCTGACGCACGGCGAGCGCGCGTTTCAGCGACAACCGCCGCGCATCGGAGGATTTGTCGCCCGGAGCTCCACCATAGGCTTCGAGCTGGATACGGCTTGCACCCGATTCGAGCGCCGATGTCAGATCGCCCGCAAGTAGTTTCACCCCCTGGAATTGGGCAGGCGACGGATCCGTCGCGCCTTTCTCGAACAGTACGGCGCCGTGCTTGCTGAGCCCCGCATGCTCGTCATCCGACGAAGACGCATGCGCGGGTGCCGCGGCGTGCGGCGGAATGGACGCCGTTTTCAGCGGTGGCAGCGAGGCTCGCGGCGCTTCCCTGGTATCCGCAGGCGGTGGCGTATCGTCTTCGCCAAAATTGAACGGAATAACAGGTTTTCCGACCGCACTGCCGGCGTGCGGAGCTTTGGCGCGGACGGGAGCGGCCGTCGCTTGGGCAGACGTCGGCGCTTCGCCGGCAGCGGAGGGCGGTGCCTTGTCCGTTGCGGCCGGTTCAGCCTGTTCAGGCGCATGATGAATCGGATGCAGGTGAATCGTTTCGCCGCCGCCGGTTTGCTCGCCGGGCATATGGAGGTGAATGACGCCGTCACCCGCGACCGGCGCCGCCGGCGCAGCGGTGGAATCGGCCTGGCCGATTGCGCCTGCGCTCCACATTTCCGCAACCGCGATCGCCGCGATGCCGAGAATCCGGCCAGACTTCATGATCGTGCGTCCCTTCCAAAGACGGCGGCGAATTCTACCATCCGACGGGCTGCACTCAACCGCGCATCCTTGTGTTCAGAAGCTTCAGCAGGAGCGGGTGCAGCTTCTCGTTGGCAGCAAGAACATCGCCGGTTTCCAGCGCGCGCGCTCCGCCCTGGAGATCGGTGACACTGCCGCCTGCCTCGCGCACCAACAGCAATCCTGCCGCGATATCCCAGGCTGACAGACCGCGCTCCCAGAAGCCGTCGAAACGGCCCGCGGCCACCCAGGCGAGATCGAGCGCGGCTGAGCCGAAGCGGCGCACGCCTGCCACCTGTGACATTACCGGCGCGAGTTCGGCGAGAAATCCTTCATGATCGCCATGGCCATGAAACGGCATGCCGGTCGCGACCAGTGCTTCCTTGAGCGATTTGCGCGCCGCAACACGCAGCCGCCGATCGTTCAGATAGGCGCCGTGACTTTTTTCCGCGGTGAACATTTCGTCGGCCACCGGATTGTAGACGACAGCCGAGACGATCTGGCCTTCCCGCTCCAGAGCCATCGAGATCGCGAAATGCGGCACGCCGTGCAGGAAATTCGTCGTGCCGTCGAGCGGATCGATGATGAAGCGATGGGTCTTGTCGGGCCCCTCTATGGCACCCGACTCCTCCACCAGAAAACCGTAACCCGGCCGCGCCTTCGAGAGCTCGTTGATCAGGATGCGTTCGGTCCGCTGATCGGCCGTCGACACGAAATCGGCAGGACCTTTGAGCGAGACCTGAAGATTTTCGAGTTCGCCGAAATCGCGAATGAGCCCGCGCCCCGCCTTGCGCGCGGCCGTGGTCATGACGTTCAGCGCCGGAGAAAGATACGGCATCTATGCCGCGCACTGCAGAAGGGGTTGGGCGGCCGTGGCGGCCACGAACTTCATGCCCGGTTCGGGCGGCATGCCTTGTCTTGTTTTCATTTTTCAGCCTTCCACCCTGGGACCGCGGGCGTCCTCGCCCGCCTTTCTTTCTGCTGCCGACGACCACCCCCAACCCTCCGGACGCTTCAGCCTCTACCGGATTATTTTGGCGAGGGCACCAGCAAAGTGGTGTGCTCAAGCAGTCCATGGCGCAATTTTCATGACGCTCGGTGCGTAGACTCCGAATAGCGTCCGCCCATTCACGGCTAATCTAGACGCGTGGTATACCGTGCAATCTTTGGATGATAACTGTGGGGGCCGATAGGAAGACTCGCGCTCACAGCGCGTACGCTTCAGGCCATAAGGCGATGATTAAGAGAACTCGGGCGATGGACCCGATGCCGCTTCTAGCAGGCGCAGCACTCGCTACGCTAGTGGCACTGTCGTTTGGTTCTCTATCGTACGCTCAAACTCGGCTCTGGTACTATCGCTCGACCACGCATGAATTTTATCCCTACACTCAGAACTGTTCCGTGCCGTCGCGAGGGGTGCATCCATACAATGCCGTTCCACTTGGGCAAGCACAAAACGTGGCGCCGCAACAGGAGCAATCCGGAAGCGAAGGGCACAGAGAAACCCAGGCCGCTGCTCCTCCAACGCTGTTGGATGAGGCATCGCCGCCAGAAGCACAAATCAAGTATGCCGCCGCAATCTGACAACAGTCCGCAAGATATGCTCAGCCTCCTGCGCCAGCAGCGCAGTTACCCGAAAACGAAGAGCCATCCTCGCAGATGCAGCAGTCGAGCGGCTCGTCGAAGGACGGTTCCGAATCAACGCCCCCTCCCGCGCAGTCGCCGGAACCGGAACTTGGGCATCAAGGCGCAATAGCGAACGGTCCAGCCGCACCGCCGGCGATTGTTGAACCAGCGAACGACAAAAGCTCCGGCCAGCTGGCTGCAAACTATAGCGGAACGGGACCTGAACTTATTCTTCTGTTGATTATCATTAGCGTCGTGATTGGTTTTTTATTGTTGTCACTCATGAGTACCGCAGACAAAAACCCCATATATTAAATCTCTGCCCTGTGGGTTCGCGAGCGAGGTCATATCAGCAAGGAACTCCTTTGTTCCATCGTCATTACCTCAGGGAAAACTACGTTCGGACTCAATATCTCGTCTTTCGGAACCTCTGTTAGTAACAAGGGTCGCAAGGTCTTCCTGGCGCAATTCTGCTAGTTGTCAGTTCAGCACGGCATTGCCCCCTCGTTCAAGACTGAGCGCTCACAGTTAAGCATGTGACGTGACCACTCAAGATTTGCCACGTGATTAGATTAGTATCTACTACACTGCCATCGAGGAACGCAAATATAGTTCATGTCGCCAATCTTTCAAACGTTACTGCCAGCTATCAGGGATTTGTTCTAAGAATAGGCGCGCTGCGGCAGCCGCCGCTACTGACGCGTAGACGTGCCAGAAATCATTTTTTCTTCCGTCACAATAGTCAACAGCACCCCTGAACGCCCAAAACTGAATGTTCATTTCCCAAGCAACGTCGCGCACCGCGCTCGTTTCCATATCTATGGCGAGTGCCTCGAACCTATCACGTATGCTGTCCCTAACAGCGGAATTCTTCAGGAGTGTATCCCCAGTTGCTATGACGCCTAGATGTAGTCGCGGAATACCCATGGAGCGGGCATGGTCCTCGGGATGCGCTATTGTGTTTCCCTGCTTATCACAGAGCAAATCTGTGGCATCGGAAGGCCGCACTGATTTCACGTCAGCCAGCGCCCCGTCTAATATTTCGCGATATCGTGTTTGTGTAGCCTCCGGGAGTCGCACATCGGCAGATATTCCCAATAGCGATGCCATCTGCTGCACCTCGTGTGACGTTCTCTGCGGGTGATCGCGATAGATCTTTTCATCTTCTTGTAATTTTATGTGATCGTGCTCGACAACAAATGTTGCGATTACTACGTCGCCAAGCCTGACGTGGTTGCTTGGCACAGTTGGTCGAGGGCAAGCGCCCGCGATTCCGATGACGAAGAGCCGCTTTGCAGCAAAGTGGCTTAAGGCCGCTCGCGCCGCCGCAGCGGCTCTTGCCTTGCCCATTGCCGATGGATGAACCACTATGATGGTAGCAAGCGATCCACTGACCTTCTTGAACTCTGCCTTGTAGTATATATACCGATCATCGCCAAACGTTAACGATGCCGATTTTCCAAAGACGGCGAGGGCTGCATCCTTTTCCTTTGGAAGCGCATTTATTACGATAGTATCCACACTGAGACGGTGATCAGAAATGACGTTATAGATTGCTTGCGTCGAATGGAATGCAGCGCGAAACCGTTGGTCAAAGAAAATTGACCGGACACTAGATGGGTTGACGTCGCGGATTAGGGACAGAATATTTTCGTGCCTCATGCCTTCGACAAGCGAAAAATAATTGATGTCATCTTCGGGACTACCAGAAGGTGTGATTGTACCATCAGAGAGGTAACGTAAATCTTGAAACACACCCGCCCCGAGTTCTTGGGCGAAGCTTGAAAAGTACATTCTGTTGATGAGCCGTGACGTGCGAAAATCGGCTACAGCATTCTGTGCCGTGCCGAAAAGGATCGGCTTCACATAATCTAATACGAATGCGGATCGACCGAGCCGTTCCGGCACCGTTTTCCAGCGTTCCAATATATCTTTGGGTAGATTTGGGTCTTTTATTCGTGCTATATCTAATGCATCTTGCGTTTCGGTGCTCGTCACCCACGAGGATGAAATGTCCGCGGACGCGCTTCGCAGGCGACGTCTCCACGGAAAGGGTTGATCCTGCACCTGAGAGTAAATAGATGCTTGCGTTGAACCGGCAGCGTATTGTGGACGCTTCTCCTCGGCGAATTCCCATATGGTTCCCCCGCTGCCGATGAGAAGGATGGCCGCCTCCGCGTCTGTCCCTCGGAATTGATTCAGAAGACTTCGGGCTAACGGGCTTTCATAGTACGACGCGGCGGGCACATATACTTCGGAACCTAAGACGATTGATATTCTGAGCGCGAGTGAAGCCTCGGACCGAATGTGCTGGGACAACCGCGAAATGCCGCGCTCCTCCAGGAAGTGGAGGTCGAAGAAATGGAGAAATAGTGGCCTACGCCGATATTGCGCCGGCCTCAGAACCCCGGAAATATTAGCTGTTTCTGGCAGGGTTGCCATCCCCCAATTGTTTCTTCGTAGTCATGCACGAGTTGATCTAGGCGGCCGTACAATGGAACAACTTCCCATGCTCGTAGTTCATCCTCGTACTGATCTGGGTAGTCAGAAATTACGTAGATCCTTTTTCGATGTACTGCGGCCACAGCTATCTCGGCAAAGGTGCTTGGACCAATATATGATCGAATTCCGTGTCGGTCAAAATTGAGAACAAAAAGGCTCGAGGTTATCCAGTGACGAATCTGATCGAGATAATGCATTGAAATTTGACGCTTGTAGGCTTCAAATACTTTTGCCGAGTCGAAGGACGCGTAGAATTCGTGGCCGTCAGGGATGAGCGTACGAATGCCCATGGTGCCAAGCCGCTCCCGCATCCGCACCATCTCTATATAGAAATCCATGCTTCCGGCGATTGCCACCCTGGGCCTTTGCCGGGCTGATCGGGGCGGATGCGGATCGCTACCGCAGCCCTCTTTCAATGGCAAAAGCGTCGCGTTCATCCGAGTAGAGCCAACAAATCGAATCGAGATGTAACCGTTGCGCAAAATCGTCAGGAGAGCAAACGGCCCAAGGCGGTATACCGACCGGCAGATCGACGGGGATCGCAAGAAAGTAAAGGGGTTGTCTTCGTTGAATTATCCTGCCAATCTCATAGCAAGTCGTTCGGCCCACGTAGCCGTTGGGATTCACGACGTAGACGCAGTCGGCGCCAAAGATATTTCTCAGCGTTTTGCTCTGAACTTCTGGATCAGAGTCGCTGGCGTGGTCCGTCGTAAAGCGCACGAAGGCTGCCTGCACCGAAATGTCCGATAGTGCCGGCGAAACTATCCTGTGTCCCGCGGCGATGAGTGTTTCACCAACGGCAAGGACCTCTTCATAGTGCTGCTTAAAGCTGCCAATCAGGGCGACATTCATGCCGCACAGTCTGCGGAATCACCGGTTAAGTATCTCACTGCATCCGAGGATATCAACCGACGGGTCCCTCCTTTTCAGTTCGTCGGCGACTTCTCCACAGCATTCTGTGCGAATTCACTCTGCGCGAGTTGAACCAAGGGTCGTCGGCACGGTTGCCTCCGGCACCCACGTTAGCGCGGATGTGAGTCGGAATTCAGCGACGCGGAATTCAGCGACATGATTCGTAATACCGGAAACGCGCGAAGACGCGGGTAACGCGGTTTGCCGGATTAATAACCGGCTTTTGCGTCTCGAAGGGGAAGCACTTTTTTGGAGGAGCGGTAGTTGCCCAGGACCGACAGAGTGTGTTCTCTATCCGCTCCCGTGGATCGAGATAATCCCGCCAGCTTTCCGCGACTGAAGTCGAGGAGGGTTCGCCCTGCACATGGAGGTCAGCCCGGTAAAGCTTGGCCGCGCGACGTTCAGGGTGGCGATAGAACGCGGATTTCCGTTGCTGGCCCGGAAAGCTTGCGGATAGCCTGTTTTTGAAGAAAGCCGCCGAGCGAGCGGCATGGCTGGCTTGAGCCGTGAGGGGGCGCAGTTGCGTGGTGGGAGCAACAATCGCATTAGCCCACAGGTGGGATGCGGGCGGGACGCCCGCGGTCCCAGGGAAACGATTGCTTCACGTCGCTCCGAGCTGCTTGACCAACTTTACATGCAGGTGCATGTAAACGCCATGGGTTACATCAGCATTCGCGATCTTCAGAAACTGTCCGGCGAAAAAATCCGGCGCCTGGCGGGGCCGACGGCCGTCAAATCCGGTGAGCGGACCGTGGCGCTGCTGTTTCCGCTGAAGAAGCCGGATCCGAAACGTCTTTCGGCCGCGCTGAAGCGGGCGCGCGAAGCCGCGAAAAAGCGCGACCGCGCGAGCGACGACGCCGCGCTGACCGCCATGGGCATCGATCCGACGGATTACTCCGATGAAACCGTGCGCGCGATCCAGAAGGATTGGCGCGCCCGGCGATGAAGCCGCTGCCCTCGACCATCGTCATCGACACGACCGTTCTCATTTCCGCCGTGCTCGGCCG
Organism: Rhizomicrobium sp.; assembly: GCA_035502355.1. Classification (GTDB taxonomy): domain Bacteria; phylum Pseudomonadota; class Alphaproteobacteria; order Micropepsales; family Micropepsaceae; genus Rhizomicrobium. The sequence goes on along the minus strand of DATJUM010000184.1, from coordinate 47,608 downwards.
TACGGGAGCGGTCATCGAACGCGTGCAACGGATCGCCACGCTCATCACCACGGATCGCGCGGTCGAGGAGGGGCGGCGAAAGATCGAACTGGGGCTCAAGGCGCCCGAGCTTTTGCCGCTGCTCGACGCGATTGCGGCCCCGCTTCTCGTCGTGCCGCTGGCCGAGCTGGAACCGCTCATGGCCGACGCCGGGACTGTGCTTCGTGACGCCGCGGCGAGCGGAAACGGCTCGACGCGCGACGCGCATGTTCTGGCGCTGGCGTGGTGTACCGGCGCCGATGTGTGGAGCGCGGATCGCGATTTTGCCGGAAGCGGCGTCGCCAGCTGGTCGACGCGCAATCTGGTGCGGGCGATGGGGGACGCTTCGACAAGTTCGGCGTGAGGTCGTCTTTTTCTGGTGGCGAGCCGGCCCGCCCAAGTCGACGCTTCGACGGTTCGGTGTCTATTCCCCGCGGCGGACGTAGGTGCCGTCGGCCGTTGCCACCACGATCTTCGTGCCCGGCTCGATGAAGGGCGGCACCTGCGTGCGCACGCCGTTTTCGAGCATCGCGGATTTGTAGCCGGGCGCGGCGGTCTGGTTGCGCACGACGGGATCGGCTTCCGTCACGGTGAGCACCACATGTACCGGCAGCGCAATCGAGATCGGCTTGCCTTCATGCAGCTGGAGCAGGACTTTCATTCCGTCCTGCAGGAAGGCGGATTGCTCGCCCACGAAGTCGCGCGGCAATTCGATCTGGTCGTAGCTTTCCAGATCCATGAACGTCAGCGCGTCGCCGCTGGCATAGAGAAACTGGTAGTCCTTCTTTTCCAGCCAGGTTTCTTCCACGGCCTCGTCGGCCCTGAACCGCTGATTGAGCTTGGTGCCGGTGACGATGTTCTTGAGCTCGACCTGGTTGTAGGCGCCGCCCTTGCCGGGCTTGACGGCTTGCGTCTTCACCACCAGCCAAAGACCGCCTTCGAAGGCGATGAGCGCCCCCGGACGAATTTCATTTCCTGCTATTTTGGACATGTTCAGTTCCCGGGACCGCGGGCGTCCACGCCCGCATTTGTTACAGCCGCGGACGAATAAGGCCAGTCCCGTGCCTGCTTTACAAGGCGAGCGTTAATCGGCTTATTTTCGATATAAGCAACAGCATCGCCCAAATGCCGTCCATCACGGATATACCGATCATGATAGTCTGGTGCCCACACCGCGTCTCTTAAGCCCCGTACCTTGTTGATTTCTTTCGCCGAGAACGATTTCCATCCGCGTACAATATCGCCCAGCGGAAATCCTTCCAGCTGCTCTATCAGCACATGTACATGATTCGGCATGATGACCCAGGCAATCAACCGGTAACGCTCACCGTCGAAATGCTCAAGGGCGGTCCGAACGACAATCGCATACGCGTCATTGCGAAGAATGCACGCGCCGCGGCCCTCGTCGATCATCGCATCAAGTTTCCGGCGTCTGTCAGCTTCATCGGCTGTTTCAGCGATCAGCCTGCCATAGATTGCGCTGGGCAAACTGTCGGCCAGCCGGAATGTGATCGCCTGCACAACGGCACCGTTGTCGAAATGGGGAAGGTATCCACGACTGTGCCACGCCCGATGCGGGCGGGACGCAAGCGGTCCCGGGGCTGACGCGCGCAAGCTCATGCAATGTGTCGTTGCCGAAATCGCAGCGGGTGTAGCAGCAGAGGTCTCGGCCGCGCAAATGACGGTTTCCACCCCTGGGACCGCTTGCGTCCCGCCCGGACCTCTTCGGTGCAATCTTTTCTCACTCCGTGACTTGTGGCAGGCATGCGGGCGAGGACGCCCGCGGTCCCAGGATATGACGCTTTGCGAACCCGGTCCCGATGATCTCGGGGCGTTGTTTGCCCTCAGCAATGCGCAGGAGCGCGAGATTGGGGTCGTTACCAGAGCTGCGTTTGAGGAATTGGTCGGCCTGTCGTTCCGCACGCGGATGACGCCGGCGCGCGATGCTTTCCTGATCGCGCTCGCCGAGAAGGCTCCGCAGGACGCACCCAATTATCGCTGGTTCGCTGAGCGCTTCGAGCGGTTCGTTTACATCGATCGCGTTGTCGTGGCGGAGCATGCGCGCCGGAAAGGCCTGGCCCGCCTGCTTTATGACGATCTGTTCGCAGCGGCAGCGCAGGCCGGATATGCGCATGTGTGTTGCGAGGTGAATATCGATCCGCCCAATCCGGGATCCGATGCGTTCCACACGCCGCTTGGTTTTCTCGAAATCGGCAGCGCGTGGCTGCCGGATCGCGGCAAACGGGTGCGCTATCTCATGCGGACGGTTCAGGCGCCTCTTTGAAATAAGGTTCGACCTTTCCTTTGTACTTCACGGTCATCGGATTGCCGGCGCGATCCACCGTGCGGCCCACCGCGAGGCGGACCCAGCCTTCGCTGACGCAATACTCTTCGACATTGGTCTTTTCGACGCCGTTGAAGCGCACGCCGACGCCGCGGACGAGCAGCGATTCATTGTACCAGGGGCTCCTGGGATTGACGCAGAGCCGGTCGGGCAGCGCATCCGTCATGACCTGTCTTTCGATGGAATTACTTGTCGGTCCATGTCACCTGCACATGTGCACCGTTGCCGGACGCCGAGGCAATGACCTGCAGGACTTTTTTGCCGCCATTGGCATTCGCCGTGAACATGGTCGCAGGCCCCATGTTCATATTCATGGCCTGGGAGAGGCCAGCGGTGCCGGATTTCCGCTTGTAGTACGAAATCACCGCCGCGGGCGGGTCGGCGGTTTCGAAGGTAAACGTGCCGGTCGCACCGTTCACGCTCGTGCCGATGGTCGTCGTTTGCAGCCGGGCGCCCGGATAATTGACAACGAAATCCGGTACGTGAAAATTCGTCGAACCGCCGGTGGAATTGATCTCCACCGTCTGCTTGCCATCCGACGCCTTCATCGTGAAATGCCCGTCGCTGCCGGACATGGCGAAACTGCCGTTCCTGTCGCCATTGGCGTTGATCGCGAAATGCTGGCCGTTGGCGGAGATCGTGACGCTGCCATGTCCGCCCTTGACGGTCACGTCGTTCGAATTCTGATCGCAGGCGGCAAGCACCAGGCAGATGGCGACCACTGAAATTCCGCGCGCGCTTTGCATGACAATCCCTTCCGGGCCGCCGCTCCGATTGATCATTTTCTCGAAATTCGCCCATGAATTGTGACCAGCCGATCAGCTTCAACTTCGCCTCAAGGCTTCTCCGTTTTGGGAACGAGGAAAGAACCAAATAGCACCCGCGCAACCAGCAGAACCGCGCCGGCAATGGCCATCAGTATGACGTGCATGAGCCAGAACGTCGTGTTGGGCATGGTGCCGAGCAGCCCGCCGAGATAGCCGGTCAGCAAATTGCCCATGAAGAGATGGATGTAATAGATGGCGATCATTACGCCGCCCAGGCCCTTTGGCGCCGCGCGCGAATAAAGTGCGAGACCCACGGGCAGCACATTGGCGAAACCGATATCGTTCAGGATGTGGAACCCGAGCGCCCAGTAAAGCGGAACACGAACATGCTGGGTGTCGGCCACGAGCGCGCATCCTGCCAGTACCAGAGGCCCGGTCGCGCTGATCGCCACGCCGATGACCATCTTGGTGATTTCGGCCGGCTCCCGCCAGCGCTGGCCGTACCAGCGCCAGAAAGCAATGACGCCGACCATGGTGACCGCACTGACGAACGCATCCAGCGAGGCAAGATAAGTGATCGGCATGTTGAAGCCGAAGAACACGGTCTGGAACGTTTTTTCGCCCCAGACGAAATAGGCGTCGAAAATCTCCTGATTGCCGACGATCGACACCGCGAGCACCGGCAGCAGCGCCACCAGCAGAATAACCGCCTTCCAGTCATGCGCCGTGAGTGGCGGCCGTTCGACATGATCGCCTTTGGTCTTGATGGGCTCCGGCGGATAATTGCGCCGGCCGGTCAGATAGATGGCAAGACCAAACACCATGCCGACACCGGCGGCGACGAAGCCCAGATGCCAGTCCACGCGCTGTCCGAGCGTGCCGCAGATAAAGGGCGAGATGATCACCGCCAGCTGAATGCCTAGAAAATAAATCTGAAAGCCGTCTGCGCGGCGCGGATCGTCGATCCGGTAGAGCGCGCCGACCTGGCTCGCGATATTGCCTTTGAAGCAGCCCACGCCTGCGAGCAAAAGCGCCAGCGCGATCAGGAAGGTTGAATTCAGCGCCAGCAGGAATGTACCGATCACCATGATGATCGCGCCGATACTGACTGTGGCGGTGCGGCCGATCAGACGGTCGGCGATATAACCACCGGCGAGTGGGGTCACGTAGACCAGCGCCGCATAGAGCTGCGCCGTGTTGGAGGCGAGCGCCATCTGCGATTGCGAGCCGTACACCGCACCGATGAAATGGCGGAAGGCGCCGAAGCCCCACACCTGTTCGATATGCCCCGGCTGCAGCAGATAATGCGTGAGGTAGAGCACCAGCAGCGTTTGCATGCCGTAATAGGCGAAGCGCTCCCAGAACTCGGAGCCTGAAAGCCAGGCGAGCCCCACGGGATGACCCATGAAGGTTCTTCCACGCCTGCTGCCGCCGTCCAGTTCCGCCGTCGGCGACGAGGCCGCCATGTCGCTCACCTGTGCACCCTGCCCCTGAGACTGCGGCACTTTCGCGGAGCCGCCGCCCTTTCGCAAGGTGCGAAGGTCGGCATGCGCGCCCAGGACGTACAGCCCCGCGCATGACGATTTCTTGAACATTGCACATCACCGCGCAGGTTCGCTAACTTGCCCCCTCACCGCCTGAGGGCAATTTCATGAAGTTCTTGACTTGCGCAGTCGTTGCGGGAGCGCTCGGTCTTGGCAGCTGCGCAACGATGGTATCCGGCAGCTCCGAAGACATTGCTGTATTGACGCCGCCGGAATCAGGCGCCTCCTGCGTGCTTTCGAATAACGAGGGGAGCTGGGCGGTTGTCACACCGACTGTCGCGCACGTCCAGCGCGGCAATGACGACATGCTTGTCAAGTGCAACAAGCCCGGCTTTCAGGAGGCTTGGACGAGACTTGCTTCCCATACCAATCCGATGACGTTTGCAAACGTCGCCAATCTGGGCATCGGCTTCGGCGTGGACTCGTATACCGGGGCCATCGACGGATATCCGCATTCCGTCCAGCTTCCGATGCAGCCTGCCGCCACAGCGTCGCTGCAAGCCCCAGAGAGCGCCCCGTCCACGCCCGCACCGGCCCAGTAGGCGGAAAAACCTCTATCCAGAGAGAGGTATCCGAACAGATCAAATCAGGAGATGTCATCCCCGCGAAAGCGGGGACCCAGCAGCCGGAATTACCGTCGTTACGTGGCGCTCTGGGTCCCCGCTTTCGCGGGGATGACAACTTTTGTTGATTCCAGGTGAACCGGTTCCGCTCTAACGGTAGCGGATGGGCGTGGCCGTGCAGGATTGATAGCCGGACATGAATTGACCAAAGGTGCCGGGCGAGCGGGGCGAAGCGGCCTGGCCCGGCGCGAGCTGCAGATTGTAGGTGGTGTTCCAGGCCGTGAAGGTGACCTGGAGCCATTGGCGGCCCATATTCGAGACCGTGTATTTGTGCCCATCGAAAGTGACCGCGACATTGCGGCCTGCCGTTCCGTCGCAACTCCAGGCTGCGCACGGCCAGAGAAGCGCCAATCCGAGCGCTATGTTACTCAGGATTCGGGTCATGTGATTCTCCTGTGCGGCATAAACGATCGGTGCGGCAGGGGGTTCGGCGTGGCCGGTTTCGGCCCCGATCCGTCCGCAAGCTGTAAGAAACATAGCGGTCACTTCAGCACAACGACCTGGTCGGCAACATCGAGCCCGCCGGCCGGGTGAAACAGCACCTGGACCCGCTGGCCGGGCGCGAGATCGAAAAATGAAGCGTTCGGCCGGCCCGCGGCGAAGCGGGTGGCGCGCGTGATCCAGTACTGGCGGGCGGCCCTTCCACTCCGGCAGACGAAGTTCATCGTTGCCAGGTCAAGCCGGGCAATCGTGCCGGTCTGGACACCAGCGGGCCCGGAGCGGCCGGGTGGGGGCAGACCTGGCGCGGCGCCAATGTCCGACTGTGCCAGCGCATGCGGCGCAAGACTCTGGGCCAAAAGGACTGCAAGGATAGCGAGGGCGTTGCGCATGCAAAGGAAACGCGGGAGCGCAAACGATGGCTCCCCGTACCCTTTCGAACGCCGGCGATCCCGCCTATGATCCGAACAGAATTCGGGAGATCGGGAAGGCCAAAATGGCGAACCGGGAACAGCGCAGCAACAAGGAAAAGAAGAAGCCCAAATCGGACAAGAACAAGGCAAAGCCAACGACTTCAACTTCGCCCTTTGCCGAACAACGCGGCACCAAGCCAACGCCGTCAGGGAAGAAATAAGCTGCGCCGCGATTTTACGGCAAAATCCCATATTGCGCGAAGCCGTTCGGCACGCGCGGATCGATCGTTTTTGCGGCCGCGATATCTATGTCTCCGGCCGGGACGTTCCCCATGCGGTGTTCGACCACTCCTTTCATGAAGAGCGATGCCGCGGCATTGGGATGCGTTGAAAGAACAGTGTTGAATTCCGTGAGGGCGGCCGTCCAGTTGGCCAGACGGAATTCCACGACGCCCCGTGCGTAGTGCGAAGTTTCTTTTTCGATATGGAACAGCCTTGGGGGCGGTTAGGAGAGCCTGTTCAGAGCAGCCCGTTCAAACGCCTGACGGCGGCGGCTGGCCCGTCCGGATAACACCAGACGCCTGCGCAAACGGCGAGAAAGTCGGCGCCGGCGTCGACCAGCAGCGGCGCAGTTTCGACCGTAACACCCCCGATGGCGACCGAAGGGGTCGTCATCAGCTCCGACCACCAACGCAACAATTCGATGTCTGCGCGCGCTTTCGGTTCCTTGGTCGCGGTTGGGAAGAACGCGCCGAACGCAACATAGTCGGCACCCGCCTCCGCCGCCTCGATGGCGAGATGGCGCGAAGCGTGGCACGTGACGCCCACGATCGCCTTCGCACCGACCAGCGCGCGCGCTTCTTTGTAAGACATGTCGTCCTGGCCGACGTGAACGCCATCCGCGCCCAGTTCGGCGGCGATGTCAGGCCTGTCGTTCAGGACGAACGCGACGCCTGCGTTCTGCACGACCGGCAAAAGCAGTTCGGCGGCGCGCCGGATTTCGTCGTCTGTGACATCCTTCAAGCGCAGCTGAAGCGTGGCGACGTCTCCCGCTGCGAGCGCGAATTTCAGCGTTTCCGCAAACGAGCGCGGCTCCAGTGAAGGCGGCGTGATCAGATAAAGCCGGCAGCGTTCGCTCACGCCGCCTGCTTTTCCAGGTCCGGATTCCATTCGCCGCGGGTGGCAAGACCGTTCATGCGGGCGCGGTGGGCGAACGCATGCTGCGCCGCGGGCACATTGGCCGCCTTCCCGCTCCACGCTTTCTGCGGCGCCGCCTGCAATGCGCGGCCATAGGAGAAGGTGAGCGGCCAGGGCAGGTCTGGGTGTTTGTTCATCGCGTTCAGATGCGCGGTCGCTTCTTCATCGGACTGGCCGCCGGAGAGGAATGCTATACCCGGCACCGCAGCAGGTGCGCATTCCTTGAGGCATTTGATCGTGCGTTCCGCCACTTCCTCGACGCTCGCCTGCTTCGCACATTTCATCCCGGGTACGATCATATTGGGTTTAAGAATCATGCCTTCGAGATCCACGCGCTGATTGAAAAGGGCATAGAAGACTTCCTTCAACGCCCATTCGGTCACGCGCGCGCAAGTGTCGATGTCGTGATCGCCATCCATCAACACCTCCGGCTCGACGATCGGAACGATTGTTTCCTCCTGGCAGAGCGCTGCATAACGCGCGAGCGCATGCGCATTCACGCTGATGCCGGTATAAGTCGGAACGCCCGGCGCGATATCGATCACTGCGCGCCATTTGGCGAAACGCGCGCCCAGCCCCCGGTATTCGACGAGCCGCTCCCGCAGGCCATCGAGGCCTTCGGTGATCGTTTCACCAGGACAGAGCGCCAGCGGCTTGGCGCCGAGATCGACCTTGATTCCCGGGATCGAGCCGGCTTGCTCGATCAGCTTCACGAGCGGTGTGCCATCCGCCGCTTTCTGGCGTATCGTCTCGTCATAGAGAATGACGCCCGAAATGCAGTTCCGCATGGCGTCCGAAGTGCGGAACAAAAGCTCGCGATAGTCGCGGCGGTTCGTTTCGGTCGATTCAACACCGATCGCGTCGAAGCGTTTCTTGATCGTGCCTGTGCTTTCATCGGCGGCAAGAATACCCTTGCCCTTTGTTACCATCGCCTGCGCTGTGCGCGAAAGTTCAGCCCTGTTCATGCTCCCGTCCCTCCGTTTTGCATGAGTGCCGCGACGCCGGGCAGTTCGCGTCCCTCGAGCCATTCGAGAAAGGCGCCGCCAGCCGTCGATACATAGGTGAACTGATCCGCTACGCCCGCCAAATTGAGGGCAGCCACGGTATCTCCGCCACCCGCGACCGAGAGCAATTTGCCGGCTCTGGTCCGCGCCGCAACGAGCTTTGCCGCCGCGACCGTACCGGTTTCGAAAGGCGGCGTCTCGAAGGCCCCAAGCGGCCCGTTCCACACCAGCGTGCGCGCCTGCTCGAGCCGCGCAGAGAAGCCGTCAATGGTCTCCGGCCCCACATCGAGAATCATGTCGTCAGACCCGACATTTCCTACTGCCACAACGCGACAATCCGCTTTGGGTTTGAATTCCTTTGCCACAACGACATCCGAGGGCAGCACGAGTGCTATGCCCTGCGTCGACCGCAAAATGCCGCGGGCTGTTTCCAGCTGGTCCGATTCGCAAAGCGATTTGCCAATCTCCAGACCCTGAGCCGCCAGGAACGTATTCGCCATCGCACCGCCAATGACGAGCACGTCAACGCGACGGATGAGGTTGCCCAGCAGTTCGAGCTTGGTCGAAATCTTGGCGCCGCCGATTACCGCCATCACCGGACGTTCGGGACGGTCGAGCGCGCGATGCAAATGGGTGAGCTCCTCCTCCATCGACCGGCCTGCGGCGCATGGCAAGAGCTGCGCCAGCGCCTCGATTGTCGCATGGGCCCGATGCGCGGCGGAAAACGCATCATTGACGTAGGTGTCGCCGAGCGCGGCGACCGCTCTTGCGAAATCGGAATCATTGGCTTCCTCGCCGGCGTGGAAACGCGTGTTCTCGAGCAGCAGCACATCGCCGTCTTTCAATTTCGAAGCAGCTTGCTCCGCTTTGGGCCCAACGCAGTCTTCGGCGAATGAAACCGGGCGGCCGACCGCTGCGGAGAGCGCCGTCACGACCGGCCCGAGCGACATGGAAGCGACCGGTTTGCCCTTCGGCCGGCCGAAATGCGAGAGCACGATGACGCGCGCGCCTTTTTCCGCCAGTTCGCGGATTGTCGGCGCCTGGCGCTCGATTCGAAGACTATCCGTCACTTTCCCGTCCTGCATGGGCACGTTGAGATCGGCGCGCACCAGCACGCGCTTGCCCGAAACGGCAAGGTCGTCAAGCGTGCGATAGTTCCTTTCCGCCATCAGATCAGGGCGCCCATGGCGACGACCACATCGGCCATGCGGTTCGAGAAGCCCCACTCATTGTCGTACCACGACATCACGCGCACGAACGTCCCGTCGATGACTTTCGTGCCGTCCAGCGCGAAGCTGGACGAAGCCGGATTGTGATTGAAGTCGCAGGAAACAAGGGGTTCTTCGATAATCGTTAGGACCCCCTTGAGTGGGCCGGCCGCTGCCGTTTTCGCCGCGGTGTTGATTTCGTCCACCGTGGTCGGCCGTTTTGCGACGAACTTGAAATCGACGAGCGAAACATTGGGCGTGGGTACGCGCACCGAGACGCCGTCGAGCTTGCCTTTCAGTTCGGGCAGCACGAGACCCACCGCCTTTGCCGCGCCCGTCGACGTGGGAATCATGGAGAGTGCCGCCGCGCGCGCGCGGTAGAGATCCTTGTGCAGCTGGTCGAGCACCGGCTGGTCGTTGGTGTAGCTGTGGATCGTGGTCATGAACCCCTGCGCGATGCCAACGGCCTCGTGCATCACCTTGGCGACGAGCGCGAGGCAGTTGGTCGTGCACGAGGCGTTCGAAACAACCAGCTGGTCCTTCGTGAGCATTTCATGATTGACGCCATAAACGACGGTAAGATCGGCGCCCTCGGCCGGCGCGGAAATCAGTACGCGCTTCGCCCCGGCGCGCAGATGGGCAGAAGCTTTTTCCTTCGAGGTAAAAATTCCCGTGGATTCGATCGCGATATCAACGCCGAGTTCTTCATGGGGCAATTGCGCGGGATCCCTTATCGCCGTGACCCGGATTTTATGGCCGTCGACGATCATGTAATGGCCATCGACCGCCACGTCGCTTGGAAATTTGCCGTGGACCGAATCGTAGCGCAGGAGATGCGCATTGGTCTCGACCGGACCCAGATCATTGACCCCGACCACGACAATGTCCCGGCGTCCGGATTCGACAATGGCGCGCAGCACCAGCCGCCCGATGCGGCCGAAACCGTTGATCGCAACGCGAACGGGCATGCATTCCTCCTTGGACCTGATCCGCGGGGCGCGGAAAGCGGGCTGGGAACCCGGGCGGCCTTAGCGAGGCACCCGCACACCCGTCAAGAGCGTGGCGTTGCCCCCGTTTTCCATACAGCCTATGGTCATCGCGTTTTCAAAGGGTACAGCATGTCACAATTGGAAGAGGCAAAGGCAAGGCTGTCCGCCGCGCTCGACCGGCTGGAGACGGCGCTCACGCCGCTCAGTGAAGCCCAGAAGCGTCATGCACGGGACGCGGCCGAAATCGCTTCGCTGAATCAGGAGCGCGAGGTTCTTCTTGCACGGATTGCCGGGCTGGAAGAGGAAAACCGGCTGCTCGCAAGCCTGGCCGAGGAGGTCGAAGGCCGGGTCGACCGCGCTATCGCCGATATCAACGCGGTGCTGGCCCAATCTGAACTTCAGGCATGAGGACGCCATGCCGCTCGTCCATGTGATGGTGAACGAGCGCAGCTACGCGATTGCCTGCGACGAAGGGCAGGAAGAGCATTTGCTCAAGCTTGCGGCGCATGTGGACTCAAAGGTGCGCGAGCTTCTGAAGGCCGCGGGGCAGCCCGGCGAACAGCGGCTTCTGCTCATGGCAGCCCTGATGATCGCCGACGAATATTTCGAATCCCGGGCACTGCTGGAGAGACGCGCCCAGGAGGTTTCGGAAGCTTGCGAAGCGCGCCAGGAAGCCCTTGCCCGGATTGGCAAGGCCGAACACGAGGCGGTTCTTACGCTCGACTCGACCGCCGCGCGGATCGAAGATGTTGCGGGCCGCCTGCCCGGCGCCTAGATTTGGCGGCGGATGGGTACTGCCCCGCGCGTCAGGAATGCGATGCCCAGGGGCCTTAATGGTACTCACCGGGAGCTGTCCCTGACCGGAGCCGTGGCTTCGGACATATGGCGCCCACCTGCACTTGCAGGCCCGTGAGGATCCACATCCAACGGCGGTGGCGGTCCCATCCACTTTCCCGCGATGCAGAAACCGGAGCAAATCCGGCAAGTCATGCATCGCGAATGGATTGAAAGCCTGACATGCGCATTCTCTTCATCGGCGACATCATCGGCCGGCCGGGGCGGGAAGTCGTGGCTGCGGAACTGCCGCGGCTGCGCGACTGCCTGCGGACTGACTTTGTCATCGGCAATGCCGAAAACGCCGCCGGAGGCTTCGGATTAACCCGCAAGACCGCGAATGAGCTGTTTGCCTCGGGCGTGGATGTTCTGACAAGCGGGAATCATTGGGCCGACCAGAAGGAGATTCTGTCCTTCATCGGCGACGACGATCGCATCCTGCGGCCACGCAACTATCCCATCGACACGCCCGGGCGCGGCGCAGGTTTGTATGAGACACGGAGTGGCCAGAGGGTGCTGGTCGTGAATGTGATGGGGCGCCATTACATGGATCCGCTCGACGATCCCTTTGCCGCCGTAGAGCGCGAACTCGCAGCCTGCCCGCTTGGCGAGGGCTGCGATGCGGCGGTGGTCGACATGCATGCGGAGGCGACCTCGGAGAAGATGGCCATGGGCCATTTCTGCGACGCGCGCGTCAGCCTTGTGGTCGGCACCCACTCCCATGTGCCGACCGCCGACGCACAGGTTCTCCCTGGCGGCACGGCCTATCAGACTGATGCCGGTGCATGTTGCGACTACGATTCCGTGATCGGCATGGAAAAATTCGAGCCGCTGCAGCGCTTCACCCGCAAACTGTCGACGGGCCGCTATACGCCCGCCTCCGGTCCGGCGACGCTCTGTGCCGTGTTCGTTGAAACCGATGTCAAAGGCCTAGCTGCCCGTGTGGAACCGGTGCGTGTCGGAGGGCGGCTGAAGGAATGTTTGCCCGAAACATAGCGCGAGTTACGCCTAAGGCCGCGGGCGGAACGCCGGCCATCTCAGGGGCTTCCGCCGGCTGAGAAAAGCTGCACCAAGGCAAGGGGGGTAGCCCTGGTGCATCCCGGACAAATCAAGGCATGGGGGCCCGATGTTCCAGCCGCGCCGGGCCGTGCGGCTGTCGTGGCTGATGATATTTGGCCCCCGTGGGACAGCCCTTCGAGTGGATGCAATAGACGTAGCTCTCGCCACCACTCCCCCCTCCATAGGGCACAGGCTCATAGGCCATGATGACGTCGTTGTCGTTGACGCCAAACACGTCGGTCCCGGATTCGCTGCCGGGTATATAAAGATCTGTGTAGGTTCCGCTCTTGATAGCGTAGTAGAAACCGCTGACCACGCCCTCCGAACTTGTCCATTGGCCGGTGACGATGCCCTTGTCGTTGATGCCTTCCGCCGCCGTAGACGTCACACCCGGATGGTTGATCTGACGCGCTTCGCCGTTAACGACAAGGAAGCCGTGCTGGTAACCAGTGTTGGAGTCGATGTACCAGCCTACGACGTCTCCGGCATCATTGACGGCGCGTGCCGCAAACCCGGCGTTCTCGATCGTGAGATCAACCTCGCTCTTGTACTTCGACTTCCCGCCGAGATAGCCGGTGGAATCGGCATTATCGTAATGTGAGTCTGCGGCTCCGAACACGCCTTTCTTGTTCAGGCCCTGGGCGATACCCTGATGGGCATTCCACACATTATCGGAACGATCGCTCAAACTGGAGCTGTCACACGATGCGAGACAGCCCCGGCCGGCGCAGTTGAAACGATCCTAATCCTCGACCTTGAAGACGATTCCGTTGCCGTGGGCGCCGCCGCCTACTGTGGTGCCGTATAGATAGCCTTTGCTCTCTACCAGGAGACTCACGCCGAAGGGGTTTCGCCGCCGCTTCCGCCCGCGAAGGAGTGAAGCACCGTTTCGGTGCCATCCGACGTAAGCTCGAAGACGGTGCCGTCCCCACTAGTGCCGCCCCCAAACGTCATGCCGTAAAGATTGCCTTTCTTCATCAACAGGCCGCTATTGGGACTGCTGCCGTCATTTCCACCCGTGAAGGAGTACAGTACCGTTTTGAGTGCCTGAAGGCAGCGCATGCCAGGAGCCCGATGCTGCAGTCGCCCGGGGGAGAACGCGGCGGGCCGCTTCGGCCTGACCCGTAAGACGGCCAGCGCTTCACGCGGAAATTGTCGGCGGGGCGCCCCCTCCGGCCCGGCGACCCTCGGCGCGGTTTTCGTCGAAACCGATGCCAAGGGCCTCGCCGTCCGCGTCGAACTCGTGCGTGTCGGCGGCCGGCTCAAGGAACACTTACCTCTGCCCTGAGGAAAGCTTATTCTGCGGTCCGCTCCGATGGAATTGCCGGCATGAAAGTCACGCTCGAAGAGGTCGTTGGAATATTGCGCAGCAATGCCGACGCATTGCGTGCGCGGGGAATTCTTCATGCGGCGGTATTCGGCTCCGTTGCACGGGGCGATGCGCGGCCGGACAGCGATATCGACCTTCTTGTGGACCTGGAACCCGATAAGCCTTCGGGAATATTCGAGTACGTGCGACTGCAGCACGATGTTGCCGCCCTCTTCGGGCGCAATGTCGATCTGGTCGAACGGCAGGCATTAAAGCCTCTAATTCGCGAAGAAGCTTCGAGAGACTTGGTGAATGTCTTCTGACCAAGTCCAACGGAGGTTGCTCCATATTCGGGACAACATCGGGCGCGCGCGCGATTTCATAGCCGCGCTGGATTTTGACGCGTTCGCTGCCGACCAGAAAACGGTTTATGCGACCATGCGGGCGCTAGAGATCATTTCGGAAGCCTCGCGCCATCTTCCCGAAGATTTGAAAGCCAGGCATTCCGAGATCGACTGGGTCGCCGTTCGCGATGCCGGAAATATTTATCGGCACGCATATGATCTGGTCACGGAACGGCGGCTCTGGGACACCGTTACCATGCATCTCGCACCGCTGGAACGCGCCGTTCTTGACGAGCTTTCGCGGTTTGTCTGACAGCCTGCCCGCCTTGAAACAGGCCCAACCGCCCGCTATTCACGTTTCGCGCGAGAGCTAAGCATGGCCGGTCATTCCCAGTTCAAGAACATCATGTTCCGCAAGGGGCGCCAGGATAAAGAGCGCTCCAAGCTGTTCTCCAGGCTCGCCCGCGAATTCTCGCTCCACACCGAAGGCCGGCAGCGCCTTTCGGCGGCCGCGCGGTACTTGCGCTCCGACACGCCGCCGCGACTGGAGGCGCGCCTGCGGCGGGGTTTGGGTGAATTGTGGAGGAATTCGGGCGCGGCCAGGCGCGCGCGCGACGAGTATTGAGAGACGCCGCGAATGCCTTCTGAGCTGGCGCGGCAACGTCTTTGCGATATCCGTGACAATATCGGGCATGTGCGCGATTTCATCGGCGCGCTGAGTTTTGACGAATCGCCGTCGATCCAAAAGCGGTGTGCGCGATGCAATTGATGTCGCTGTAGACATCACGCAAGCAGAAACTCGCAAACAACTCGGATTCTGGCCAACTCTTCGGCGTTGTGTTGCAGGAGAGGATGAGACCAGATCGCATCGGTACCGTTCCGGCAATCATAAGCCATAGCACGGCCGATCTCCTCAAACGATTTGCCGAGTCCGGGCTTCAAGTGTTCGGGCTTTGTTAGCGGCCCGAGTACGAACACGCGATTTGCGATATCTGCCGGAAGAGTCCCCCTGACCTCATTAAGCCGATTAGGGTTTCCATCAAAATCGATCAGCAGAACGATGAAGCGGTGGTTGTACTTTCTCATACCACCAACCTCGTCTGAGGCAAATCGCTCAACAACACTCCTCCAACCTCCGGCCTCCGGGAGGCTGCGAACCTGGCGTGACGGCATGCCCAGCTGAAATCCGAGTGCAAGCTGACGGTCTGCATCGTCTTCAGGCAACACAAACAGGTGAGGCTGAAATCTGTTGACACTCACGAGAAAAGATCGCCGCGAACAAGCGCATCAATCAAGCTACCGTTCAGGTCTCCACTGGACCTAAGGCTCTCTACTGACTTCACCATCGTAGGCTCAAGATGACTGTTTCGATAAAGATATAGTGTGTTTTCATCCGCAAAACCCCGAATCGCATCTGGATTGTGAGACGTTACGATTAGCTGCCCCCGGTCTTGAAAAGTTCGACGCAAGGCAATGATAGATAGATTTACCTCCGAAGGTGCAAGATAATTGTCCGGCTCGTCCCAATAGCAAAGCAGTGGCCCATACGCCTGATTGGCCGCGATCACCATCGCATATATAATAAAGCATTTCTCGCCGTCCGAAAGATCATTGAATCCGAGTCGAATGGTTCCTGATATTGTTGAAAATTGAACAATTAGAGTTCGGAATTCTGTGCTTACGGGAGGATTTTGAATGTCCAAAAAATCTGGCATTACCTGCTTGAGGTACCCTTCAATAGTCGAATATACGGCGGGAGCTGAAGCCGATAGACCCCAGAACCAGCCGCCGAGATCTGTCACTTGGACGTTGGGCGCAAGGGTTTCGCGTTCGGAATCGCCGCGAATTTGACTGGGAATTGGCCGCAATATGAGAGCACTCGCAAGCCATCGCTTCAAACTGCCAATGGGGTCATCTTTTGACGGATGCTGAATTATGGGAAGGGCAATCAGGTGCCAGTCCACAAGAAACTTGGCTTCTGCGTCACTGGCCCCTCGGGCGAGTTGAACTTGCGCGAGTTCACGCGTATAGACTGGCTTGCCATCTACCGAGAGTTTTTCTTCGAGTACGCGCAGTTCTCTGAATCGCTCTGGCAACTCGAGCGCAACCGAGTATGCGTAGAGCTTCTTACCCAGCTCTACTTCAATTTCGAGCCTCATAGGCGCGTGCGTCGCTCCGCGCGGAAAATCAGCGGGACCAATGAGTGCAGCCACGCGGTTGGTGCCGCGAGCAATCTTCTGAAGGATTTCCAACGCCAATCCGATGCTTGTTTTGCCAGCCCCGTTACGTCCGATCAAAAGAACCGACGATCGACCAGTTATGGGGAGCTCGAAATTTTCTAGGCACCTGAAGTTATGAATGTAAAACCTGCGGATCATGTCGGTTGTGCTTTCGTGGCTCAGCCCGAATTTCCCTCCGACCATACATGAATTGCGGGGTGACAAACCAGCATTCGAGCCAATATTCGACGTTCGAGGCCGAGAATGCCAGGGGACGGCGTACCAACCCGAACTGGCCTTTAGATTAGCCCATCTTGAATACCCACCGGCACCCCGTCTAATTGACTGCTGCGACCAAGGTGCAACATGGCCGGTCATTCCCAGTTCAAGAACATCATGTTCCGCAAGGGGCGCCAGGATAAGGAGCGCTCCAAGCTGTTTTCCAAGCTCGCCCGCGAAATCACCGTCTCGGCCAAGCATGGGCTGCCCGACCCCGCCCACAATCCGCGCCTGCGCGCGGCCATCATCGCCGCCCGCGCTCAGAACATGGCCAAGGACAATATCGAGCGCGCCATCAAGAAGGCGGCCGGCGGCGACGCGGAGAACATCGAGGAAGTCCGCTACGAGGGTTATGGGCCTGGCGGCGTTGCGCTGATCGTCGAGAGCCTGACCGATAACCGGAACCGCACCGCGGCCGATATCCGCGCGGCCTTCTCGAAATATGGCGGAGCGCTTGGCGAGACGAATTCCGTCGCCTTCCAGTTCGCGCGCACCGGTGTCATCGCCTATCCCAAAAGCGCGGGATCGGACGAAGCGATGTTCGAGGCGGCGATCGAAGCGGGCGCGGATGAATGCGTCTCCGGCGAAGAAATGCATGAATTCCTGGCAAGCCCGGAGAATTTTGGGGCCGTGCGCGATGCGCTGGAGGAGAAGTTTGGTCCGGCCCAATCGGCAAAACTCGAATGGCGTCCGCAGAATACGGTCGCGGTCGGCGACGAGGCCGGCGAGGCGCTTGTGAAGCTGCTCGATGCCCTGGAAGATCATGACGACGTACAGAACGTCTATGGCAATTACGAACTCTCCGACGCGTTGATGCGCAAGCTGGAAGCGGCCTGAATCCAGTTGCCGCCGCGCGACGCGTCGCCGAAACTTCCGGCATGCGATTCGAGAACAGGACAAGCTTGCGCATTCTCGGGCTCGATCCCGGTCTCGCCCGCATGGGATGGGGCGCCATCGAAATGACCGGGACCCGCCTTTCGCATGTGGCGCATGGTGTGCTGACCACCGATGCCAAGGCGGGGTTAGGCCCGCGGCTGATGGTGCTTTTCGAATCCCTCTCCGAAATCGTGGCGCAGCTTGAACCGCAGGCCATGGCGATCGAGCAGGCTTTCGTACACAAGGATCCTTCGGCAGCGCTAAAGCTCGGGCAGGCGCGTGCGGTGGCGCTGCTTGCGGCGGCGCGGGCGGGCCTCGAGATTGCGGAATACGCGCCCAATCACGTCAAGAAATGCGTGGTCGGCGTGGGTCATGCCGGGAAAGACCAAATACAGGCCATGGTGCGGCATCTTTTGCCTACGGCGCGCGTCGAATCTGCCGATGCCGCAGACGCGCTGGCGCTCGCCATTGCGCATGCCCATCTTGCGGGAACGCGCGCCCGCATCGAAGCCGCGCTCGCATGATCGGCAAGCTCACGGGCACGGTCGATTCGCTGGCCGAAGATCACGCGATCATTGACGTGCATGGCGTCGGTTATCTGGTGCATTGCCCGACCTCGACCCTGTCGCGGCTCTCGGCGGGCGCGCAGGCAGTACTGATAGTCGATACACGCGTGACGGACGAAACGATCCGGCTCTACGGATTCGCATCGCCGGAAGAGCGGGAGTGGTTCCGGCTGCTGCAGGGCGTCCAGAATGTCGGCGCCCGCGTGGCGTTGAACGTGTTATCGGCGCTCTCGCCGCGTGATCTCGAGCGCGCGGTGGCGCTTGGTGACAAGGCGGCTGTCGGCCGTGCGCAGGGCATTGGTCCAAAGCTCGCCACCCGCATCGTCACCGAACTGAAGGACAGGGCGCCCTCCATGATGCTGCGCGGGCATGCGCCGGAAGCCGCAGCACCGGCACTTGCGCCGCGCGGCCCCGAAGCCGATGCGGTCGCTGCGCTGATCAAGCTCGGCTATTCGCAGGGCCAGGCCGCCGAGGCGGTGTCGCGCGCGGTGCGTGATCTCGGGGAAGCGCCAGTCGACGCGCTGATTCGCGAGAGCTTGCGCGCCATGGTGTGATGACATAGATACTGACTAGTCAGACTAGTCAGGAGAAAACCCTTGGATGATATCTGGCCCGTTCAGGACGCAAAAGCCCGCTTTTCCGAATTTCTTCGGCAGGCCGAAACGAGACCGCAGATCATTACATATCGCGGCAAGCCCAAGTTCGAGGTTCGGCTTATCAAAGAAGAGAGTGTCGGCAAGGAGAAGCCGCGGACATTGGTAGATTGGTGGCTTTCAGCACCGAAAGTTCCGGAGTTCAAGCTCCCACCACGCAAGCGCGATAAGCCCCGAAAAATCTTCTGATGCTCCTGCTCGATACTTGCGTGCTATCCGAGACCGTCAACCGTGTGCCCAATGTGCGCGTCGTTGGTTGGATGCGAGCCCAAAATCCGGCCAAATTGTTCATCAGTTCTGTTACGCTCGGGGAACTGCATTACGGAGTGGCCCGGCTCGCCATCGGAGCAAAGCGGCGCACTCTCGCTCTCTGGATCGAAGACGTGGAACAACGCTTTGCCGACAGAATCATTGTTTTGGACAACACGGTGGCGCGGCGATGGGGACATTTGCGAGCCAGCCACCCGAACGTTCCGGTCGCGGACGCACAAATCGCCGCTACGGCTCTCGCGTTTGATTTCATTCTTGTCACGCGCAACGTCAGGCACTTTCGCTTCGACGGGCTCGGGCTCGTAAACCCGTGGGAGATTTGATGTCTCCGACGGCACCGAACCGCGGGGCAGATCGCCTCGTGATGCCGGAGCAGCGCGAAGACGACGTGCTCGAAGCGAGCTTGCGGCCGAAACGGCTCGCGGAGTTCGTGGGCCAGCGGCAGGCGCGCGAAAATCTCGGCGTGTTCATCGCGGCTGCGCGGGCGCGCAACGAAGCGCTCGATCATGTGCTGTTTTCCGGGCCGCCGGGTCTCGGCAAGACGACTTTGGCGCAAATCGTCGCCCGCGAATTGGGCGTGAATTTCCGCTCCACTTCGGGACCGGTGCTGGCGCGCGCGGGCGATCTCGCGGCGATCCTCACCAATCTCGAAACGCGCGACGTGCTGTTCATTGATGAAATTCATCGTCTCAACCCGGTCGTCGAGGAAATTCTTTATCCGGCGATGGAGGATTTCGAACTCGATCTCGTCATCGGCGAAGGACCGAGTGCGCGCTCCGTCAAGATTACGCTGGCGCCGTTCACGCTGATCGGCGCCACGACACGGTCGGGACTGATTACCACGCCGTTGCGCGACCGGTTCGGCATTCCGCTCCGGCTCAATTTCTATGAACCGGACGAATTGCAGGCGATTGTCGCGCGCGGCGCGCGCATTCTTTCGCTCGATCTGAGCGTGGAAGGCGCGCGCGAGATCGCAGCGCGGGCGCGCGGCACGCCGCGCATTGCCGGACGCCTTCTGAAGCGGGTGCGCGATTTTGCAGCCGTTGCGGGACATGCGCATATCGATGCGGCTGTTGCCGATGCAGCGCTCACCCGGCTTGAGGTCGACAGGCGCGGAATGGATGCGTTCGACCGTCGTTACCTTTCGCTCATTGCGCAATCGTTTGGCGGGGGGCCGGTCGGCATCGAGACCATCGCCGCCGCATTGGGAGAGGCGCGCGACGCCATCGAGGAAATCATCGAACCCTATCTGCTGCAGCAGGGCTTCGTGCAGCGCACGCCGCGCGGCCGGATGGTGACCGCCGCCGCCTTCGCGCATCTTGGCCTCGAAGCGCCGCCGCGCGATGCGGGACAATTCGTGCTTTTCGCAACGGACGATCCGGATGGTGGCTGAGGCATCCGGCGCCGGACGATTCGACGGGAAGGTGCATATTCTCCCGATCCGGATCTATTATGAGGACACTGATCTTTCCGGCATTGTCTATCACGCCAATTATCTGCGCTATATGGAGCGTGGCCGTTCCGAGTTTTTCCGCTGCGCCGGTGTTGCAAGGGCTGCGATGCTGGAGCAGCGCGAAGCGACGGCGTGGACCTTGCGCAGGGTTTCGCTGGAGTATCTGCGCCCGGCCCGCCTGGACGACCTGATCGAGGTTCACACCCGGGCGACATCGCTGACCGGCGCGCGGATGGGAGCGGATCAAAAGATTTTTTGCGGAACACGATTGCTCACGCACGGCGTGGTCGAAGCTTGTATCATAACGCTGGACGGCAAGCCGCGCCGCATACCTTTGGAAACGCGCGAGAAACTGCAGCCATTCGTTTCCGCGACAGGAGAAGGAATTTGAACCCGGCATATTGGCGGCGGATGGGGTTCGCAGGAGCGGCATATTTGGTCCTCGCAACCGGATCCGCCGTGTCGGCAGGGACACCGGCCGCGCCGTCTGATCTGCAGCAGGTGATTGCTGCCGCAGAGGGCTTTTACGCCGCTTATTCCAGCTTTCATCCCTCGGACGGAATTCCGGACGGGAAGGCGCGGGCCACGCTCGAACCATTTATCTCGCCGTCGCTGGACAATTTCCTGATCGAGGGCGAGGCCGCGGAGCAGCATTTTGGCTCTGTGACCAAACACATGTCGCCGCCGCTGATCGAAGGTGACCTCTTCACTTCGAATTTCGAAGGCGCGACGGCCTATCATGTCGGCCTTTGCAACATCGCCGCGAATGGAGCTCGCTGCACGGTGGCGCTTGGCTATCGCGGCGGCCCGGAAGATGCGAAGCCGGTCAACTGGACGGATACGGTGTATCTGGTGCGTGCAGCCGGCGGCTGGAGAGTCGATGACATCGCGTATGGCGGCAATTGGGCTTTCGGCAACAAGGGCCGCCTGAAAGAGACACTGCGAAGCGCCATCCGCGACGGCAACGACGCTGCGCAGTGAACTTTGGCTTTGGGATCGATGCTCAGTTCAGCGGAAGAGGCGAGCTATGGGATACGGACCGGAATTTCACCGAGGCGTTCCGCAGTTCTGGCAAACTGCGCGTCGAAAGTTACAAACGCATCGCAACATTCTGACGCGAGAAAGCGAAGCGCATCGGCAAAGTCTGCGCCCTTGGTCAGCCACTCCAGCGCTTTCGCTGTCAGTGCGGCGTCCTGCAGCCTCACCCGGGGAAGGCCGGCAAACGCGGTCAGCGCCTCGATGATCTGCACGGGCTTGAAGTGATAGAGGCTGCGCAACACCCATTCGGTTTCGAGCAGGACCGTCGTACATACGAAAACCTCGTTGTTCTCGATGAGCGCACGCGCTTTGGCCGACTGTGAGGGATGATCTGCAAGGAGGTAGCGGAGGACGAGATCAGTATCGACCGCGAGCATGACGCCGTTTCACTTCGGCCGCGATTCCTGCCCCCATTTCCTCTGGAGTCTTTGGCCGTCCCGGATATCGGAGTGAACCGAACACGTCTTCGGAGCGGGTGGGCGGGAAAATGGGGGCGGCTTTCAGAAGCACGCCGTCGGGTGTCTCCTCGACGGTCAGTTTCGTGCCGGGCTCCCAGTGCCGCCGGTGCCGTATCGCCTTGGGAAGAATGATCTGACCTTTCGTGGACACTGTCGTGGTCGGTTTTTCGACGGCAGCCATGTGCTACCTCATAGTAAGACAATAGTAAGATAACATTGACAGCCGCGAAGTCAATGAAAATCCCGCGACCGGGGCAGGAGGCGGACATTGCGGGGGTGGCGGTGCAGGCCTTCCCGCGAATGGAATAGCGGCCGCGCGGTGCCTTCTTCCGCAATGCAATCGAGTTCTGCGGTGCGGTCAAAGATGCGCTCGGCCACAAGATGTATCACCTTCTCCGGGCTGCGCTGAATCCTGCCTTCGACGACCAACACGCGTGCTCCCATCACTTCACGTCGAAATTTCTCGAACAGACGGGGCCACACCACGACATTGGTGACGCCCGTCTCGTCGCTCAGCGTGACGAAGACGACGCCCTTGTCGCCCGGCATCTGGCGCACGAGTACAATGCCGGCGCAAGCCGCGCGCGCGCCATCAGGCGCATTTGAAATTTCCGCGCAGCTCATCACGCCTTCCTTGTGAAACATATTTCGCAGGAATTGCATAAGATGGGCACGGAGCGACAGCCGCAACATGCGGTAATCGGCGAGCACATGCTCGCCCAGCGGCATGACCGGCAGCGGTGCAATCTCTTCTTCCGGCTGTTCCTCGACGAATTGCGCGGCAAATAAAGGCAGCGCATCGTCGTCCGGCAGTCGCCGTACTCCCCAGAGGATTTCGCGGCGATCCTGCAACAGCGATTGGAAACTGTCGGCTTCGGCAAGAATGACCAGCGCACGTTTCGGCAGACGCGCACGCCGCGCCAGGCTGTCCAGATCGCGATAGCTGTTGCCGCGTGTTGCCACCAATACCCTGGCCCAATCCTCGTTGAAGCCATCGACCTGACGAAAGCCGAGACGGAGAGCCAGCGATCCATCCGGCCGCGCCTCAAGCGTGTTATCCCATTCGCTGAAATTGACATCGATATGGCGCACTTCGACACCATGCTCGCGCGCATCGCGCACGATCTCGGCCGGCGCATAGAACCCCATGGGCTGCGAGTTCAACAGCGCGCAGGCGAATGCCGCTGGGTGGAATTTCTTGATAAAGGCCGAGATGTAGACGAGATGCGCGAAACTCGCGGCATGGCTTTCGGGAAAACCATAGCTTCCAAAACCTTCGATCTGTTTGAAGCAGCGTTCGGCGAAATCCTGCTTGTAGCCCCGCGCCGTCATGCCCGAGATCATCTTGTTCCGGAACTGATCGATGGTGCCGACATTGCGGAATGTTGCCATCGCGCGCCGCAGCCCATTGGCTTCGCCCGGCGTGAAGCCCGCTGCCACGATGGCAAGCTTCATGGCCTGCTCCTGGAACAGCGGTACGCCGAGAGTCTTGCCGAGCACGCTCTGCAATTCGTCCTTCGGCCCACAAGCTTCTGAAGGCGAAGGAAAGTCGACCGGCTCGATTTTATTGCGGCGGCGCAAATAGGGATGGACCATGTCGCCCTGGATGGGGCCGGGCCGCACGATCGCCACTTCGATGACGAGATCGTAGAATTCGCGCGGTGCGAGCCGCGGCAGCATATTCATCTGGGCGCGGCTCTCCACCTGGAATACGCCGATCGCGTCCGCTTTGCACAGCATGTCGTAGACGGCCGGCTCTTCGGGAGGAACGGTGGCGAGCGCAAGAGTCTTGTGTTCATGCAGGGCGATCAGTTCGAAAGCCTTGCGGATGCAGGTAAGCATGCCGAGACCGAGAACATCGACCTTCATCATTTTCATTTCGTCGATGTCGTCCTTGTCCCATTCGATGAAATAACGTTTTTCCATTGTGGCCGGACCGATGGGCACGATCTCGTTGAGGGGATCGCGCGTCAGCACGAAGCCTCCCACATGCTGAGAGAGATGGCGCGGAAAGCCGATCAGCTCATTGGCGGCGGCCACCGCACGCGCAATCAGCGGATTTTTGGGATCAAACTGACCCTGGCGAACTTCTTTTTCCGCGAGTTCGTGCCCCCAATTGCCCCACACGCCGGAAGCGAGCGCGGCGGTCACGTCTTCGGTCAGGCCGAATACTTTGCCGACTTCGCGGATGGCACTGCGGGGTCGGTAAGAGATGACGGTTGCGGTCAGCGCGGCATGCTCCGAACCATAACGTTCATAAACATCCTGAATAATTTCTTCACGCCGCGCATGCTCGAAATCGACATCGATGTCAGGCGGCTCCTGCCGTTCCCGGGAAACAAATCTTTCGAACAGAAGATCGACCTTTGTCGGATCGACGGCAGTGATGCCGAGCATATAGCAGACGGCAGAATTGGCAGCCGAGCCGCGTCCCTGGCAGAGAATTTTCCGCTTCTCTGCAAAACCCACGATGTCATGCACGGTGAGAAAATAAGGCGCGATCTCGAGCTGGGCGATGAGAGCGAGTTCTTTTTCGAGCGTCTCACGCACCTTGTCGGGGATGCAGCCGTCGTAACGCCGCGCGGCGCCGGCCCAGGTGAGGTCTTCAAGGTGTTGCTGTGCCGTCTTGCCCGGTGGCACCGGCTCGTCGGGATAATTGTATTTGATCTGGTCGAGAGAGAAATGGATGCGCTCCGTGAAGCGGATTGTCTCCGTGACCGCCTCGGGCGCATCACGAAATAAAGCCGCCATTTCCCTTGCTGGTTTCAGATGCCGCTCGGCATTGGGCTCAAGCAGGCGTCCCGCATCGTCGAGTGTTCTGTGCTCGCGGATGCAGGTGACGATATCCTGCAGCATACGCCGCTCGGGCGCGTGATAGAGCACGTCGTTCGTCGCGATAAGCGGCACGCCTGCATCGCGCGCGAGGCCGGCGAGCATCTGCAGCCACCGCCGGTCATTGCCGCGATACGGCATCGAGGCCGCGAGCCACACGCGTCCCTGTGCCATGGATAACAGCTGTCCAGGCACAGCAAATAACTTTCCTCCCCCGCTTGCGGGGGAGGTGCCCCGAAGGGGCGGAGGGGATCTGTGGACGCCCCCCTTCCCCCCTCCCCGGCCTTCGGCCGGACCTCTCCCGCAAGCGGGGGAGGAAACGTTATTCCACGCTTTCCTGAATGGATCGCCGGCGGATTCTTGGCGCGTAGGATGCGACGGCGTGACGACAAGGAGCAGGCCCTCCTGCCATTCGAGAAGGTCGGAGAGCCGCAGGATGCATTCGCCTTTCGCGGCGCGCAGCTTGCCTGTGCTCAGAAGACGGCAGAGGCGGCCATAAGCGGCGCGGTCGGCGGGATAGGCGAGGATATCCGGCGTATCGTCGACAAACACGAGCCGCGCGCCGACCAGCAGTTTCGGCGCGAGGCCGAATTTTTCCTGCAATTCGTTGACCGCCGCATAGGCGCGGACGACGCCTGCCAGCGTGTTGCGGTCGGCGATGCCGATAGCGGCATGACCCTGAAGCACGGCCTCTTTGACCAATTCTTTCGGATGCGAGGCGCCGCGCAGGAATGAGAAATTCGTGGTAACCGCGATTTCGGCGTAGGCGTTCACGCGAACAGCCCTTGCAGGAACCAGCGCGGTCTGCCGGTCTCGTATATGTAAAGCCCTTCGCGGTAGACCCAGAAGCGCCGGCCATTGACATCTTCCAGACGGAAGTAATCGCGTGTGGGCTGCGGCGTCTGATGCCGCCACCATTCCATCGCGATGCGTTCCGGGCCTTCGGCAAAGGCCATTTCATGCACCACTCGCCGCCAGCGGAATCGCTTTGGCGGGCCTTCCGGCACTTCGGTGGCTGGCACTTCGATGGGTTCGGGTTTCGCAAACATCCGGAGCGGACGGCGTGGCGCATCCTCGCGCCCGCGAATTGACTTCCAAAGAAGTTTGGACGGCTCCGCGGCTTGCGCCGGCAGCGCAACCGAAGCGGCTTCGGGAATATGCGTATCGTTCGGCCGGAAAACGAGAATGCATTGCGCGCCGAAACGCGCGGCAAGGCGATCGACAAGGAAAGCGATTTCCTTTTCCTCGTTTGTGCGTGTCTCGAACCCGGCTGTTTCCGTTTCGCAGCGTTCCGCGCGGTCGGCCGCGAGGCGGATGAGGTCGAAGCCGAAGCCTGGATCGAGCGGATCCGCGAGCGCGGCGAGTTTTTCACGGAATAGCCGCGCAATGATTGCGGGATCGCGCGTCGGTCCAGCTGTCGTGATCGCAATGCGGCGCACCTTGCCGTCGGCGCGGAAGAATGTGGCTTCGAGCTGTCGCGCACCTTCGCCGCGTTCGGCCAGCAGCGTGGCCAGGGATGCAGCAAGGCCACGCAGCGTTTCGAGAATTGCGTCCTCCGCCACGAGTGGTTCGGCGAAAATGCGCTCGGCCATGTAATCAGAAAGTGCGATGCGCGGCGAAATGGGTTTGTTCACCTGCCCCAGCGCATGATCAAGCGCGAACACCATCTGCGCGCCGAAACGAGCCGTTAGTTCGGAACGTTTGCGGATGGCGGCCTGGCCGATTGTTTTCAGGCCTGCATGACGAAACGCATGCGTCGTCGCAGGATCGAGAGCGAGCGCTTCCACAGGGAGCATCGCGACCGCCTTTGCGTCTTCGCCGGGCGGCACCACGACGCTGTTGCGATAGCGGGCGAGCGCATGCGCGGCCATGGCCGATCCCGCAATGGCGCCCTGTACGGCGAGGCCCTGCCGGCAGAGGCTGTTGCGGCTACGGTCGAGCAACGCCTTTTCACCGCCGAAGAGATGTGCTGCGCCTGTTATATCGAGCAGCAATCCATGCGGCGGATCAAGCGCCACGAGGGGCGTGTAATGCAGGCACCAATCGGCGAGGCTTTCGAGCAGATGGCGGTCCGCCGCTTCATCGGCATTCGCCACATGCAGCGCAGGTAGCATGGCGCGCGCATCGGCGAGCGGCATGTGCAGGCGAAGACCCAGCCGCGATGCCTTGCGGTCGAGCGCCGAAATCCGCCGCGCATTGCCGATTTTCGCGGCAATGACGAGCGGCGGTGGGTCAGGCGATGCGGCTTGCGTTTTCCGCTGCAGCCGGTCGGTCGGCAGCCGGGGAAACCACAGCGCCAGGATTCGCCGCCCGGAAGAGACGATCGTCACAATTCCACTCCATTACCCAAAAACCGGCGCGCCCATGCCGGTTGCGAACGAGCTCCGCTTCAAACAGCGGATAGCCCCAATCCCACGCCGTTCTTCCTCGGCAAATGTTTCCTCCCCCGCTTGCGGGGGAGGTAGCCCGAAGGGCCGAAGGGGGACAGTCGGCACGCGAACGCCCGGCACGGACCAGCCAACGCGTTTCGGCGGCGCTGGGTTCGGCCTCCGCATTCCAGCGCAGGAGAAAAACGGTCACGCCGCTCTGGGCCGCACCCAGCACGAATCGCCGACTGGCAGCGAGATCAAGGATCCGTGGTGTCCCCGGAATTTCGAGGACAAGCGCGCCGAGTTCTGTGCAGGACAGCGCGTCGAAGCCTGCGCGCAGAAGGGAAGTGACATCGGGCGCACGCAAAAGCAGGAAACGGCCCGGATCGAGCCCCAATTCGCGCAAGCCGGGCGCGGCAATCTCCCCATACTCCAGCGCGGCGAAATCCGGCCTGAGCCACAGGAGGCGCCTGCCCCCGGCCACGCGGGCGGCCAGCACCGTTACAAATCCGGCTGCCGCCGCCCCATCGCCGGCCGCCATTGGAAAAACCTCGTGCAGCGCACCTTTGAGAAGCCCGCCATGCAGGCAGGCATCAGTCCCGCGATGCCCCAGCGCCACGCGCGTCTGCACGCCTGCATCCTGCAAGCCCACCCGGGCAATGGTGCTTCGCAAAGATACGATTTTCTCCGCAGCGGTCATGACGCATTCTCATGCGAAATGGCCGACAAGCGCTTCGACCGTTTCCTCAATGCGCTGCATGCAGATCGCGGAAAGCACCCGGAGCCGATCCCGCACCGCGCAAAGCTCGGCCGCCTGGCCGAATGGAAAGGGCAGCTGCTGCATGGCTGAGAAATAGAACAAAAAGGGAACATTGTCAACTGCCAGAATTTGGAGGTGGTGAGTCAGTTTGAGCGCGTTAGCTTTCTCGCGGTTCCCGCCGAGCCGCGCAACGCGGCTCATGGCCTGTGAACCTCGCCTCGCCGTTTTCTGGCCTTGGCGTTTAGGGTTAGGGCTCCCAGACGCGGGTCTCGCCGTGGACATTTCTCTCATAGACGCAGCCACAATACATACACGTCCAAGCGTCAGCGGCGTCGGGAATTCTCAATTGTTCTCGTTCAGCGTCCGTGACTTCGCGTTGACCGGGACTGGCGCCCTTACAATCTCGGGACGGGCAAAGCTTCGGAGACATGTTTTGGGCGCCCGCCTACCGATCTTAATACGCCGTTTCCTCGCGAAAATGCCCGTCCACTAGATTCGAGAGTGCGGGACGACGGCGTCAACGATTACATAGCCTAATCTTATTGGGGCCGCAAAGTGCGTTCAATGAATTCATTGATCTGACCGTCGATGTGCTCGACTAGCGAACGAAATGCTGATAGGCAATGGTTAATGTACGCATTGTCGACCACAATCTCCACATTGACGAGATCGCAACCAAATTCTTGACGAGTCACCTTTATGCCCGGACTGTTTTCAATTCTGCTCAAATTCCTTTTCGGGTCTGGGAACCCATTATAGTGAACCAAAATATTTCGCACATCAACGAGCGTCAAGAGCGTGTCCCAAGCGGCATCGCGGAAAGTGAATCTGCCGTATCCCTCAAGGAACTTTTTGTGCCGTTCCCACCCACTCCCCCTCAAGTCACCCGGTTGAAAGATTACGTTGTAATTGCCGAGGACCAATTCCAACTTCTTTGACGCACGAGAGAGATACAATTCCAACAGTGAAGTCAGGTAAATAACATCAGCGTAATAAGCTCGTTTTATGTAGTACTCAACAACATCCATTCCGCTGCTGTTCACATCCGCGAAGTCGAGACCAGCGCCCACCTGCTTCTCGATGTACGCGCGTTCTTCTGCGAGCATTAGATCAATGACCTTGCCATGCTCACGCACATACCACTCAAATAGCGACAATTCATCGGAATCAAGAAGTTCTTGCCCTTTCATCTGCTCCAGAAGAGTTTTCCGATAGGCGGATGCAATTCGCCGCGATTGATCTTTCGGTTCCATTGGATATGCGATCATGGCCGCTATTCGAGGGTCTCAGAACACGCCTTCAGAGTTCCCTTCTGATCTTCTGTAAGCGAGACCGGCATTGACCTCACATCTTCCAGAATCTGCCGGCCATGTGCCAGACTATCACTGTTCTCAACAGGTCGGCCCAATTCCGCATTGCGCGCCACGACAACGCAATTCGCGATTTCAGTAGCCGAAGCAATCATGTTCTGTCGAAGTACGTCGAAGCGGCTGGAAAAAAGTATATCATACATATCAAGAGCGCCCATTTCACGACTGAGCTGCTCCCAATATGATAGGTTTGCTCTCGTGTCCGGTTTAATAGCCTCCAAGTGATCATCAATAGCTTGGGCGAACTCTGCTAGGACAGATTGTGCCTCTAATCCAAGATTATTATCACTGAACAGCACCTTTACCGTGACCTTCTTCTTGAACATTTCGATCATGCAGCCTGACCAAGGCGTCACATTCTGCCTCATAGTATTATCGACGGCGTCGGTGATTGCTTGAGCTATTTCTTGGCCTTGCTTGAACCCTTCGTAATATTCTGTCGGCTTATCTCGTTCAGCGCCGTCTCGCGCGAACCCAAGTAGGTAACAAATATCGCCGCGCGCCTGAGCACGATCGAACTTACCGGTCAACAGAAGCAGATTGCGTATCCCGTTCGCCAGCATCGCGCCACCTCTGACTAGATTATCTTGGTCGCGTAGTGCTGGCCCGAAGGCTTCCACGCCAGTGACGAGAACGGCATCAATACCTTCGCGGATGCGTTCGGCCTTTGACAGCAACAGATTCTTCCGTTCGCCAAGGTTGTGGCTAACCGCCAGCCATTGGACCGTATCGCGAAGCTCTGCGATCAACTGCGCAAGTGTCGTTTGCCGTACAGACTTTAGCTCCGCTTCATCTCTCGCAGCCTGCTCTCGCGCCCTGCGCTTAAATCCGAACATTGTACCGTCCCCAGCTACTGCCACACAAAAGTAAATCACGGAAATATTGCGTGCCGAAGATTGACCCAAAATTAACGACTGAAATACGGTCGGTACGGGAATTTGTATGTTGCGCTCCAATGGGCGCTCGGTTTGGCCTGTCATGCCGATTTCTTCGGCGCACGAGCCACCACGTGTCTGACATAATGGCCCCGAATGCATTTCGAGCAGACCGAATTCTCCAGCGGCGCAAGCAACTCGGCGCACTTGCGTGCGCCGCGTTCCGTCTCGAACCCGTACCATTGGTTCTGCGCCGACATGCCGCCCTTCCGACCGTGCCCCTGCTTGCACTCGCCGCAGGTACAAAATGCAACTCGTTCGAACATGATCCTGAGCTACCGAGGCGCTCACAACGTGGAAATCGTTGACTATCACCGGGGCATCAAATGACCCGAACACCAATACATCCCGGTGAAGTCTTGCAGGACGAATTGCGCGAACTGGGGCTCTCCGCCGCCGAACTGGCGCGCAATCTCAACGTCCCGACCAATCGCATCACCGGCATCCTCAATGGCCGGCGCGCCGTCACTGCCGATACCGCACTCCGGCTCGGGCACTGGTTCGGTATGAGCGCCGAATTCTGGCTCAACCTGCAGAAACAATACGAACTGCGCCTCGCCGAAAACCGCAACGGCGCGGAGATCCGGCGCCTCCCGCGCAAGGCCGCGTGAGACTAATACGGCACTTCCACCGCGCCGCAGAGGAATTTCATCAGCGGGCTGAGCGCGGCGAAAGTATCGCTCACTTCATCCACCAGCGCCGACGAGCCGGCGAGCTTCGGACTCGCTTCGCGCATCGCATAGAAGCTCTTCCGCTTGATGTCTTCGATGAATTTGTGTCCCGGATCGAAGCCGCGCGGCGGGCGGGTGAGCGCCTCGCCGCGTACGCCGTCGAAATGCTTCCGGAAGGCGGCGCTTTCTTGCGCCTTCTTCCAGCCTGCGGATTTCGCTGCAATCGCCTCGCGCACCTTCGCCAAAGCTTCCGGCGGCGGCATCCATAATCCGCCGCCGAAGAACACCTCATCCGGAGCGAAATGCATGTAGAACCCCGGCGCATGGACGTCCTTGCCCAGCGCATGGCGAAAATGGCAGGCGGCATGCTCCTTGTACGGACGTTTGTCCTTCGAAAAGCGCACATCGCGATAGATGCGGAACATCGAACCGCCATTCGGCCGCGGATCGGCGGTGAAATGCTTCGAAATCTTCGCGAGCCTGGGCGCCATGGCTTCGATAAAGCCGCTCATCGGCGCCTGTACGCTGTCGCGGAAACGCGGCTTGTTTTCCTCGAACCACGCTCGCTCGTTGTTCGCCTTCAGCTCCCGGAAGAAGGCGAAGAAATCCTTTGGAAAGCCTTTGAACTGCTCCGCCATCTCCTGCCCGATCCCGTGGGCAACCGCTTGCCCGGCCACGCCGTTGCGCGCCACTCAGTCTAACGGTTTATAAGCACGATAACACGGACTATCCGGATAATGAGGACTCGGCAATCCGATGTCGCCATCATCGGCGGCGGACACAACGGCCTTGTCTGCGCCTTTTATCTGGCGCGGGCGGGCCTCAGGGTGACCGTGCTCGAACGCCGCCATATCGTCGGCGGCGCAGCGGTTACCGAAAGCTTCGCGCCGGGCTTCCGCAATTCGACCGCGAGCTACACCGTCTCGCTGCTCCATCCGAAGATCATCGCCGATATGTCGCTCGCCGGGCATGGGCTGAGGCTCGTCGCACGGAGACTGCAGAACTTTCTACCGCTGAATGAACGCGACTATCTGGCGGTCGGCGCCGGGCGCACGAAAGCCGAAGTCGCGAAATTCTCGACGCGCGACGCCGAACGCCTGGACGCGTTCACGACGCGCCTCGCCGCGCTTGCGGATATGGTGCGCGAGATTTTGCTTCTCACGCCGCCCAGGCTCGTTGACACGACATGGAGGGATTGGCTCGCGGATTTGTTCAAGAGCGGCGGGCTGGCACGCCGCTTCGGCCGGCTTTCCGTCGCCGCGCGCCGCGATCTGCTCGCCCTGTTCGGCCGTTCGGCCGGCGATCTGCTCGATGGCTGGTTCGAAAGCGATCCGATCAAGGCGGCGTTCGGTTTCGACTCCATCGTCGGAAATTACGCGAGCCCCTATGGGCCGAATACCGGCTACGTCCTGCTGCATCACGCCATCGGCGAAGTGAACGGCGAAAAGGGCGTTTGGGGGCACGCAATCGGCGGCATGGGCGCGATTACCGAGGCCATGGCTGCCGCGTGCCGCAGCACGGGCGTCGATATCCGCACCTCGGCCGAGGTCAAGGAACTCATCGTGGAGAAAGGACGCGCAGTCGGCATCGCTACAACCGCTGGCGAAGCTTTCCGGGCCCGCGCCGTCATTTCCAACCTCAATCCAAAATTGTTATTTGCCTCGCTCGTGGACCAGGCTCTATTGCCGCCCGACTTCCGCGCCCGCATGCGCGCCTATCGCTGCGCCTCGGGCACGTTCCGCATGAATGTGGCGCTCGCCGCGTGCCCGAGCTTTTCCTGTCTGCCGGAGCCGGGCGATCATCTGACGGCCGGCATCGTCATCGCCCCGAGCCTCTCTTATATGGACCATGCCTTTGCGGACGCCCGCGCGGACGGATGGTCGAAAGCGCCGATCGTGGAAATGCTCATTCCTTCCGTGGTGGACGACACGCTCGCGCCCCCGGGCAAACATGTCGCGAGCCTGTTCTGCCAGCATGTGGCGCCCGAGCTGCCCAATGGCCGTTCCTGGGACGATTGCCGGGAACAGGTCGCCGACCTGATGATCGAAACTGTCGAGCGCCAGGCGCCGGGTTTCAAATCCTCGATCGTCGCGCGATCATCTCTCAGCCCGCTCGATCTCGAACGGACATTCGGACTTGTGGGCGGCGACATCATGCATGGGTCGCTGGCGGTCGATCAGCTCTTTGCCGCCCGGCCCGTGCTCGGCCACGGCAACTATCGTACTCCCATCCCCGGCCTCTATCAGTGCGGCGCCGGCACCCATCCCGGCGGCGGCGTCAGCGGAATCCCCGGGCATAATGCGGCGCGGGAGGTGCTGAAAAACTGGCGGCGGATGCGGGACCGGCGAGCTAGTTAGCACCGTCGCGGCGAGCCTATCCCCTGCCATGCGCGCCGCGCATATTGGCGGCCTAAGGATGGCGGCTTAATTCACTCCAAACAACGAAGGGATACTTCCATGCGCGCCGTTTTCCGAGGTCTCTTGTTGGCGACATTCCTCACCGCTCCCGCGATTGCCTCTCCGGCCGATATTCTCGATGCCAATCGCGCCGCGACGGCCGGCAGCGGCTGGACCGATCGACATATCCTGACATCGGAATATGCCTATTCCGGCCAGGGGCTTACGGGCACGGTCGAGTCCCGCGCCGATCTGCAAAAGGGCTGGTGGACGGACAATATCAGGCTCGGGCCCGCGAACTTCGCCAACGGCTTCGATGGCGACCACGCCTGGGCGAAGGACCAATCCGGAACCGTCACCATCCAGGACGGCGGCGACCAGCGCGTGCTGGCCGTGAACGAGGGCTACCGCCGCGCCAATCTGTGGTGGCGCGCCGACCGCGGCGGGGCGACGATCACCGATGATGGCGACAGATCGGACGGTGGAAATCTCTATCACGTCCTGACCGTCCTGCCGCAGGGTGGAAAGAAATTCGATGCCTGGTTCGACGCGAAGACGAATTATCTGTTCCGCACTGTCGAGCAGCAGGGACCACAAACCGTGACCACCACCTTCACCGATTATGCCCCGGTGGATGGCATCGAACTGGCCGGCAAGGCTCTTATCACCGACGGCGACACCAAATACGATCAGACCGTCACGCTCAGGAGCGCGAAATTCCAGGGCGCGCTGTCACAGAGCGCGTTCGGACCGCCACAGGTGAAGGTCAACGATTTTGCGATTGCCGGCGGCGCGCATGAAACATCGTTTCCGTTCCAGCTGGTCAACAATCACATCTTCGCCGATGTGAGCGTAAACGGAAAAGGTCCTTATACTTTCATCTTCGACACCGGCGGCTTGAACATCGTAACGCCGCGCCTCGCGGCGGCCTTAGGCGTGAAGAGCGAAGGCAAGATGGAGGGCCGCGGCGGCGGGTCGGGCCATGTGGATTTCGGCCTCGCAAAAATCGGCCGGCTGCAGCTCGGCGCGGCAGAAATAAAAGACCAGATGTTCATCGTCATGTCGTTCGACTCATTCCTGCCAGCAGAAGGCAAGGACGCGCCCGGCATGGTGGGCTTCGAAACATTCCGCCGTTTCGTAACCCGATTCGATTACGGCACCCGCACCATCACGCTGATTTCGCCTGATGCGTTCGACCCGAAAGACGCGGGCGCCGCGATCCCGTTCAAGTTCAACGGCAACTCGATCGAAATCAGCGCCACCTATGGCGGCATTCCCGGGAACTACACGGTCGACACCGGCGCGCGCACGTCCCTGACACTA
This sequence comes from Rhizomicrobium sp., assembly GCA_035502355.1. Classification (GTDB taxonomy): domain Bacteria; phylum Pseudomonadota; class Alphaproteobacteria; order Micropepsales; family Micropepsaceae; genus Rhizomicrobium. Next base: position 13,049 of record DATJUM010000184.1, on the reverse strand, counting down.
TCCGCGCCCTTCGCCGCGACGCATGATCTTTATCGCGGTGCGACGCCGGTCGATGCGGTCACGGGGTGGGGCATTGGCGGGCCTACGCGGGCGCGCGTGCTGCGCGGGCAGGCATTCAGCTTCGGCCCGGAAACAATCGCGCGGCCGGTCGTGGAGGTCTCGACCGACAAGGCCGGCGCGAACGCCGATCCCTCGACCACGGGCAATATCGGCGCCGGCATCCTCAAGCGCTACATCGTCACGCTCGATTACAACCATCAGGTGATGTACCTGAAGCCGGTGACGGTTGCCGTCGACGATCTCGACACGTTCGATCGCGCGGGGCTGTGGATCAATCAATCCCCGGAGGGCTTCTCCGTCATCGACGTGACGAAGGGGGCGCCGGCCGATCAGGCCGGTCTCAAGGCCGGGGATATCATTGTCGGCGTGAACGGGACGCCCACGGCGTCGCTCAAGCTTTACGACCTCCGCAAACAGCTCCGCGACGAGGCGCCGGGCACCGTCGTGACCTTCACCGTCCGCCGCGGCGATTCGCAACAAACCGTGCCCGTCACCTTGCGCGACCTTATCTGAGCAATCGGGGACGCCACAACAGCAAATTTGTCAGTAAATTTGTTATTCGCGCAACCAAGCCTTGCAGCGCGGCGGTGGCGAAGGGCCCCGCACGTGCCGGGCCCTGGACTTTGCCGGCGGCGCCGTCTTGAACTTCGCGGCCGGGAGCCATCCCCCCAAACGTGATGGCCCGCAAATCACGAGGCGGCACGGCGGCGTCCACCGCGCGCATCCCTCGAATGAATGGAGAAAGAGTTCGATGGTCCTGTACCTGCACATTGGAACGGAGAAAACCGGGACCACATCCGTTCAGAATTTCTTTGCTGCCCACCGCGAAGTGTTGCAGAAGCACGGAATATTGTACCCGAGATCCGTCGGCCGGGAAAATCACCGAGCGCTCGCCGTTCTGGCGCAAAACCGTACCAGGACGGCGTTGTGGGAAAAATTGGGTATCAGGGATACCGGGGAATTCGTACGGTTCCGGCAGGAAGTCGAGGTCTCGCTCGCCGACGAGCTTGCCGCCGGCGGCGCACCGAAAATCATCATGTCCAACGAGCATTGCTCGTCCAGGCTCAGGTCGGATGCGGAGGTGGAGGCGCTTCGGCGGTTTCTGGCGCAATTCTTCGACGAAATTTACGTGGTCGTGTATCTGCGGCGACAGGACGACTTTGTCGTCAGCACCTATTCCACAGAGGTAAGGCTGGGCGACACCGAGCCGCTCGCATTTCCGAAGGACAAGGTAATTTCATCCCGTTACGATTATTGGGAACTGCTTTCGCGGTGGGCGCGCGTCTTCGGGCGTGATCGCGTCATCTGCAGAAAATTCGAGCAGAGTGGCCTGGTGGCGGGCAATGTCATAGACGACGTCCTGCGTGCGACGGGAATCGGTTCAATTCCGGGCTGCGACACCAACCTGAGCAGGAACGTCAGTCTGGATGCCGAATGTCTCGAATTTCTCCGGCTTATGAACAGGCATGCCGATCCCTCCTGGAAAACCCGGAGATTCATTGAAGCGCTGGAGGCCTCCTCGACCGGGCCCATGCTGGAGTTGCCTGACGATTTGCGGCTGGCGCTGATGCAGCGGCTGCGGGACTCGAACGCCCGGGTAGCACGCGAATATTTCGGCGGTGAGCTTTGCGATTCCGACGACCCTTTGTTCAAGCCGCGATCCGACAACCGCCCCCGCGTGCAGGATGGCCGTTTGGATGCCGGGAAAGCGGTAGCTCTTGCTGCGAAGCTGTTCTCCGCTGCGGAGCGCCTGGCGGACAATCCTCGGCGCAAGAGAAAAAGGCAATCGTAACCGTACAGCGTGCCGGCCTGCGACGCGCATGGAGCAGGTGCCGGGCTTCTCTGTCTATCGTGATAGATCGAATGATCTTACCGGTTCCGTGTCCTTCACCCTGTAAGGGTTGGTTGCGGGCGAAACGCCCTCCATCGACACCATAAGGCCGAGCTCGCGGTTATCGCTGGTATTGCCGTGGCGTATGGGAGCAAACAGCTTGTCGACTTCCAGCTCGATTGGAACTTCCTCCGGCAGGAAGGCATCCGGTACCGCGATGGTGTTTTCTCCCCAGCGGCCGACGCCGATATTTGCCTGCATCTCTCCCCATGGCAGGCGGATTTTTGCCTCGGGTACCGGCGCCATCGGATCGTCGGATCGCGCAAGGCGAACAACTATCTGATTTTCTGTCGGCTTGAGCGTGAACCTTGCCTGCTTTCCCGTCCACCGGAATGCGCCGTACGTAGAGTTGTTTTCTGCGCCCCAGAAACCGGCTTCCGAAAACGGTTCCGTGCTGTAATCGTCCTGATATGCAACCCAGGGCTTGATCGCCTCAAATCCCGGAGTTCCCGGCGCGCGCCGCAGCGACCTGCCCTCCATCGGCGAGGCCGTCAGCATGAATCTGAACTCGTCGACGCCAAGCTCCGATCGAAGACGAAGCGCCTCTTCGATGCACGTATCGGAATCGTTCCAATTGAAGAGCAGATAGCGCCAATGCACGACGGGCTTGTCCTTGCCTGCCCGCCGCCTTGCTTCGATGAGCCGGCGCATTCCAAGCATGGCTTTTTCGAACGAGCCCGCCTTGTGATAGCGGACATAGGTTTCCTGGTCGATCCCTCCGATCGTAAAGCATATCCAGTCCACCAGATCTTCTCTCACGATGCGCTCGGCCACACCCTCCCTTGCCAGCAGAATTCCATTGGTGCTCGTCGTCACGGCAAGCGCGGGATTCACCTTCTTGGCATAGGCGAGCATGTCGAGCGCCTTGGGATGCACAAACGGCTCGCCATAATTATAGAAATAAAGGTCGTCGATTTCGGGGCCTGCCTCGTCGATCAGCTTGCAGAACAGCGGCCACGGCATGAAATCCTCGCGGCGCACATGGATTGTGGCGTCGTTGGCAATATCGCAGGTCTCGTTTCTGCAGCGGATATTGCACTTAATGGAAGGTTCAAGAACAAGTATCTTGGGATAGGGATGGCTCGGTTTCAGTGTCTCAGCGCTCTTGTCCGCGGCCGTGGTGTACATGTGGCAGCCTTGGCAGCGCGTGCCCGCTTTCAGATCATCGCGCCGCTTCCTGACCGCCGGTCGATCGAAAACCTCGCGCAGGGAATTCGTCGTTACGCTGCCGTAGTTTCTTGACCTGAAGGGGTCGTCAAGTCCGCACGTGACCGTGCCGTCGCAGAGCACCGTTATCGCATGCCAAAGCCATTTGCAGTATAGCGAGCCGGGCTGCGGGGCCGGTGCCGCATCGCTCGCCGCGGCATCGGGTGCGGAGCCTCCGGCCGCCTCTGTTGCGGCGCGAACCGGGCTTTCAGGCCGGGAGACGAGCGCTGCGATCTGGCCGGCGTCGTGCTTGCCGTTCGATGGCAGCGCATTGTGCGGCGCCAATCGTTTGGCTGCTGCGGATTGCAACGCAACGGGAGAGGCCAATCTTTCCCGCGCTTCAACCGACCGGCCGATCTCTTCGAGAGCGCGCCGATACCGGTCCCATATTGCCGGCGCCCATTCGGGCATCAGTCGCAGAATGTCCGAATAGAGTTCGGCGGCTCCGTTCCAGGCCCCGGCCTCGCTCGCCGCATTTGCCGCGGCGAGAATGGAAAGTGCGCGCGACTGACGGGCGCTTTGGGTATCAATCTGGCCCGCCGGCTCTCCCACCGGCTCCGGCCCGATTTCACCGGACGCAAGTGATCTGTCCATAGCTGTCTCCCCCCCCAATGCTTTGTCCTACAGGGCGCATCCTACCACGCCCCGCAGTGATCACAAAGCTGCCCAATCCGGTGGAGTCCGTAAACGTGGTCGGGGTACGGGGGCTGGCTGACGGAGGCGCTGCGCACCGGGCGCCGGCAGAATGAAGAAACCGGTAGCGGCGACACGTTCACCATGTTTTATGCCGACCCCGCGCGGCTCGAGGGTTTTTGCGCGCGATGACCGGCGTGAGCCTTCTTTCCGGGCGCGCCATGGCCGCCGCTTTCCCTGGCGCGAGGTCGAGAATTTCGCCGATATTGGCTGCGCGCAGGGCGGATTGACCGCGGAAATCGCGCTCGCCCATCCGCATCTGCCGGCGGTCGGCCCCGTGTTCGAGCGTTACATCGCGAGCCACGGCCTTTCTTCGCGCGTGCGCTTCCAGAGCGGCGATTTCTTCACCGAAAACCTGCCCTCCACCGATGTCATCATCATGGGGCACATTCTTCACGACTGGGATCTGCCGCAGAAACGCATGCTGCTGCGCAAGGCACATGATGCGCTGCCGGCCGGCGGGCGGCGCGTCGTTTATGACTCCATCATCGATGACGACCGCCGCGCGAACGCCCACGGCCTGCTGATGAGCCTCAACATGCTGATCGAAACACCGGGGAGTTCGATTACACCGGCGCCGACTGCATCGGCTGGACGCACGAAGCCGGTTTCCACGACGCGAAACTCTGCCCGCTCGACGGACCGACATCGATGGTCGTGGGGAGGAAGTAGGAGAAAGGGGATGCTATCGGGGTCGAAATCACCCGCAAAGGCGCTTTTCCTGTTATGTAATTTAGGTGATGGTGACCAGGCTTGACGGCCAATCCTCTTCAGACGCCAAGATTCAAATGCATTCTGGACAGTTTCTTGAAGTTTTCGACGTTGCGAAGTCCGGATACAAGGACTGGACGTTTCCCGCTTTCGGACTCATTTTCGTTGCCGTCGGTGTGTTGTTTTTCTTCAGCCCTTTTCTGGGAATTCCGTTCATCCGAATGAAGGCGGGCATACTGTTCCGTGTCGCATTTCTGGCTTTCGCGATTCTGTGGGCGGGCGCCTCGTTCTTCTCCACCTATTCAAAATACCTCAGACACCGCAGGCTGGCCGATGACAATACGTGTTCGTCAGTGGAAGGTCCGGTGCAGGACTTCGTTCCAATGCCGTGGACGGGGCACGCGATGGAACGATTTTCCGTTTCCGGAGTTCGCTTCGCCTATTCCGACTATGTAATAACCGACGGTTTCAACACGACGTCGTCGCATGGCGGGCCCATCACGGCCGACTCGTATGTACGAATCTGCTATGATCCCGCCGATCACGCCATTCTGCGACTTGAGATCCGAAAAGGCTGAAATGCTGCTGGCGTGCTTGCCGGACTGGCAGCAATTTCCGCTATGCCTTTTGCAATCCGGGCCTTTTGCCCTATACTATGCTTGAAATACAGGCAAATGGATGGACATGCCGGAACGCGCAATTCGCAGAGCCGTGACGGCCAAGCGGCGCAGGCCTGAAGTTACGGCCGGGAAGAAACAGAAATCTCTGCGCCAGCGCCCCGCAACCGGGCCCGAAGCAGGACGGCCCGCGCGGTTCTTCGCCGCGTTTCTCGACAGCGCCGGCAAGGTGGTGGCGAGGCGCGTCGCGGACGGGTTTGGCATGTCCACGGGCCAGCTTGCCGATACGGTCGGACTCAGCCCAGAGACGCTCTACAAGGCCGGCCGCAGCCTCGCGCCGAAAACGCAGACGCGGATGCGCGAAATGCTGGAGATCGTGTCCCGCGTCGCCGATTGGGCCGGCGGCAAGGATCAGGCGATGGCGTGGTATCGGGCCGAACCCATTCCCGCCTTTGGCGGCCGTACCGCGGAATCGATCGTGAAGACCGGACAGGCCGCGACACTGCGGGACTATCTGGACGCGCTTGCGGTCGGCAGCTTCGCTTGAGGTTTGCCGGAACCTGCTTCCGCGCGCATGATCCCAGATGGTCCTTCAGCCCGCTTTCGGGCGAAGGCGCGCGCCTCTGGGGCGGCCGTTTCAATCCGCGCGGCATGCCCGCGCTTTATCTTTCGCTTTCGATCTCCACCGCGGTGAAGGAAGCCAACCAGGGATTTGCCCGCAAGATCGAGCCCTGCGTGCTTTGCAGTTACGACGTGGATTGTGTCGGCATCGCCGATCTGCGGCACGCGCAAACCCGAAGGCGATTTCAGGTATCGCGCGATGACATGTCCTGCGCCTGGTTCGAGCTCGCCGCCAGGGGCCGGCAGCCGCCGTCATGGACGATCGCGCGGAAACTGATGGGCGCCGGCCACGCGGGCGCGCTGGTCCCAAGTTTTGTCAACCGCGCCACCACCGACGATCAGAATCTCGTGCTGTGGAAATGGGGAAAGGATCTGCCCCATCGAGTCTCAGTCTACGATCCAAGCGGCAAGCTGCCGAAGAATCAGCTTTCGTGGGAGTAGTGTGCGGACTTTCGGATTGGACGCTCGCGAATAGGCGCGCGGTGCCGTCTTGCGCGCAGCCATGACGGTGACTAGTTTTTTCTGTCATGAAATTCACCGTGACGATCGACCGCGACGAAACCGGGAATTGGGTTGCCGAGCGCCCGGCGATTCCCGGTTGCGTAAGCCAGGGAAAAACCAAACCCGAGGCGCTGGAGAATATCCGTCAGGCCATCGAACTCTGCCTCGATGTGCGCGCCGAGCGCGGTTTGCCGCTGACCATCGAGACGAAACAGATCGAAGTCGCCATCTGATGCCGCGATTGCCGGTATTGAGCGGACCGAACAATTCAACTTTGACCCTGATCGTGCGTGAGAATGAGATTCCATTGACTATCCCGTTGTTTTCCGAAAACTCGCCATGTCCGATCCGTTTCGTAGTACCCTATACGTCGTCCGATTCGGGACCTATATATTCCTTTGATACGGATCGCTGAGCGACGAAGCGATGACCATCAGACAAGAACTTTCAGAACTGGGCAGCGCTATAGCTGAAGAACTGGTGCGGGCTCGCGAACCCGAACTCATCGCGCGGATCAACGCCTTAGACACCGCCTGTGAGAGCGCCGCGCGCGCGTGGTCTGGCTCTAACATCGGATACCACGCCACCGTGTACAACGCCGGGCTCCAGCCTAAATCAGCCGGGATGATTTTCAGTCCCGAATGGGGCTTGATGGATCGGTGGCCTACCCATCAACCCGATCCCCGATGGCGCGCAATGGATCACCACGAGATCGTCGGCGAGTTGCTGCGACAAGCGAATATTGCTGAACTGGATGCAATTGAGGACTCGCTATCGCGTTCGCGCGACAATCTTTCCACGTTGCGCGAGCAAGCTCTGTCGATGTTGTCTGCTGCAGTCGCCAAGAGAAACGACGAGTTCCTATCGCGGCAACTCAAGCGCGCCGAGAACATAAGTATTACGTCGCCAAACGAAATTGCGGGTGCACTTTTGCCACAAAAGGTTTGGTCGCGCGACTCGACTGCGATGTCGCAAGGAGTCGCGCTCGCGCCGCACCAGCAACTTGGAGCCATCGTATTGTCGAATCAGCATACGGTAAAGGAACTCGAAAATCTTGAACGTGCCGTTCGGCTGTCGGCGGCTCATTTGAACCGGATGGAACCCATGGAACGATCGGGCCGGGATCGCGCCACGAACGTGGTAATCGGGCACGGTAGTTCAATGGCGTGGCGAGTTCTCAAGGACTTCGTGAAGGATCGGCTCAATCTTCCGCACGACGAGTTCAATCGTGTCCCAGTAGCTGGCATTCCCAATACGATTCGTCTCACGCAGATGCTGGACGGCGCTGCGATCGCTTTCGTAGTCTTAACCGGGGAGGACGAACACGTCGATGGATCGGTCCGCGCCCGTCAGAACGTAATTCACGAGGCTGGGCTTTTCCAAGGGAGGTTGGGATTCACGAAGGCAATAGTGATGCTGGAAGACGGATGCGAGGAATTTTCGAACATAGAGGGCCTCGGTCAGATACGCTTCCCAAAAGGAAACATTGCCGCTGCGTTCGAAGAGGTGCGTCGCGTGTTGGAACGCGAGGGCATAATCGCGAGTTAGGCGCGCGATTCTGAGATGGAAACAACCGAGCGGACAATTCAGCCCTGACCTAATATTTCACGCCTGATGTTGTTTCGAGTTGACCGGACCCGAACGACCGCCGATGTCGTGCGGCGGCTTCACGATTCAATGGACTTTCGCAGCATCTGCCCAAGGATGGTCCGGGCGATTGAGTTCGGACGATTAGACTCCGATCTCGATAGTCCGGATGACTCGGCTCGCGACCCTATATCTCAAATTGTTGCGTTCTCCATCGCGTCAACCACGTCTTTAGCCGAAGCATAAAGATCCTGCACTCCACGCAGTCCACGATTTGCGCCGCCCCCGTGAGCTATAGAATTTCTTAGTTCATACGCGGATCGCACCGCCTCGACCAAGTCATCCCTTGTTTCGAGAAAATCGCGAAATCTCCGACCCCAAGCTGTATCAAAACGTTCAAGCAATTTTGCAATATTCTCACAATGGTAATTAGTTCCTATTTTGAAATAATCACGGACAAACTTTTGAACTCGCGGGTGTGCACGGAGTGCAATTTTCTCCATAATTATTGTTTCGACGCATCGTTCCACGAAGCCGCATACCAGGACGACGCCATGCCTAGCCAAATCGGATCGGACTTCGTCAGAAATAGTCCCGGAACCGGCTCGACGAAAATAATCGTCGAGTTGTCGTTTACGTGCTTCAATCGCGTGCAGTGCCACATTAAGTGGCGGCAAACGCCGCCGTTGCTGCGGTTAATCGTTTTCGAACGTTTTCTTCGGTCGCCGTTGCTCGCTCGCACGCCTGACGATATTCAGGGTTCTCGAGCAATCTGTTGTAGGCATCGAGAATTCGGGCGTTCTCAATTGGCCGTTTCTCCGCGATTCTTTTTGCTATCCCAACCATGACAGAGTCAAATACGGCTGCATTTAGTGCGCGTACCAATCGAAATGCGCGGGGAATACTTTCGGACACGACATTCGTCGCCTCAACAAAAATACTTTCCAGCCGGGACAGATCAACCGGAGACGCCTTATTCATCTTGTCGGAAAAATCATTTAGGAACTTGTTCATGGGACGAACATATTGTTCGCCTTCCGTAAATAGCGCAAAAAAACGAACAATTAACTCTTCGTCCTTCGATCTGTTGTTTATTGGACCAAATACATCACGCCAACCTTTGTAGTGATTCAGCCTTCTTACCATATCTGTAAACGGCCCAAAGCTGATGCAATTCCGGATTTCTTGGGGCGAGAGACGAATCCCGCCTGAGTTGATGCGCTCGAATACAAAATAGATGCTATCAAGAACATCGGCAGGGCTTTCTTGTTTGAAAACTGTCGCGTGGACAACAGAATCGTCAAGTTTTAAGAGGTCGGCAGAATCAAGTTCGGAATACGTCTTATTTTGCCATGGTTCCCGAACCCCCTGCAGTCGAAATTCTTTGTCTTTAAATAGTCCGTCGTAAAACATCCTCAAGGAGAGCAACCGCTGCTGTCCGTCTATTACAAGATGTTCATTAGTATCTGTAAGTTTGTAAAGAAATATTCCGGGTACTGGAAGTCCCATTAGCAGTGACTCGATGAATTTTGACGCATGCTTGATCGTCCAAACGAATTTTCTCTGGAATGGCGGAATTTTGAATGCCCCAGCACGCATTCTCTTAACCAAGCTGTCAACAGTGTAATCGGCGCCGTAACTATTAATAGAAAACTTCTTAGCGCCCGGGCTTTCTAGCAGGCTTTCGTCCTCCACGTCCTGTTCGAGGGCAAGTTCATATTCATCCTTGGCGACGTCATCGTCCCGAATTTCGGGAGGCACGGCCGCTAGGGTGGGGCTGCTGTTTGACATTGCACTCCTTTCAAGCCGCAGGTTTTGCGGGGCAAGGACCTATCAAAGGCATTTTCTAGTGGCAGCAGAGTTTCCGCAAGAAGCAACCAAGCTGTTTTGGGGGCAAAATGGGGGTACCACGTGGATAGCCTGCATCAATTCGGTGGCAGGACCAATATTACCCGTCTCGAAGTCCAGACAGGCGCTGTCACCTCACCTGCCGCATGGCACCGACGGCTTTAGAGAATTCGCCCAAAGGATAGATAAAAACCAAGCTCCAGGACACGGCTTGGGTCCGGTCTCGCGCCGCATCGCGGGCCTGGGACCGACTGCCCGGGTTGCATTATCGGCATAAATAACCATCATGGGCATCATGACCAGGTCAGTCAGCAGAGCCGGCAAAAAACTTGACCTGAAAAAGCCGGGTACGGCGGCGAAATTTCGTGCCGCTGCCAAGGCCTACACGCTGAGGGCTACGGCAAGCAAAGCAGCCGCGATAGCAACGCTCCATCGCGAGGGCATTCTCACGCCAACAGGCCGCCTCTCGAAACACTACGCGCGCAAAGCCTGATTGCAGCGCCTCGCAGCAAATTTCATTCTGGGCTATCACGGATGCGACGCATCCGTTGCCGAACGCGTGCTCAACGGCGAGCCGTTCCGGACCAGCGAAAATGAACTATGACTGGCTGGGATCCGGCATCTATTTCTGGGAGGCCAATCCGCAGAGAGGCCTTGATTTTGCCGTCGAGTCCGCCCGGAGAGCCGACCGCAAGTCTGCACGCGATTTACGAGCAAGACGGAGATAGCATCGACACCGTAAGGGGCGTCTTTACAGAGGGTAAGGCGATCTATCCCGGCTCGGCTTTCGACGAAAAAACCCACATTCAGATCGCCGTGAGAAATCCGGAGTGCATCAAGGGCGTGTTTCGCGTACCCAAGACGCAGCTGCAAAAATGGAAACGCCGGTAAGTACAAATTTCGCCGCCTCCCGCACCTCTCCTACACCCTCCCCGCATAAAGCGCCCAGGCGCTGGCGGGGCCTTGCGCGATGTGGCCGAGGGATTTGTAGAGGATGATTTCGGTGGCGGATGTTCGGCCCCGCACAAGGCCCGCCAGCACCTCGCCGATTTCGCCGGCGATGTGTGAGTCGTCCACCACACCGGCTTCTTTGGCGCGCGAAACTCCGCGCCTTGCGCGAGCGCGCCTTCGCGGCTGTCGGCGATGAAGCGGGAGCGGGCGACGAGATCGGTGACCGCGTCCTCCCCCGATAGCCGAAAGCGCTGCCTCAAATGCAATGGCCCTGCTCCATGGGAAGCGATTTGCCCGACCTCACGGCCCGGTGATCGTAACGCCCGCGGCCTTCAGCCTGTCGAACACGCCGTCCTTGCGCAGCAGGATGCCGATATCGACGACGGCGAGGGTGTGGCCGCCATCGGCAAGTGCGGCATTGATCGCCGTCACGGTGTCGCCGATCGCGCGCGCGTCGATGGCGATGGCATGCGGTGACAGCTGGACCAGGCATTGATAGTAATTCGATGGCGCCCAGTTCGCCATCATGCTGTCGACATTGCCGATCGCCCAGGCGTTCGCGGCGGCAACTACGTGTCGGCTTTGAAAATCCATGTCGCGGATTTCGGCATCGACGCATTTGCCCGTCTGTGCAGGAGATAATTTCAGAAGATCCTCGGCGCTCGGAACGAGATCGTAGGTCGCAATGAATTTCGCGGCGACGCGCTGCGCCCGCGCAAGCGCGGCAATCGTATCCACGGGCTCATGCGTCGTCAGATCGGCGACATGCCGGAAATCGCTGCCGAGGCGCATGGCGGCGCGAATGGGCGAATCGTCGCTGTATTCGGTTTTGGGCTCATGCAGAAACGCGCAAACCCGCGCGAGCTCGGCCGCCACGCCGGGATCGAGAACATCCCACAGCGTCCTGCCGTCGGGCGGGTGCAGAAGATGGCTCTCGGTCAGATAGAACCAGATGCCGCTGAAAACGCCCATCCGGATGTCCGGCGGCAGCAGCACGAGATGCGTGCCGGCCATGACGCTTGCGAGCGGCCTGGTGTTCCAGACGAAACCGTCGGGCAGCGGCTCGACAATGCCGAGGATCGCGACATCGGCGCCGCCTCTCGCCGCATGCCAGATCGCCGGCCCTGCCGCCCTGGCGTCAACGATAACCGTCTCGATCCGCGGCGGCGCGGATTGCGGCTGCGCCATCCCCTGATGGGCCGGGCCCGCGAGAAAGATGCCCGCAAGAACAAGGCAATGTGATCGCATTGGTGTATTTTCGCCGTTGATCGCGGAGGCGTCCAGCGCATCCGGCCAACCCGTGAAACCGGCCGGCCCAACGCGCCGGCGCGTCCTTGTGGACGCAACAGGCTGGATCGAATAGTTTTCTGCGGCAACGCGGAGACTAATTATGATTCCGCAATATGCCGACCAGGCCGCCAACGAACGGACTTTTCTGGCATGGGTGCGCACCGGCATCGCCATCATTGCGCTGGGATTCGTCATCGAGAAATTCTATCTGGTTCTTCTTGAACTCGCGCAGGCCGGCTCGCTTCCGATCAAGGGGCATCTGCGCGTATCCGCTCCGGCGTGGCAGTCGAGCCGCTTCGATGGCGGCGCGCTGGTCGCGGTTGGACTTGCGATCATCGTGATCGCGTCGGCCCGGTTCGTGCGCACAAGCCGGATGCTGAGCGACAGCCGCGTCTATTCCAGCACGGGAACGCGGCTCGAAGTCATTCTCTCCGTCGTGCTGGCCGCAATCGTCGCTGCGATCACTGCGCATCTCGCCTTCGGATGAATTCCCCGACGGACAGGTTGAGTGAGCCGGTTGAAGCGTCCGAGATCTTGCAGCCCTCGCTGCGACCGGCAAACGGCGCGATTTTGGCGCAGAATTGCGAGGGTAACGCGGCAGGAGGGTAAAGATATGTGCAGAGCAGATATGGCCGGTGCCGCCTGGGTGACTCGAACACCCGACCCACGCATTACGAATGCGTTGCTCTACCGGCTGAGCTAAGGCGGCCTGCGGCGATCAGGTATCAGGAATCGGGGGGGCGAAGGAAGGGGGTGGCCGGCGGAATTCGGTTCGAGTCGTTGCGGCGTGCCGCGGGCGCGGGGGCTTGTCCGGGCAACCGGATGCGGCAGTGATTTCCGCCCCATTCAGTGCGGGCAGGCCTGGGGCCGCATCGGCGCGGAGCCGGAAAAGCGGGAAGCAGGGTGCCTAGCGCGCGCGGGGATGGGCGCTCCGATAAACCGCCATCAGCTTTTTGGTGTCGATCTCGGTGTAGGTCTGCGTGGTCGAGAGCGAGGCGTGGCCGAGCAACTCCTGCACGGCGCGCAGATCGCCGCCATTGGCGAGCAGATGCGAGGCGAAGGAATGGCGCAGC
>DATJUM010000183.1:0-21615 GCA_035502355.1 Rhizomicrobium sp. | reverse complement strand
CCGCACCTCGCATCCTTCATCCCTGGCCTCAGCAACGCTTCGCCGTCAAACACCCAAGGTGGGAGCCGTATGCGGGAAAGCCGCACGTACGGTTCTGTGCGGGGGGCGCCTAGCAATGCGCGTCCCTACCGCGACCGTGCCCATTCTGTTTGAAGACCTCGCGCGGCGCTTGCCGGTTGTGTTGCGCCGCTGAAAGCAGGCTCTCGCACCGCGCATGCGCGCGGGGCGCATCACGTCGCGTAATAAATCTGCATTCCCCCGATCCAGATCATGCGCAGCGCGACATAGAGCACGATGATCACGCCGGCATAGCTGATCCACGGCATCCGGTGCAGAAGATTGGCGATGACCGACGCGGCAAGCCCCATCAGCGCAATGGAGAGAAGCAGCCCGACCGCAAGCACCCAGACATGGTTCATCGCCGCCCCGGCGACGGCCAGCACATTGTCGAGCGACATGGACAGATCGGCAAGCGCGATGCGGAAAACCGCGCGCCGCACATCGGGAGTAATGCCGGACAGGCGGACATGGGAGGTACTCAATTTGAGATCCGAGATCGTGGCGATCCCAAGCCGATGCTCCTCATCGGCAGGCCGGATCTCCCGATAGAGCCGCCAGGCGACCCAAAGAAGAAGCACACCTCCGGCGAAAACGAGAAAGAAGGTGGAACGCAGCAACAGCAGGACAGCATAGGCCACGATGAGGCGCAGGATCACGGCGGCGGCAAGGCCCCAGAACATCACGCGGCGCCGGTCGCAATAGGGCACGCGCGCGGCCGAAACGCCAATGACGATCGCGTTGTCGCCGGCGAGCACGATATCGATCAGGATGACCTGAAGCAGTGCAGCCAAAGCGGGGGGAAGGATGTGCAGCGTCGGCAAGACCATGCGCGCGGCTCAGGGCCAGCGCGCCTCCGGCGGCAGCGACATCAGGATGGCCTCCACATTTCCCCCTGTCTTCAGACCGAAGCGCGTGCCGCGGTCGTAGAGAAGGTTGAACTCGACATAACGTCCGCGGCGAACGAGCTGCTGTTCGCGTTCCGCCCCGGTCCAGGGTTCGTTCATGCGTCTTCGCACGATCTGGGGATAGACATCCAGAAAAGCGAGACCCACATCCTGTATAAAGGCGAAGTCGGCTTCCCAGTCGCCCGTGGCGAGCCCGTCGAAGAAAATGCCGCCGGCGCCCCGCGCCTCCCCGCGATGGGGAAGGTAGAAATACTCGTCACACCACGTCCGGAAACGCGCGTAGTAATCATCGCCGTGCCGGCCACACATGCGCTGCAGCGCAGCATGAAAGAATTCCGCATCGTCCGCGGCCGGAAGCATCGGCGTCAGATCGGTGCCGCCGCCAAACCATGCCCGGGTCGTCACAAGAAAGCGCGTGTTCATGTGCACGGTCGGCACATGCGGGTTCAATGGATGGGCGACGAGCGAAATTCCCGAGGCCCAGAAGCGCGGGTCTTCGGCGGCGCCTTCCACCTCGCGCGCGAATTCGGGCGAAAAACGTCCGTGTACGGTCGAAACATTGACGCCGATCTTTTCGAACACCCGGCCGCGCATTACGGCCATGACGCCGCCGCCGCCATCCGCCCCGGACCGCGTCCACGTGGTGCGCTCGAAGCGGCCGGCCATGCGCTCCGGCGCGTGGAATTCGATCCTGTCCTCGATCTCTTCGCAGACGCGGCAGATCCGGTCTTGCAGCTCTTCGAACCACGCGCGCGTTTTCTCCTTCCGTGCGTCCATTTCGCTCATTCCGGAAAACCGTTTGTCTGCCGCAACGCTTCGCCCAATGCCATGGCGCCGGCCAGGGCGACATTGAGCGAGCGCAAACCCGCGCGCATCGGAATGCGAAGCCGCGCATCCGCGGCACGATGCACATGGTCCGGCACGCCGGCCGTTTCGCGGCCAAGGAGCAATGTGTCGTCGGATGCAAACATGAATCGGATATAGGAGTCGTTGGCCCTGGTGGTCAAAAGAACGAGGCGGCCTCCGCGACTCGCAAGAAAATCGTTCCACGAGGCGTGGCGAACGATCTCCGCGCTTTCCCCATAATCCATGCCGGCGCGCCGGAAGCCCGCGTCGCTGAACAGGAAACCGCACGGCTCGATGATATCGATCGCGACGCCCAGACAGGCGCCGAGCCGGATCAGCGCGCCGGCGTTTTGGGGGATGTCAGGTTCAAAAAGCGCCAGCCGCATGCCATCCCCGTTGCTCATCCCTACCGGAAGGCCCCACTTGACCGGAGGGACATGTAAAACTATTATTGCAGTTACAAGTTATAGTTAGACAGATGAGCAAATACGACGCCCTCGGCAACTATCTCCGCAAGCGCAACCAGGACGAGATCCCGATGTGCTTTGCGGAGATCGAGCAGATTATTGGCGCCAAATTGCCCCGTTCAGCCTATGTACATCGACCATGGTGGAGCAACGGTGCCGCGAACAGCGTGTTGACGAAAGTTTGGCTGGATGCCGGGTACCGCAGTATCCATGTGGACATGGCGGGGCGGCGCCTCGTTTTCGAGCGGAAGCGTCCCCCCGGCGGTCTTGAAGAAGAACCCGAGAAATTCCGGCCAGACGACCCGGCTGATAAACGGTCGGGGCGCCATCCGATGATCGGCGCATTGAAGGGCACCTTCACCATCGAGCCCGGATATGACCTCACGCAACCCGCGATGCCGGAATGGGCTGACCTGATTGACGAGAAATACGGACCAGAGAAGCGCAGGTGACATCACTTCTCCTGGATACCTGTGCGGCGATGTGGGTCGTAGAGGATGCCATCTCACAGGCTGCGAGCGATGCGCTGACGGAAAGATGGCGCTCCGGCGTGCCGACATATGTTTCGCCAATTACTGCGTGGGAAGTTGGTCTCCTGGCTTCACGCGGACGATTCAAATCTCCACATCCGCCACTGAAGTGGTTCGAACGTGTTCTTGATCTGCCCAATGTCAGGTTGGCAGAACTGCCGCCCCGCGTGCTGCTGGAGTCTTCATTGTTGCCTGGACTGCCACCGCGCGATCCGGCCGACCGCATCATTGCCGCGACCGCGCGCGAATTCGGATACACGGTGATGACGCGCGGCAGCGCTCTGATCGATTATGCGAAACTGGGCTATCTCAGCGCGCTTGCGTGTTGACTTGCATCCGCGCAACGCCGTGTAATTGCTCGCGATTTATGCGGCATCGTGCCGCAAGACCCTCCGAACCCGACTCTCTATTTTACGCCGCGTTTTGCGACACACCGACGGTTCCGGGCGCGGTGTGTGAGGCCCTCATCCCGGAACGCGTGAATTCCCGGCAGAAGGTGAACCGTGGCAGATGTAACAGCGCCCGAGCCCACACGGCGCGATTTCATTCATATCGCGACGGGAGCGGCGGGAGCGATAGGGCTCGCCCTCGCGGCATGGCCTTTCATCGACCAGATGAATCCCACTGGCTCCGTGCTCGCCATGTCTTCCATCGAGGTCGACCTCTCGCCCATCAAGCCGGGACAGCAGGTGGTGTTCACCTGGCGCAGTCATCCGTTGTTCGTGCGCCGCCGCACGCCGAAGGAGATTGCCGATGCGCGCGCGGTGCCCGTTTCGGCGCTGCTCGATCCGCTCGCGCGCAACGCGAACCTGCCCGAGAACGCGCCGGCGACCGATCACAACCGCGAAACGCGTGCGGAATGGATGATCCTGATCGGCGTCTGCACGCATCTGGGATGCACGCCGACCGCCTTCGAAGGCAATTATGGCGGCTGGCTCTGCCATTGCCACGGCTCGCAATATGACGTGGCCGGGCGTGTGCGCCGGGGACCCGCGCCCCAGAACCTCGCGGTGCCGCCCTATACGTTCCTTTCCGATACGCGCGTGAAGGTGGGCTAGGCCGATGTCGCATCCATCCACCTACACGCCAACGACGAAATTCACCCGCTGGCTCGATTCGCGACTGCCGATTCTTCGGTTCGCGAACGACACGATGACCACCTTCCCCACGCCGCGGAACCTGAATGTCTGGTACACGTTCGGCGGCATTCTCACCTTCTGTCTCGGCGTGCAGATCGTCACCGGCATCGTGCTCGCGATGCATTACGTGCCCAATTCCGATCTCGCCTTCGACAGCGTCGAAAACATCATGCGCGACGTGAACTACGGCTGGCTGCTGCGCTATGTGCATGCCAACGGCGCGTCGATGTTCTTCATCGCCGTCTACGTCCACATGTTCCGCGGCCTCTATTACGGGTCCTACAAGGCGCCGCGCGAAGTGCTGTGGATCCTCGGCGTGCTCATCTTCGTGCTGATGATTGCGACGGCATTCCTCGGCTACGTGCTGCCCTGGGGCCAGATGTCGTTCTGGGCCGCCACGGTAATTACCAACCTGTTCAGCTCGCTCGACCAGGTGATTCCGCATCTCGGCACGGCCATCGTCACCTGGCTGTGGGGCGGCTTCGGGGTCAGCGATGCGACGCTGAACCGCTTTTTCAGCCTGCACTACCTCCTGCCCTTCATCATCGCCGGCGTGGTGGGCCTGCACATCTGGGCGTTGCATGTGCCCGGCAACAACAATCCGCTCGGCATCGATGTGAGGAGCCCGCAGGATACGGTGCCCTTCCATCCCTATTACACGGTCAAGGATAGCTTTTATCTCGCGCTTTTCTGCATCCTGTTCGCGGCGATCGTGTTCTACGCGCCCGACATGCTGGGCAATCCCGACAATTATACGCCAGCCAATCCGCTGGTGACGCCGCCCGACATCGTACCCGATTGGTACCTGATGCCGTTCTACGCGATGCTGCGCTCCATTCCGCAGAAGCTGATCGGCGTGATGGTGCTGTTCGGCGCCATCGCCACGCTTCTGTTCGTGCCATGGCTCGATACTTCGACCGTGCGGTCCACCCGCTTCCGGCCGCTGCTCAAACCGTTCTTCTGGATCTTCCTGGCCGACTGCCTGCTGCTCGGCTATTGCGGCTCGCAATCGGTGGATGCGGCGTGGAATCTGGGCGTGTTTTCGATACCGCTCATCTGGGTCGCGCGGCTGGGCACAATTTATTACTACGCTTTCTTCTGGCTCATTCTGCCGATCGTGGGACTGATCGAGCAGCCACTGCCTCTGCCGGACAGTATCGCCAAGGCGGTGCTCGGCCCACAGGCCGCCGCGGCCACCGCTGCGGCCCCGGCGGAATAAGGACGGATCGGGATGCGAAGCTTTCTTGCCGCCCTGGCGTTTGGCCTCGTCGCTCTCGCGGGCACGGCGCAGGCGCAGAATTCGACGGAGGCGTTGCCGCCGAAGAGCGTGTCGTTCTCGTTCGAGGGGCCATTCGGAACCTATGACCGGGGAGCGCTCCAGCGCGGATTCCAGATCTACAAGGAAGTCTGTTCGGCCTGTCACAGCCTGAACCGCATTGCGTTCCACAATCTCGATGATCCCGGCGGCCCCGGTTTCACCGAGGCACAGGCGAAGGCGATTGCCGCGGGATATAAAATTCCGGCGGCGCCGAACGACAAGGGCGAGTTGTTTGATTCAAGCGGCAACCGGCTGACCCGGCCGGGGACGCTCGCGGATCATTTCCCGCCGCCGTTCCCGAACGAACAGGCTGCACGCACGGCCAATAACGGTGCGCTGCCGCCCGACCTGTCGCTGATCATCAAGGCGCGTGCCGGCGGGCCCAACTACGTCTATTCAATCCTGACAGGCTTCCATCAGACGCCTCCGCCCTGGTTCAAGGTGCTTCCGAACAAATATTACAATCCGTATTTTTCGGGCTGGAACATCTCCATGCCGCCGCCGCTCACCAACGGCTCCGTGACTTTCTCGGATGGCACGCCGTCGACGCTCGATCAGGAGGCGCATGACATCGTCACTTTCCTCTCCTGGGCGTCCGACCCCAAGATGGAAGAGCGCAAGCGCATCGGTCTGGACGTGATGGCTTTTTTGATTGCATTCTCCGGCCTGCTTTTTATGTCCTATCGCAGGGTCTGGCACGACGCGCATTGATCGCGCGGCACTGCGTGCTAGAACGGCCCCGACCGGGGTGAGCGGGCTATGACCAATACCGTTCTGGGCGTGATCGGCGGCAGCGGAATCTACGATGTCGCCGGGCTCGAAAACGCGCGCTGGCAAAGGATTTCCACGCCCTGGGGCGAACCCTCCGACGCCGTGCTGAGCGGGCGTCTCAACGGCGTGGACATGCTGTTCCTGCCGCGCCATGGCCGCGGCCATGTCCACTCGCCGACCTCGATCAACTATCGCGCCAATATCGATGCGCTGAAACGCGCCGGCGCGACCGATGTAATTTCCGTTTCCGCCTGCGGTTCGCTGCGCGAAGATCTGCCGCCGGGCATGTTTGTCATGGCCGACCAGTTCATCGACCGCACGCATGCGCGCGAGAAGAGCTTTTTCGGGCGCGGCTTCGTCGCCCATGTGTCGCTTGCCCATCCCGTCTGTCCACGACTCGCCGATGCACTGGACGAAGCTTGCGCGGAAGAGGGCATTCCGCACGCCAAGGGTGGTACCTATCTCGCGATGGAGGGGCCGCAATTTTCGACGTTTGCGGAGTCGAATCTGTATCGCTCCTGGGGCTGCGACGTGATCGGCATGACGGCGATGCCGGAAGCGCGGCTCGCGCGCGAAGCCGAATTGCCTTACGCCATCGCAGCGATGGTGACGGATTATGATTGCTGGCATCCCGGCCACGATCACGTCACGGTGGAGCAGGTCGTCGCCGTGCTGAACCAGAACGCGGAAAAAGCGCGCCGGCTGATCGCCCGCGTGGCGCCGAAACTCGGACCCGTGCGCACACCTTCGCCGCTCGGTATCGAACATACGCTCGAC
This sequence comes from Rhizomicrobium sp., assembly GCA_035502355.1. Classification (GTDB taxonomy): domain Bacteria; phylum Pseudomonadota; class Alphaproteobacteria; order Micropepsales; family Micropepsaceae; genus Rhizomicrobium. Next base: position 14,802 of record DATJUM010000183.1, on the reverse strand, counting down.
ACGGCATTCATCACTGCGCCGGAGAAACGTGATCCGGAGATGTTTGCAAAACTCGATGCCGTTGCAGGCCGGGTGTTGCGGAAGGGTTGATGCAGATGGATTACAAGTCTGTTATCCGCTCGATTCCGGATTACCCCAAATCCGGCATAATTTTTCGCGACATCACCACGCTTCTCGGCCATGCCCGCGCGTTTCGGCGCGCGGTCGACGAGCTGGTGCGACCCTATCGCGGCGTCCGCATCGACAGGGTAGCGGGCATCGAGGCCCGCGGTTTCATTCTCGGTGGAGCGGTCGCGCACCAGCTGTCGGTCGGATTCATCCCCGTGCGCAAGAAAGGCAAGCTGCCGTGGCAGGTGCTAAGCGAGGACTACACGCTGGAATATGGCACCGATCGCGTGGAAATCCACACTGACGCCGTGCAGCACGGGGATCACATCCTCGTCGTCGACGATCTTATTGCCACGGGCGGAACCTGCTTCGCGGCGATCCGGCTCCTCGAGCGTGCCGGTGCGAAGGTTATCGGCTGCTCCTTCGTGATTGATCTCCCGGATCTCGGCGGTTCCGAAAAACTTCGCGCGCTCGGCAAGGAGGTCAAAACGCTGGTCACATTTCCCGGGCATTGAGAGACAGGATCACCACGAAGGCCGCCAGAGCACCGAGAAATTTTCACGCGGAGGCGCGGAGCCGCAGAGGTGACTTTAGGCTGCCATGGCGCCAGATCGGCGCGTGAAGAAGGCGCGCTTTTTGTGCGCAATGGTTTCTTGGCGTCTTTGCGTTTTGACGGAATGTGCAGGATGAGCGTTACCGGACCATGAAAATCGCAGGCCGCGCATATCGCACGATCTGGCCGGCCGGAGAGGCGGCGGTCGAAGTCATCGACCAAACGAAACTGCCGTTTTCGCTTTCCGCGGTCCGACTCGAAAGTGCCGAAGATGCCGAACGGGCAATCCGCGAGATGATTGTGCGCGGCGCGCCGCTGATCGGCGCGACCGCGGCCTATGGCGTCGCCCTTGCCATGCGGAGCAATCCCTCGGATGAAAATCTCGACCGCGTCCATGCGCTGCTTCTCGCGGCGCGTCCGACCGCCATCAATCTTCGCTGGGCGCTCGACCGCATGCGCGCGGTGTTGTTGAACCAACCGCGGGGCAGACGTGCTGCTCTGGCTTGGGGAGAAGCAGCGGCGATCTGTGATGAGGACGTAGAAACCTGCCGCCGTATCGGCCAACACGGCCTCGCAATTTTGCGTGAAGCCGGTGCGCGGAAGACTGGCGAGCGCCTGAATGTGCTGACGCATTGCAATGCCGGCTGGCTCGCTTGCGTCGACTGGGGAACGGCACTGGCGCCAATTTACATGGCGCATGATGCGGGCATCCCGCTTCATGTCTGGGTCGATGAAACCCGGCCCCGCAACCAGGGCGCCTCGCTCACGGCTTTCGAGCTTGGCGCGCATGGCGTTGCGCACACGATCATCGCCGACAATGCCGGAGGTCATTATATGCAGAGGGGCGAAGTTGATCTCTGCATCGTGGGAACGGACCGCGTGGCGGCCAACGGCGATGTTGCGAACAAGATCGGCACCTATCTGAAAGCCCTCGCCGGGCGCGACAATAAGGTGCCTTTTTATGTCGCGCTTCCGGGTTCCACCATCGATTGGACCATTGCAAACGGTCGCGAGATACCAATCGAGGAGCGGTCCTCCGAAGAATTGCTGAAAATGACCGGCCGCAAGCCTGACGGCGAAATTGTCACGATAGATATTGCGGCACCTGGAAGTGCGGGCGCCAATCCCGGCTTCGACGTGACACCCGCGCAGCTTGTGACCGGACTCATTACCGAGCGCGGGATCTGCCCCGCCACGAACGTAGGCCTCCTTTCGCTCTTTCCCGAATGTCGTACACGAGAACAGGACGCAAGATGAAAAGCCGCTGGTCCGATTCGGAAGCGCAGGAAATTGTCGCGCGCTATGCGTCCAAGGGCATTGGCGAGGATCTCGCTTTGCGCGTCTATACGACAAGGTTGCTGGGAAGAGATCCGCGCCTTGTGCTGCATGGCGGCGGCAACACGTCGGTCAAGACGCACATGACTGATCTCCTCGGCGATACGGTCGAAGTGATCTGCGTCAAGGGCTCGGGCTGGGACATGGCAAGCATCGAGCCGGCCGGATTGCCGGCGGTAAGGCTCGCGCCCCTGCGCCGCCTGCGCGTGCTCGAGCAGCTTTCCGACGAAGACATGGTCAATTATCAGCGCGTGAATCTGCTGGATGCATCGGCGCCAAATCCCTCCGTCGAAACGCTGCTGCACGCTTTTCTGCCGCACAAATACGTGGATCACACCCACTCGACCGCCGTGCTCGCGCTCACCGATCAGCCTGACGGGGAAAGCCTCGCGCGCGAAGTGTTCGGAAACCGGCTTGCCTATGTGCCCTACACGATACCAGGCTTTGCACTCGCCAGGAGCGTAGCCCAGGTGTTCGACCGCAATCGCCAGGTCGAAGGTCTCGTGCTCCTGCAGCATGGCATCTTCACCTTCGGCGAGACGGCGCGGGACGCCTATGAGCGCATGATCGCTTTTGTCAGTCTGGCGGAGGAACGGCTTGCGCGCGGGCGCAAAAAACGCGCTCTCGACGACCTGCCGGACACGCTTGCTGATGCGGCTGCGATCGCGCCCGTCCTGCGGGGTGCGTGCACGATCTCCCGCAACGAAGCTGCGGGCACGGTGAAGCGTCAAATCCTCTGCTTCCGGAATTCGCCCGCAATCCTTGATTACGTGAACGGCGCCGAACTCGCGCGCTATTCGCAGCAGGGCGTGGTTACTCCCGATCACACGATCCGGACCAAGAACTGGCCGCTGCTGGTGCCGGCGCCCGAAGCAGGCCGCCTGGACCAATGGAAGGGGTTCATCGAAGAGGCCGTTCGGGGCTTCGTGGCGCGCTATCATGAATATTTCGCCCGCAACAATGCGCGCGCAAAGCCGAAGAAATCCGAGCTCGACCCACTGCCCCGCGTCATTCTTGTTCCGGGCGTCGGCCTCTTTGGTCTTGGCGCCAGCGCAAAGGACGCGGCGATTGCAGCCGACATCGCCGAGAACACGATCGAAGTCATTACCGACGCGGAGGCGATCGGCCGGTACCAGCCGATTTCCGAAGCCGACATGTTCGACGTCGAATACTGGTCGCTCGAGCAGGCGAAGCTCGGCAAGGCGGCTGAGAAACCGCTGGCGCGGCAGGTCGCCGTCATTACCGGCGGCGGTTCCGGGATCGGCGCTGCAACGGCAAAGGCCCTGGCGCGGGCCGGCGCGGAAATCGCAGTACTTGACCGGGATCGCGCCGCGGCGCAAGCGGTGGCGCGCGATTGCGGCAAGACGGCTGTTTCGATTGCGTGCGACGTGACACAGCACGAGAGCGTCAAAGCGGCATTCGACCAGATCGCCATGGCATTCGGTGGCGTGGACATTGTGGTTTCGAACGCAGGCGCGGCCTGGCAGGGCACGATCGGGACGGTCGAAGAAAACATCCTGCGCGAATCTTTCGAACTGAATTTCTTCGCGCATCAGGCCGTCGCCCAAAACGCGGTGCGCGTCATGAAAGCGCAAGGGACCGGCGGCTGCCTGCTGTTCAACGCGTCGAAGCAGGCGGTAAATCCCGGCCGCGACTTCGGGCCTTACGGGTTGCCGAAAGCATCGACGCTGTTCCTGATGAAACAATATGCGCTCGACCATGGGAGCGGCGGCATCCGTTCCAATGCGGTCAACGCCGACCGCATTCGCAGCGGCTTGCTTACGGATTCGATGATTGCCGCACGCAGCAAGGCGCGGGGTATTTCGGAGAATAATTACATGAGCGCCAACCTGCTCGGCCGCGAAGTCACGGCCGAAGACGTGGCCGACGCGTTCGTCTGGCTCGCAACCGCAACGAAGACCACGGCGGCCGTCCTCACGGTGGACGGCGGCAATATCGAAGCCAGTCTGCGCTGATCGCTCATGGCGCAAACAGGCGTGCGTCCCACCACACCGGCCGATGGAGGCTGGTGGTGATCTGGTGGAATTCCGGGTGCTCCGGATTTATCAGGATGTTCTTTTCGACACGTGCCACGATGCTCGGCACGATCAGGATCAGCGAGCGCCGCTCCTTCTGCCAGACATCGCCGAAAGCTTTGCTGCTCGCGGCCGACTCCAGATACCAGTCGGACAGAGCGGCGGTATCGAGCATTTCATAGCTCGTGCCGTTGGGAATGATGATTTCGATATAGTGTTGGCCGGGCGGCAGCCTTCCGCTGCCATGCACCAGCTTTTCGAGCATCGCCGTCGAGAAATGCTCGCTCGCATAGATCATTGGACAAACGGCCGTGTTCCAACGGCCGGGAAAGCGGATGGAGCCTGCGGCATCGAAGATGGGATAGGCGCCTGCCGGATCGCCGATGCGGTACGCCGTCAGAACGCGATCCAGGATCCGGGCCGTCACACGGCCGATCCGTACTCCAGCCGGCCGAGCACATCATGCACCAGGCCCGCACCGATCTCATTTTCCAGCACCAGATCGATGGGGCGGCGTCCGGCGAGCAGCGCATGCTGGCGATTGAGGAAATCGCGCGCCGCGGATTCCGATTTCCAGATGCGCAGCGCCTGCGACCAGATCGAAGCGAGACGGGTGACCGCCACGCTCTGCGCCGTGGTCAGCCGCCTTGAGGTTTTGCTGCGCGCCAGACTCGCCTTCGGCACGATTCGGTATTTGAAACCGGTGTCGCCGGGCGCCACCACCTGCGCGATGCGATCGAGACTTTTCACCGGCAGACCGTGGTCGACGAGATTGAGGTAGGCCACCCCCGATTTCAGCGGTTTCTGGTCCGTCTCCACGCCCAGAACCCGGGCGGCCTCCATCAGTTCCGGCATCGCGTTCTCTCTTCCATATGAGACCTGATATAGTCTCGCATGAGACAGAAGGCAACGAGGCCCTACCCCAGCGATTTGCGCCAGGCAAGAATTTCGCGCAGGTCGCCAAGGTCCCATTCGGGTCCGCGCGCATGGACCACGAAATGCGTGAAGCCGGCTTTCAGATAGGGCTCGGGATCGATCTTCGTGCCCCGCATCATGCCGACCGAAGTCGAGCGTACGATTTCCATCGGATCGCGCCCGACCTTGACGCACCAATCGTCGAGAATGTCGGACTTGCGCTTCATGGTTTCGACATCGCCGAAGGAATGCCAGGTGTCGGCGTGCCTGGCGCAGATGCGAAGCGTCATCTTCTCGCCGGCGCCGCCGATGAGGATGGGAATGCGGCGCAGCGGCGGCGGATTGAGCTTCGTCCAGCGCTCCTTGATGATTTCAAGGTCGCGTTCGAGCTGCTTGAGGCGGCTCGCCACCGTGCCGAACTCATAGCCATATTCGTCGAAATCGAGCTGGAACCATCCCGAACCGATGCCGAGCACGAAGCGCCCGCCGGAAAGATGGTCGATCGTGCGCGCGATATCGGCGAGAAGATTGGGATTGCGATAGGCCGTGCAGTGCACGAGGCAGGAGATCTCGGCGCGCGTGGTCGTTACCGCCATCGCCGCCTGGATCGACGTCGCTTCGAAGCTCTTGCCATGCGTCTCCTCGAAGCTCGGGTTGGGATTGTTGAAGACGAGGGTGAAGAAATGATCGAAGGTGTAGATGCGGTCTGCGCCCAGCCGATCGGCCTGTTCCCAGGTCTTGCGAAGCTGCGGCATGTCGCCATGCTGGGGCGGCATGGAAATGCCTATGGTCACGGTCATGCGATGAGTCCTCTCGATTGCGGCGGCACTGATGCTGTGCGGAATCCCGTGTCAGATCAACCTTCATGCGCGCGCAGCGATTGCGTGCGGACTGCGGAACTCCGTTCGTGAGTGGCATCCGCGTGATTGCGCTTTCGGGCGGGGTGGGCGGAGCAAAGCTTTTGCGCGGCCTCTATCACGTGCTGCCGCCCGATACCCTCGCCGCAATCGTCAACACGGGCGATGATTTCGAGCATCTCGGTCTTCACATCTCGCCCGATATCGACACCGCGCTCTACACGCTTGCGGGCCTCGCTCACCCGGAACAGGGCTGGGGACGGCGCGACGAAACCTGGAACTTCATGCGCGCGCTCGAAACCGTCGGCGGCGAAACCTGGTTCCGGCTCGGCGACGCGGACCTCGCCTTGCATGTCGAACGCACGCGGCGGCTCGGGAGCGGCGAATCGCTCAGCGCGATCATCGGCGATTTCGCCCGCAGATTCGGTATCCGCGCCGAGATCATTCCGATGAGCGACGATCCGGTTGCCACGCGCGTGCTGGCCGACGAAGGCGAACTCGCCTTCCAGGATTATTTCGTCCGCCGCCGCTGCGAACCTGTGCTGCGCGGTCTGCGCTTTGCCGGTGCGGAGGGTGCGCGCCTGCCGCAAAGCGCGCGCGCCGCCTTCGTGTCGCCGGAGCTCGAAGCGATCATCATCGCGCCGTCCAATCCCTGGCTGAGCATCGATCCGCTGCTCGCCATTCCGGAACTCCGCCGCGCGCTCGAAACCGCCAAATGTTGCCGGATTGCCGTGACGCCCATCATCGCCGGCAACGCCGTCAAAGGACCCACGGCAAAGATCATGGCCGAGCTGGGAATTCCTGTCTCGCCGCTAGCGGTCGCCGAGCACTATCGCGGGCTGATTGATGGGCTCGTCCTTGATGAACGTGATGCTGCTCTTGCCGACCGCTTTGATATTAAGGTTCACATAGCAGACACGCTCATGACCACGCTCGACGATTACGAGCGTGTTGCGCGTATGACGCTCGCATTGTGCAGGCCAATAGCAGCTGACCGAAAGCGGAGATAGCTTACCATATGCACATGCGGCGAGCGCTTCCGGTTGCGGAAGGTGTTCGCTGCACGAAAATGCCAGCGACACGAGGCCGCCTCGCAGCATCTCCAGCGGCGCCGAAACCTGATCTGCAATGCTGACTGCCCAGCCATGAGATCGGTCATTGCGGTTGACGAAGGCGACGAGCAGGCCGGTATCGGCGATACCCTTCATCCTTTCGAGAAGCCCTTGCGGCTCGAAAGATCGCTCGGGCCGTCGATGCTGCCGGCAAGCCGCGTCAAACCGAGGGGGGCGGTGATTCTGCTCGCTGGACAGAAGCAGCGCTGATCGTTTGAATGCGCAGGGACTTGCAGGAGGATTCACTGGCCATGGCAAAAGATCCCGAGAGCTATCACGACTTGTTCGACGACAAAAAAGCCTTCGCCAATCTGGCGACGCTGATGCCTGACGGCTCGCCGCAGGTGACGCCTGTGTGGTTCGACCGCAAGGACGGCATGATCCGCGTCAACACCGCCAAGGGCCGCGTCAAGGCGCGCAACATGAAGGAAGGTTCGCATGTCGCGCTCGCGATCATGGACCCCGACAATGCGTATCGCTACGTCCAAGTGCGCGGCACCGTCAGCCGGGTGACGGAGGACGGCGCCGACGCCCATATCGACTCGCTCGCCAAGAAATATCTCGGGCAGGACAAATACCCGTTCCGCCAGCCCGGCGAGGTGCGGATAATTTATGAGATCAGGCCCAAATCGTTTTCGGGCATGGGGTGAGAAAATGTGGTTTTCCTCCCGTTTGTCATCCCCGCGCGCGCGGACGCGCGCATACCTGGTCCCGGCTCGCCTCGCGGCCGGGATGACGATCCTGATTGGAGCGCTGGTCATGGGTGCTCAGAGTGTCCGCGCCGCGGATGCCAGCGCAGATGCGCGATTCAAGGCGATCTACACGAAGGAATGGCAGTGGCGGAAAGAGCAGTTCGGGATCCGCGACGAAGAAAATACGCGTGAACCGTTGCCCGATCATCTGCCCAAAGCCGACCCGGCATCCGAAGCCGCACGGCTCGCCTATTGGACAGAGGTGCTGAAGGAGGTCGATGCGATCCCCCGCGATCAGCTCACGCCTGAAGTGCAGGTCGACTACGACGTCTACCGGCCGCAGATCGCGGCGCTGATCGCGGACGAACAATTCCGCGACTACGAGATGCCGGTCAATTCCGATTCGTCCTTCTACTCCGACATCACCGAAACGCCGCGCGGCAATTTCCGCACCGTCGCCGACTATCGGAACTACGTGAAATGGCTGGCCGACATTCCGCGCTTTTTCCGCGAGGAAACCGGCGAGATGCGCGCCGGGCTCAAGCGCGGATTCACGCCTCCCAAAGTGACGATGACGGGCCGAGACAAGGCGATCGAAGCGGTGGCGGACGCCAAGCCGGAGGACAGCGTCTTTCTGGAGCCGTTCAAGAACAATGCGCTGAATATTCCTCCGCCGGAATGGGAGTCGCTGCGCGCCGATGCGCTGAATACCGTACAGGATGCAGTTATTCCGGCTTATCGCGATCTGCTGCAGTTCATGCGCAACGACTACATTCCCGGCACCCGGACCACGATCGCAGCGGACGATCTTCCCGACGGCAAGGCTTATTACAAATCGAAGATACTCGAATTCACCACGCTCGACATGGATCCGGGCGAGATTCACAAGATCGGCCTGGAGGAGGTCGCGACCATCCATCAGAAGATGGTCGACAAAATGCACAAGACGGGGTTCAGGGGCGACTTCGCGGATTTCCTGAAATATCTGCGCACCGATCCGAAATTCTATGTGGACACGCCCGACGAGCTCTTGCGGCGCGCGGCGTGGATTGCCAAGGAATTCGACGGAAAAGCTTCAACCTATTTCGGCCTGCTCCCGCGTTCGCGTTTCGCGATCAAGCCGGTGCCGGCCGATATCGCGCCATTCTACACGGCGGGACGCGGCGGACCCGGCATCTATCTTCTCAATACTTATGACCTCAAATCGCGTCCGCTCTACAATCTGACCGCGCTCACTCTTCACGAATCCGCGCCGGGGCACGCGTTCCAGATCCCGCTCGCCAACGAACGCAAGGATATGCCGGATTTCCGGCGCATGACTTACATCTCTGCTTACGGCGAAGGCTGGGCTGTCTATTGCGAACGTCTCGGACTCGAGATGGGTATGTACAAGACGCCGTACGATGTCTTCGGCATGTGGGGCTACCAGATATGGCGCGCCGCGCGTCTGGTCGTCGACACCGGAATTCATTCCGAAGGTTGGACGCGCGAACAGGCGATCGAATACATGCGCGACAATACGGCATTGCCCGAACGCGAGATCGGCACCGAGGTAGATCGTTATATCTCATGGCCGGGCCAGGCGCTTTCCTACTACCTCGGCGAAATGGCAATCCTGAAAGCGCGCGAGAAGGCCGAAAAAGCGCTCGGCTCCAAATTCAGCCTGCGCGCCTTCCACGACACGGTACTGCAGATGGGCTCCGTGCCGCTGCCTGTGCTTACCGCGCGGATCGATCGCTTTATCGCCGAAGGCGGCAAGGGACCGTATCCGGATCTGGAGTAGCAAGTCTGGACGCACAGCACGGATGCAGCACGCTTACCCCGCCTTCATCCATTCTTTTGGGATCGGCGTGGCACGCTGGTTGGTAAGCAGTTTCTGGCGGCGCGTCTTTTCTTCTTCGGAGAGCGTTTCGGGATCCTCGGCCAATTCGGCACCGGTAGCCATGCCGCGGCGCACCGCAGGGCGTTCGCCGATTTCAGCGAGCCAGCGCTTTACGTTGGGGAACTCGTCGAGATCGACGCCGCGCAGTTTCCATCCGGCCGCCCACGGGTAACAGATCATGTCGGCAATTGTGTATTCGCCTGCCGCCAGATAGCGCTCCTGGTACAGGCCGAGATTCATTACGCCATAAAGTCGGTGCACTTCATCGCCGAAGCGGCGCAGCGCGTAAGTAAGATCGCCATTCGCCGGCGTTTGGGCCGCGCGGGTGAAATGGCCCTGCTCTCCGAATTTCGGGCCCTGATTGGCCATCTGCCACATGACCCACTGCACCACCTGGTATTTCTTGTGCAGTTCCTGCGGCCAAAAGCGCCCGGCCGTTTCTGCAAGGTACATCATGATCGCGCCGGACTCGAAAATCGTGACCGGTTCCACGCCACTTCGCGGTGCCGTATCCACGAGTGCCGGCATGCGATTGTTCGGCGAAATTTTCAGGAAATCGGGATGGAACTGGTCGCCGCGGGCGATATGCACAGGTTTGAGCACATAAGGAACCCCGAGTTCTTCGAGAAGGATGGAGACCTTTTTCCCGTTGGGCGTGGGCCAATAATAAAGTTCAAGCATTGCGCGATTTCTCCCGCGCTCCTTGCGACCCCCTGAGCGCGCGAATGTCGTGATTCATTCTGTGTCGCACAAGAGACAATCGGACGCGGCCTGCCCATGGCGGCGAGAGAAGCTGACCCCGCTCAGTCGGAAAACCGCGCCAGGGCAAAGGGTGTGAGATCGATGTCGCTTCTGCCCTCAACAATCAGCTGAGATGCCGCCTCGCCGAGCGCGGCGGAATGCTTGAAGCCGTGACCCGAACAACACGACGCAATGAGGACGCGCCCGCTCGCGGGATGACGGTCGAGCACGAAACCAAAATCGGGCGTGACAGTATAGAAGCAGGTCGAGACCCGGTCGCAGGTCGCGCCTAGTCCCGGCAAGAACGGCGCGACATAGGATTCGTGCATCGAGCGGTATTCCGATGGAACGGCCGGCGCCACGCTCCCGCCTGGTGCGGCAACCAGGTCATATTGCTCGGTCGCGATTTTCACGCCGGTGCCATCGATGTCCGGAAATCCGTAAATGGCCTGCTTCGGCCCGCTCAGTTCCCAGATGAATACTGGGAACCGCCGCGCTTGAAACATATCGTCACGCGGCGTGAACCAGAACTGTTTCTGGGGATAGATGCGGAACAGGCGGGCGAGTTCACGGTCCAGCAACTGGGGCAGCCAGGGGCCCGCAGCAACGACCAGCCGGTCTGCGACATAATTACCCCTGTCGGTCGTAATCAGCAGGTCGCGTGCCCGGATGTCGAAGCCCGTGACCTGCTCGTTCAGGTGAATATCGGCCCCGTTTCGCCGCGCCAGCCCGAGCTGGGCTCTGATGCAGTCCTCCGGCCGCAGAAACCCGCCACCGGGTTCGTAATAACCTATCTCATATTCATGGACATGAAATTGCGGAAAGCGGCTGCGGAGGGATTCCGCATCCCAGATTTCGTGCCGGATGCCGTGATTGCGCGCAGCGTTTACCGTATTGTCGAAGAAATTTGCGACATGTGTGCGGCTTGTTTTGGTTGCGCTCGAAATGATGAGGACGCCGCTGGGCGTGAAAAGCGAAGTGCCGGTTTGCCGCTCGATTTCGCGCCACAGCATGTGGGAACGCTGCACAAGCGGCGTCAGATGCGCACCTTCGCCGATTGCTTCGCGGGTGATTCGTGTTTTTCCATGCGTGGATCCGAATTCGTGCGGCGGCGCGAAACGGTCGAGACCCAGAACGCGGGCGCCGCGCCGCGAGAGTTGGAAGGTGGTTGCGGCTCCCAGCGCTCCCAATCCTAGAACCACTGCGTCGAACCGTTCCGAGGGCATGGTTAAACGCATGGCTGTTGCGCAATCGCGGCGCGCAGATTGCAAAGCCGGATATAGCAACCATTTGAGTGTTGCATTTTGGTGCCGCTGGTCGGACTTCCTGACGCAGGAGGGGGTGCTATGACACCCTGCCACAGTTCGCGCGTTTCATCCTGGGTTCAGATTGGGACCGGCACAGTGCGCTTGGCTGCCAACGGAGCGGGGTCATGAAACTGACATTTCTGCCCACATTAACGGATTTGCGCGAGATGCTCGGCGACCGGCTTTATGTCGAATTCGTCTGGATGTGGCGCGAACAGGAGCAAGCTGCGCGGAGCCAGGAGCGGCGCGCGAGATGGGCCGAACAGATGCCGGCGCGGAATAATGCCGAAGCTTGGCCGCATCCGCTGTTTTCGCGGATCGAGACCGCGCCGTCTCAGCCCGAGCAGAAGCCGGCGCAAGTCGCGGTTCTTCATCCGAATATCCAGCGTCTCCTCGAGCCCAGGGTGGGCAAAGAGCCCGATTGGCTCAAGAATCTGGAGGTCGAGGGCGACGAGCCCGAGACGGCAGGAAGCAAATCCCGGGCTGCGGCCCTTCGCGCCGCGGCGGAATAGCCGCCTGCGGCGGAGGAATCAGATTCTCCGCCCAGCCTCATAGAGGAACCAGACGCGCCGCTCGGTTTCGTCGATCCAAACCTCGATCAGACTCGCCGTCGCCACGTCATTGTGCTCGTCGCAAAGTGCGTGTGTTTCCCGAAGGCTGGCCGCAAGCTGTTTGTTGTCTTCCCGTAGTTCCGCCAGCATGTCGTCGGGCGTGACAAACTCGGCGTCATTGTCCTTCAGCCTTTGAAGGCGTCCGATATGGCCGATGGAACGAATGGTTGTTCCACCGAGCTTGCGGACGCGCTCGGCAATGGGATCTGTCATCGCAAAAATCTGGTCGCCATGCTCGTCAAGCAGAAGGTGGTAGTCGCGGAAATGGGGGCCGGACATGTGCCAATGAAAGTTCTTGGTTTTGAGATAGAGAGCAAAAGTGTCGGCAAGGAGCGCGTTCAGCGCTCCGGAAATATCTCTCATCGCATTGCTGCCGAGATCATTCGGCGTCTGCAGGGCGGCGGTGCGCCGCGCTTTTGCATCTTCATTGTGCATGGGAATACTCCTTCATCTGCCCGCTTGCGGGCCAATCGAGGCCGAACACAAACTGCCCATATCCGGGCAAGCTTGCGCTGACTTCAATATGGCGAGACGCTGGCAATGCGCAATGGACAGGTCGGCCGGCACCGCTGCGTGCGCAAATTTCGATCTCCCCCGCAAGAGGGGAAAAGATTTTGCGGCCCTTATTGCGGCTCGTTGGCGTGCGCGTTCATGGGTTGCGGCTTGAATTGGGCGGCCGCGGTTTCGGCAGCGGCGCGGTCTTCCGGCGAAAGCTGGGAACCGATCGCCTCGATGCGGTCCTTCGACTCCGTGTCGCCTGATTTCGCCGCGATCAGATACCAGCGATAGGCATCCACGAGGCTCTGCGGCACGCCAAGTCCGCGCTCGTAAAGAATGGCGAGGTCGAACTGCGCGTCGACAAGGCCGAGTTGAGCGGCTTTGGAGAACCAGCGCGCCGCTTCCACTGGATTTTTCGCCGTGCCGGTTCCCTGCGCATAGGCTAGCGCGAGATTCGACATGGCTTTGCGATTGCCGTTTTGCGCCGCCACCGAATACCAGTGAAACGCCCGCGCGGCATCTGCGGAAACACCGCGCCCTTCGGCGTATAGCGTGCCCAGCCTGTACTGCGCGACGGGCTCGCCCGAAACCGCAGCGCGTTGAAGCCAAGCTGCGGCCTGGGCCTTGTTGGGGCCGCTCAACTGCTGAAGCCCAAGCAGCATTTCGGCCTGCGAGTCGCCGGCACTGGCAAGAACCGCGAGCTGGCGCTTTGTGTCGCCGGCATTTGCCTGTCTGGAAACACGCTTGATGGCCGCTGCGGGCACAGGCTTCGCTGTGGCGTGAACCGCCGGCGCCAGCTTCGCGGCCCGTGCGGTAGCTGGCGCGGGGTGAACATCGGATGCAGGCGAGGAGCCGCTGATCAATTCGCCCGCCGTCACCGCGACCGCGATGATGGCGACGAGGACGACGCAGGCCAGAAGCGCATAGCTCGTGGTTTCGCTCTTGCCTTTTTCGCGCGCGCCGCCCGACCGCATGAAGGGCAGGCTGAAGAACTCCTTCGTCTTTCCCTCGATTTCGGTTTTCTGGGCCGCCGCCTGCAGCGACTGGCGCGCGGCGGAGAGGATCGAGGCGGGATTGACGGCGGCGTGCAGGCTTGCATCGTCGTGTGCGAAGGCGGCGGCCGGCTGCAACGACTCGGCAGAGATAGCCATGGCCGGCGCCGCATTGGCTGCGAAAATCGACTCCGCGAATGGCGGCGGTGCCGCCTCGGGAGCGCGATGATCATCGTGCGGGGCCGTAGCTTCGGCCGCGGCGGCCGGCACGGCTGCCTCAAGTTCGAGAACGTCTTCGTGCGGCTCCGATATGATGACGGGCGGGAGCGTCCCTTCGGCTTCGTCCGTGTGGGCTACGTGTGCGTACGCTTCGTGGTCGTGCGTTTGATGCGCGTATGCTTCGTGTTCGACAATTGGTGCCGCCTGCCGGGCTTCCGGCGTGGCCGAAGCCTCCGGCAGCTGCGGCGCAAGAGACGCCCTCAGTTCTGCAATGGCCTGCTGCTGCTTGACGCTTTCTGCCTCGAGTTTTTCACCGAGGCTCCTCAGTGCCTCGGCCACAAAGCTTACATGCAGCTGTTGAAGCGTCTCGGCCTGTTTCTTCTCGTCGGCATCCAGCCGGTCGTCCAGTGTTCGTGACAGCTGGTCGAGCAGGCTCGCTTTCAATTCGGCAAACGCCTGCTGTTGTTTGCGGCTTTCCGCATCGAATCGCTCGCCAAGCGTCTGCGATGTCTGGCCAAGCAGGCTCGTCTTCAATTCCGAAAGTGCGTTTTCCTGTTTGCGGGCATCCGATTCGAGCCGTTCGTCCAGAGTCTTGAGGACTTCATCGACCGCGCCGGATCTGGCCTGTAGAGCGGCCAGATCCGTCGATGTCGCCTCGGTCCGGCTGGCCAGCTCGGAAAGGCTGCGCTCCAGTGCGACGTAGCGATTGTCGGCGGCAAGTTCGGCGAATTGCGATTTTAGGTCCGCGACGTTTCCCTGCAAGTCCAATACAGTGGACACTGTGGCGTCTTCGCGTTGGCGCGTTTCCACGAGGCGCTGTGCGGCATCCTTTTGCTGCTGCTCCAACTGTTCGAGCGTTTGCTGCGTGGCGGCGATCCGCTGCTCGAGCCCGACATGGCGATTATCGGCAGCAAGTTCGGCCACCCTTGAATTCAGCTCCGTGA